>JBCDAK010000018.1:0-37883 GCA_039185545.1 Actinomycetota bacterium
GACAACGAGTGGGGCTACTCGAACCGTCTCGTCGACATCACGCTGTTCACCGGCTCCAAGATCAAGAAGTGAGCATCCCTCGTCTCGAGGACCTCGCCGAGCGGCTCGGTTCGCTCGAGGGGAAGCGGATCCTCGTCCGCACCGACTTCAACGTCCCGCTGGAGGGCGGTGTCGAGAATGGTGACGACGATCGCACCATCACCGACGACTTCCGAATCCGTGCAGCACTGCCGACGATCGAGTGGTTGACCGAGCGCGGTGCGTCGGTCGTCACCGCGAGCCACCTCGGCCGGCCGAAAGGCGAGCCAAAACCCGAGTACTCCATGGGTCCCGTTCGTGCACGGCTCGCGGAGCTCGCGCCCGGCGTCGACCTCCTCGAGAACCTGCGGTTCGATCCGGGCGAGACCGGCAACGCCGAGTCGTTCGTCGACCAACTCGTCGACGGCGTCGACGGCTACGTCAATGACGCGTTCGGTGCATCACACCGGGCGCACGCCTCGATCGTCGGTCCGCCGGCCCGCGTGCCGTCGGCGATGGGCCGGCTCCTCGAGAAGGAGGTCGATGTCCTGTTGGGCATGCGCGAGAAGCCGAAGCGACCGTTCGTGGCGGTGCTCGGCGGAGCGAAGATCTCCGACAAGCTCGGCGTGGTCGAGGCGCTGATGGAGCGCGTCGACCACATCGTGATCGGCGGAGCCATGTGCTTCACGTTCTTCGCCGCGCAGGGCAAGCCCATCGGGAACTCGCTCCACGAGCCCGACATGATCGACACGTGCCGCGAGCTCCTCGAACGCGCCGGCTCGCAGGACACCACCATCCACCTTCCCGATGACATCACGGGCACCGATGCGAGCGGCCGGTTCGCGCAGTTCGGGAGTCGGCTCGGTGAGGGGAGCATCGGCTACGACATCGGCCCTGGCTCGGCGGCGGCGTTCAGCGACGTGATCCTCGACGCACGCTCGGTCTTCTGGAACGGCCCGATGGGCATGTTCGAAGACGAGCGGTTCGCTGCGGGAACGCGCACCATCGCACAGGCCATGGCCGACACCAAGGCGTTCACGGTCGTCGGCGGCGGTGACTCGGCGGCGGCGTTGGCCCAGTTCCGACTCGACGACGAAGTCGATCACGTGTCCACCGGCGGGGGAGCGAGCCTCGAACTGCTGGAGAACGGCGATCTCCCCGGCCTCGCCGCACTGAGACAGAGCACGGAGTGAGCATCCAGATGAGCGCAAGAGTTCCACTGATCAGCGGAAACTGGAAGATGAACAAGGATCATCACGAGGCCCTCACCTTCGTCCAGAAGCTGCACTACCTCGTGCCCGCCGACACCCTCGACGAAGTCGAGGTGTCGATCCACCCGCCGTTCACCGACCTGCGGACCGTGCAGACGTCGATCGACGCCGATCAGCTCGACTTCTCGCTTGGCGCACAGCACTGCCACCACGAGACGTCTGGCGCGTTCACCGGTGAGGTGTCGCCGGTGTTCCTGCAGAAGCTCAACGTCAAGTACGTCATCTGCGGCCACAGCGAACGGCGCGAGATCTTCGGCGAGACCGACGCCGACGTCAACGCCAAGGTGAAGGCGATCCTCGCCCACGGCATGCGGCCGATCATGTGCTGCGGCGAGACCCTCGACGAACGCGAAGCCGGCGACACCGAGTCGAAGGTGCTCGGCCAGATCGAGGCGGGCCTGGCCGGCGTGACCGACGAGCAGATGGCCGACGTCGTGATCGCCTACGAGCCCATCTGGGCCATCGGCACCGGCAAGACCGCCACGTCCGACGACGCGCAGGCCGTGTGCGCGGCGATCCGAGCCAAGCTGATCGACCTGTACGACGACGCCGTCGCGTCGTCGGTGCGCATCCAGTACGGCGGCTCGGTCAAGCCGGGCAACGCGACCGAGCTGATGGCCCAGCCCGATATCGACGGAGCGCTCGTCGGAGGCGCCAGCCTGGTGCCCGAGGACTTCGCCTCGATCGTCGGATTCGGCGACTGAATCGCACTCCGGATCGCCCCCGGAATCGGCGCTCGGGCCGGCCCGAAGCGTGGCCGATCCGCCCGATCGAGTGGGTGGAACCGAAACGTACTGGTAACAGAGGGGAAACGGCCTCTGGCCACCTTCCCGGCGATGCGGTGGTACGTTTGCGCTCCTCTGGTTCACCGGGGAGGGTGCCAGGGTCCGGAGTCCTCCGGGTGCGTGGTCGAACGCCGATCTTCGGATCGGGCGGTTCCTGCGTGTGAGTGACCTCCCCTGTTTCAACGTCCAACACAGGAGGACACCACGTGAACAGCACCCGACGGAGCACGAAGCTGCTCGCCGTCGCCACTGCGTCCGCGCTCATCTTCGCCGCCTGCGGCGATGACGACGACGACGCCGACGAGACAGAGTCGACCGAGGCGCCCGCCGAAGACGACGGCGACGCCGAGGAGGAGTCGACCGACGACGAGGCCATGGACGACGAGGAGTCGACCGACGACGAGGCCATGGACGAAGAGGAGGGCGACGCCGAGGAGGAGTCGACCGACGACGAGGCCATGGACGAGGAAGAGGCAGAGGCCGTCAGCTTCGGCTACGGCAACGCCCAGGAGTTCTCGAACTACAACAACAACCTCGGCACGTCGAACTCGGTCAAGAACTCGATCATCCTCAACGAGGTCCAGCCGAACCCGTTCCAGCTCCAGGGCCCGACGGGTGGTCTCGTCATGGACGACGAGCTCATCGACTCGGCAACCGTCACGAGCGAAGATCCGCTGACCATCGAGTACGTGGTCAACGCCGCCGCGGTGTGGTCCGACGGCGAGGCGATCGACTGTGACGACTTCCTGCTGCAGTACTACGCCAACAACGGCCTGTACTTCCAGCTCGACGACGCCGGCGAGCCGGTCGTCGACGAGGAGTCGGGCATCGAGGTGTTCCTGTTCGACCTGGTCGGCACGTCCGGCTACGAGGACATCGGGACCATCGGTTGCTCCGACGACGGCAAGACCATCACGGCTGAGTTCTCGACGCCGTACGCCGACTGGCAGGCGCTGTTCAGCGGTCAGGTCCCGGCCCACGTCATCGAGCGTGAGTCCGGCATCGAGGACCTCGTCGCCGCCTTCGAGGCCGACGACCGTGCCGCCATCGAGGCCATCGCCGACACGTACAACAACCTGTACACCGTCGACCCCGGCACGATCGACGAGGCGACCATGATCTCCGGCGGCCCCATGGCCATCGGCGCGTGGGAGCCCGGCGCGAGTGTGACCCTGGTTCCGAACGAGAACTACTGGGGCACGCCGGCCAACGGTCCGGTCGTGGTGCGGCTCATCGCCGAGGAGGCTCAGGCCCAGGCACTCGCCAACGGCGAGATCAACGCCATGGACCCGCAGCCGACTCCCGATCTGCTCGGTCAGCTCGAAGCGGCTGACGGCGTGGTCGTCGAGTCGGGCGGCACGTACATCTGGGAGCACTTCGACTTCAACTTCAACATCGAGGCGTTCCAGGACATCCGTGTCCGCCAGGCGTGGGCGCTCTGCCTGCCGCGTCAGCAGATGGTCGACAACCTGATCGTGCCGCTGCAGTCCGACGCCGAGGTGCTCAACAACCGCTGGATCCAGCCGTTCGAGGAGGGCTACCAGGACAACTCGGGTGGCCTCTACGACGAGGTCGATCTCGAGGCGTCCGCTGCGCTGCTCGAGGAGGCCGGCCAGACCGGTCTGACCGTCCGCATCGGTTGGTTCGACAACGGTGGCAACCAGCGTCGTACCGACCAGGTGGCGCTCACCATCGAGAGCTGCTCGCAGGCTGGCTTCGACGTCGTCGACGCCGGTTCCGAGACGTTCTTCGACGTCGAGCTCGCCGCGGGTGACTGGGACATCGCGATGTTCGCCTGGGCCGGCAGCCCGCTGAAGAGCGGTGCCGTCGCCACCTACCGTCCGGGCACCGGCAACAACGTCGGCAACATCAACATCGAGTCCATCCAGCCGCTCATGGACGAGCTCCTGACGACGCCGGACCCGGCCCGTCAGAACGAGCTGGCCAACGAGATCGACGTGATCCTGTGGGACGAACTGGCCACCATCCCGGTGTTCAGCTTCCCGGGTGTCGTCGCGTACAGCGACAACGCCGAGAGCGTCATCTACAACCCGTCGCAGAACGGGCTCACCTTCAACTCCTCGGAGTGGCTGCTCTCCTGATCAGGTGACAGCCGGCACACGCGTGCCGATGTGACAGAGTGAACGGGGTGGGGCGCCCTCCAGGTGCCCCACCCCGACACTCCGAACCAACCCGACCCATCGATCACCACCTACCTCGTCGATGTTCTTCTTCATCCTCCGACGCTTGCTCGTCTCGATCCCGATCCTGTTGGCGTCGAGCGTCCTCATGTTCTTCTTGGTCATCAACTCCGGTGACCCGTTGGCCGACCTGCGTACGTCGACCAACCCCAACGTCGACCAGCTGATCGCAGCGCGTCGACAGCGGCTGCGTCTCAACGACTCCACCTGGGAGCGCTACTGGGACTGGTTGACGGGCCTGTTCAGCGGCGACTTCGGTCAGAACCGCGAAGGCCAGAACGTCTCCACTCTGCTCTGGCAGGCGACGCAGTCGACCTTCCGCCTGGTGATCCTCGCCACGATCCTGTCGATCGTCATCGGCATCCTCTTCGGGATCATCACGGCCGTGCGGCAGTACACCTTCCTCGACTACTCGTCGACCTTTGCCGCGTTCCTCTTCTTCTCGCTCCCGGTGTTCTGGGTCGCCGTGCTCCTCAAGGAGTTCGGAGCGATCAAGTTCAACGACTGGCTCGAAGCGCCGGGCATCTCCACCACGGGCCTGGTGATCCTCACCTTGTTGGCGGCGACGTTCGCGTACGGAATCGTCGGCGGCACCTGGCAACGTCGCGCCATCGCGGCGACCGGCGTGGCGATCGTGTCGATCGTCGGATGGTCGATCATCGACTCGACCGACTGGATGCTCAACCCCGGTCTGTCGCCGATCGTCATCGTGCTGCTCGCCGCCGCCGTGGCCGTCGGCGCCGCCGCGCTGTTCGCTCCGCTCTCGACCACCCGGGTCATCGGCGCCGCCATGGCCTCCGCCGGCGTCGGGCTCGTCGGCGCCACCGTGTTCTCGGGATGGATCGAGGACCCGAACTGGACCAAGTTGTTCCTTCTGCTGGTGTTCACCGTCGCGACCGGCCTCGTGGTCGGCGCTGCGGTCGGTGGTGAGATCGACCGTCGACTCGCGATGCGCGCGGGGGCTGCTTCGTCCTTCGGCGTCGCCGGCATCATCCTCGTCGACGAGTTCATCTCGGCCTGGGAGCCGGGTCGGACCATCGGCACCGTCGGCCCGCAGACCCCCAACCTCACCGGCACGTTCTGGGAGCGGATGGTCGACTACGCCGGGCACCAGATCCTGCCGTCGCTGGCGCTCGCGCTCATCGGGTTCGCCACGTTCATGCGCTTCACCCGCTCGTCGATGCTCGACACGATGAAGTCCGACTACGTGCGGACGGCGAAGGCCAAGGGTCTTCCCGCCACGCAGGTCGTTCTCCGCCACGCGTTCCGCACCGCATTGATCCCGGTCATGACCGTGATCACCATCAGCTTCGCAACGGTGATCGAGGGCGCCGTCATCACCGAGACGGTGTTCGGCTGGCAGGGAATGGGTCGTCTGTTCGTCGACGGTCTCGCCGAGGTCGATCCCTATCCCGTCATGGGCTTCATGGTGGTCGTGTCGGTGTCGATCGTCCTCCTGAACGCCGTGGCCGACATCCTGTACGCCTATCTCGACCCGAGGATCCGACGATGACGACCGAGATCTACGAAGCCGGCCGCGTCGGCACCGGGGCGGACGACGTCAACCCCGGAAGCCTGTTCAATCCGGATCAGTCCGATGACCAGGGCATGGGCGTGGTGGCCCGATCGCAGGGCCAGATGGTCATGCGACGGTTCGTTCGTCACCGTCTCGCGATGGGCTCGCTCACGGTGCTCATCGGCGTCATCGTGTTGGCGTACGCCGGTCTGTGGTTCTGGGATCTCCCCCACGACCGCAGCGGCACGGTCGTCAACGGCGGTCAGGCCACGATCGACCTCATTCCGTGGTTCGACGGCGACGGCCTCCAGATGGGCCAGCACCCGTTCGGCCAGGACAACATCGGCCGCGACTACTTCGCCGTCACGCTGAAGGGCGCTCAGGGATCCATCGCCGTCGCCGTGCTCGCCGGGCTCATCGCCACCACGGTCGGAACGATCGTGGGCGCCATCGCCGGCTTCTACCGGGGCCGCATCGACACCGTGCTGATGCGCCTCGTCGACGTCCTCTTCACCATCCCGCTGCTGCTGCTCGCCGCCGTCATCGGCCGTCGGTACGACACCGAAGGGGTGCTCATCGGGGCGCTCATCATCGCGTGCCTCGCCTGGCTCACCACCGCCCGCGTGATTCGCGCCGAATTCCTGTCGCTCCGCGAGAAGGAGTTCGTCGAGGCGGCCCACGCACTCGGTGCGTCCAATCGGCGGATCATCTGGAAGCACATGCTCCCCAACACGATCGGCTCCATCATCGTGTCGGCGACGCTCCTCATCTCGGCGGCGATCCTCATCGAAGCGGCGCTCGCGTTCCTCGGGTTCGGCGTGACGGAGCAGTCGCTCGGTCAGCAGGTCCAGACGTATCGGACCGCCTTCAACGTGCGCCCGTGGCTGTTCTGGTGGCCGGGTGTGTTCATCATCGTGATCGCACTCACCATCAACTTCATCGGCGACGGTCTGCGCGACGCCTTCGATCCGAAGCAGACGCGGGTGCGCCAGTGAGCGCACTCGAGCAGAGCGCGTCACCAGTCGTCGGGCTCGACGAACGCCCCATCCTCGACGTCGAAGATCTGCGCGTCTCGTTCCCGACCGACGACGGAAATGTCGAGGCGGTCCGTGGCGTCAGCTACCAGGTGCACCGCAACGAGGTGTTCGCCATCGTCGGTGAGTCCGGGAGTGGCAAGTCGGTGTCGACCATGGCGCTCATGGGGCTCCTCCCCAAGACCGCGATGATCACCGGTCGGGCGCGCTACCTCGACCAGGAGCTGCTCGGTCAGCCCGATCGCGAGGTGCGCGGCCTGCGCGGCAACCACGTCTCGATGATCTTCCAGGATCCGATGACCTCGCTCAACCCGGTGTACTCCATCGGACGACAGCTGTCCGAGGCCGTGCTCGCCCACGAGCGCATCGCACCGAAGATCGCACGCGAGCGCGCCATCGAGATGCTCGACCTCGTCGGCATCCCCCAGGCGCGTCGACGCGCCAAGAGCTACCCGCACGAGTTCTCGGGCGGCATGCGCCAGCGGGTGATGATCGCCATGGCGATCATCAACAACCCCGACATCATCATCGCCGACGAGCCGACCACGGCACTCGACGTCACGGTTCAGGCGCAGATCCTCGAGACGCTCCTCGACGTGAAGGACCAGGTGGGGGCGGCGATCGTGCTCATCACCCACGACCTCGGCGTGGTCGCCGGCATGGCGGACCGAGTGGGGGTCATGTACGCCGGTCGGTTCGTCGAGACCGGCACGGTCGACCAGATCTTCCACAGCACGCGGATGCCGTACACGGCGGGGCTCATCGGCTCGATCCCCGAACTCGATTCCGAAGCCGATCGGCTCGTGCCCATCCCCGGGGCGCCACCCACGCTCATCGATCCGCCTGCGGCGTGCATGTTCCGGCCGCGTTGCCCCATGGCTCGCGACACCTGCGCGCGCGTCGAGCCCGAGCTCGTCGACTGCGACCAGGACGAACACCAGGTGGCCTGCCACTTCTGGCACGAGGTCGCCGATCTCGACGATCCGTCCTCGCTGTACGCGGGCACCACCGCCGGGGCGGCGTCGTGAGCGCGCTCCTCGAGGTGCGCGACCTCGTCAAGGAGTTCCCCATCAAGGGCGACGGTCTGTTTCAGCGGGTCATCGACCACGTCAAGGCGGTGTCGGGCCTCTCGTTCGACATCGACGTGGGTGAGACTCTCGGCCTGGTCGGCGAGTCCGGGTCGGGGAAGAGCACGTGCGGTCGAGCGATCCTCCGGCTCCACGAGCCGACCTCCGGGTCCGTGAAGTACGACGGCCGCGAGGTCACCGAGATGTCGTCGCGAGATCTGCAGAAGCTCCGCCAGGAGATCCAGATCGTCTTCCAGGATCCGTACGCATCGCTCAACCCGAAGCTCCCGGTGAACGACATCGTCGGCGAGCCGCTCGCGATCCACCGCTCCGACATGAGCCGGGCCGCCCGCAAGCAGCGCGTCGCCGACCTCCTCGCCGACGTCGGCCTCCAGCCCGAGCACGGCAACCGGTACCCACACGAGTTCTCCGGCGGTCAGCGTCAGCGCATCGGCATCGCACGGGCCATCGCACTCGACCCGAAGTTCATCGTGCTCGACGAGCCGGTCTCGGCGCTCGACGTCTCGGTCCAGGCGGGCGTCGTCAACCTGCTCCGTGACATCCAGAAGGAGAGGGGCATCGCGTATCTGTTCATCGCACACGACCTCTCCGTGGTTCGTCACGTGTCCGACCGCGTCGCCGTGATGTACCTCGGCAAGATCGTCGAGATCGGTGAGCGCCAGGCGCTGTACCGAGCTCCGGCCCACCCGTACACGCGGGCGCTGATGTCGGCGGTGCCGGTCGCCGATCCCGACCGAGAGCGTGAACGGGAGCGGATCATGCTGCAGGGCGACGTCCCCTCGCCGGTCAATCCGCCCAGCGGGTGCCGTTTCCGTACTCGCTGCTGGCGGGCCACCGAGATCTGTGCCAGCGAGGAGCCTCCGCTCACCGAGTACTCTCCGGGCCTGATGACCGCGTGTCACCATCCGGTCGGTCCCGACGAAGTGATCACCGCGGCCGAGGTGGCCGCTGGCATGGGCGCGGCAGGGGTCGCTGCCGGCATGGGCGCGGCCGAAGCTCCCGTCTGATCGCGTCGGGCATCGCGTCGAGGTCGATCCGTCCGGTCACCCCGTGCCTCCCGTCGTCGATCGACCACCGGAACGGGTCACCCTCCACTCGTCGTGGACCGGGATCGCCATGGCGAGCCTCGGGGTGCTGATCCTCGTCGCCGTGGCCATCGGTGTGTTGAGCCGCACGGTCAACACGGTCGGCCTGATCATCGCCGCGGTCGCACTCATCGGCGCGGTGGTGGTCCTGTTCGACATGCCGATCGCGTCCACGTTCGACGTGGAGGGAGTCGTGCGGCACACGCCGCTCCGTCGTCACCGTCTCGCGTGGGACGACGTGGAGGAGGTGCAGCGGGCGCGACGGAGCCTTCGTCGGCCCGGCGGTGATCGGAACACCGGTCTCGTGGCGATCCGCGGGATTCGCCACACGCTGCTCGTCGATCGCACCGAGGGGCGGCGCGAGTACGAGGAGCTGGAGGCGGCGATCGGTGAGCCGACGTTCTCCGACGTGTTCCTCGACGTCGGGGCGCCTCCCGAGAACCGCACGCCGACGTGGATGTACCGGCGTCGCAAGTGGCGCCCCGAGGGTCGCTGACCGACCCCGAGTCGCTCAGAGTCGGAGGCGGGTCTCGACCTCTTCGTCGACGATCTCGCCGGTGGGCACGAAGCCCAGACCGGCATAGAACGGTCCGGGTCCTCCCGGCTCGTCGACGTAGCTGGTGAGGAGCGCCGCCGCCATCGGCCGATAGCGGTCGACGAGCTCAGCGATCACGGCGCGGCCGATCCCTCGACCCTGGTGACGGCGATCGATCAGCAGCCTCCACAGATAGGGCTCGGGGTGGTGCTCGGTCACGTCGGCGACCATCACGAAGCCCGCCAGGTCACCGTCGGCGTGTACGGCACGGAGCCAGGGGAGGACCGGGTGCCCGTCGATCGATTCGGGGAACAGCGCGTCGCCGAACGATCTGGACACGGGCGCCACCATCGTCTCCTGCGTGTGGTGGGTTCGCAGCCGAGCCACGTCGCGCTGCGTGTGCGGGGTGATCTGGACCAGGTCGACCGACTCGGCCGGTCCCGTCGGTCGCGAACGCCACGAGCGCCGATCGTCGGCGCTGAGTGCCCATCGCTCGTCGTCGAGGAGTTCACCTCGGACCACGACCGAGTCGGTGGCGGTGTGTTCGTGGACGAATCCGACACGCTCGAGCACCCGCATCGACGGTCGGTTGTGGGGGTCGGTCGAGGCATCGACCCGGACGACGCCGAGCACGTCGATGAGGTGGTCGACGATCGCCGCGACCGCTTCGGTGGCGTAGCCGTGACCCTGCGCCGAGCGGGCGAGTGTGTAGCCGACGCGGGCGAGGCTGCCCGAGGCGTCGAGATAGAGGCCGAGGTCGCCGATGAGCCCGGCGGGCGACCGCTCGTCGTCGGCGAGTGTGATAGCGAGCTGCACCCAGTGGCCGCGGACCGGCTCGGTCGGCTGCGGGTCGGGTTCCACGAGCATCGCGACGTCGTCGGCGGTGACCGGGAGCGGCCACTCCTGGTACCGAGAAACGTCGGCGTCGTTGCGGTACTCGCGCAGTGTCGAGAGGTCGGCCTGCGCGAGCGGACGGATCACCAGCCGCTCGGTGCGGATGGGGTAGGAGACGGTCACTCCGCCACCCCCTCGCCCGACGCCGACGATGCCGTCTCGTCAGCCGGTCCCGTTGCCTCGGCGCGCGCGGCCTCGATCTTCGCGGTCGTGAGCTTCGGTGCCGCGTAGACGAACAGGAACGCGTGGAGTCCGCCGGCCACGAACCACGGCCAGCGCAAGGCCCACTCGCGGCTCAGAAACGAGTCGAAGGAGGCGACGAGCACACCACCGAGGATCGACCCGATCGGCATCATGCCCCAGGCGAAGAATCGGTACACGCTGTTGACCCGACCGAGGAGTTCGTCGGGGATGATCGTCTGTCGCAGGCTCACCGTGATCACGTTCCACAGCACCGCGGTGAGCGAGTACAGGCTGAACATCAGCCACGGCAACACCCACGAGCTGGCGAAGCCGATCGCTGCGGTGACCGCTCCGCCACCGAGCATGGTGACCCACAGCGACGGCCCCGGCCCGATCTTCTTCGAGATCGCCGAGGCCGTCCATCCGCCGATGATCCCTCCGACCGCGCCGCCGGTCATCAGGATCGCGAACTCGGTGGGACTGGTGCGAAGGACCTCCTGTGCGAACAGCACGAGGATCGAGAAGGTGAGCATGCCGAGCGAGTTGAGGACGCCGAGGATGATCGCCATCGGTCTGAGCAGCTCGTGGTTCCAGAGCCAGCGGAAGCCCTCGCCGATCTCGGTTCGCCACGGTCGTCGCTCCTCGGCGGGAGGCGTGGCTCGCGGCGCGATGGTGATCAGCGACACCAGCGCGGCGGACACGGCGAAGGTGGCGGCGTCGACGAAGAACGGCAGTGAGAACGCGGCGACGAGAAGCAGTGAGCCGAGCGGCGGGCCGAGGAACTGGTTGGTGACGGTCTCGGTCGCCCAGAGCCGACCGTTCGCCTTTTCGAGGTCGTCGGTGTGGACGATCGCCGGCATGAACGTCTGCGCGGCGTTGTCGTAGAAGACCTCGGCGATCCCCAGCAGCAGCGTGGCGAGGAGAACGAGGAGGTAGAGGCCGACGTCGGTGTCGAACGTGAGCCCGATGTCGTCGAGTGCGTCAGGCGATGGCAGCTCGCCGGACCGGGCGAGCACGACGAACGCGACCGCGAGCGTGATCACGGTCCGGGCCACGTTGGCTCGGACCATCAGCGTGCGCCGGTCGACGCGGTCGGTCACGACTCCGGCCGGGAGGCTGAACAGCAGCCACGGGATCCGCTGGACCACGGCCACGAGTGCGATGAGGACCGGTGAGCGTGTGACGGCCGACGCCAACCACGGGTAGGCGATCGCACCGATCCCGTCGCCGAGGTTCGAGATCGTGCTGGCCCCGAACAGCTTGAAGTACGAGCCGCTCAGGCCACGCGCGGGCGCAGACCGATCGACGTCGTCGGTCGCCGTCATCGACCCCATCGTTCCAGATAGCGTGTCGGGCCGTGCGCGACGTATTGCTCTGGGTGGCTCTGGTCCTCAACGTGGGGTCGATGATCGGCCTCATCGCGGGCATCCTCATGCACTCGGGGCGTGGCGGCGGATTGTCCTACATGTTCGGCGGCGGCGGGGGAGCCGCGCTCGGGTCCACCGCGGCCGAACGCAACCTCAACCGCATCACGTTCGTGCTCGCGCTGGTGTGGATCTTCACGCTGGTCGCGGTGAGCTTCCTGCTCAGCCCCGTCTGATCGGGTCCGGCGGGCCGCGGCCCGTCACCATCACCGCATCGGCCGGTCGATCGACGAGATCCCGCGCATCGCCTGCTCGCTCGGCGTCGCGTTGCGCACGCTGAGGGTCCGCAGCGCTCGGCCGACGATCGATCCGACGTGTCGGACCAGGCCGATCGGTCGCGTCGACCGGTCCGGTGGTGTCGTCCGCTCGGTCGGGAGGAGGGTGAGTCCGGTGTGGGGGCCGGCGTGGGGGCCGGTGTGGAGGATGGTCGTCGTGGTCATGAGGACCATCGTGCGGGCGGCGCATGCGTGACGCAAGCGACACTTCTTGACGGTGAACGTGACGTTCTGTCACCATGTCGAGATGATGCAACTGGACGTCGAGGCCCTGCGGACCCTGCTGGTCGTCGTCGATCACGGGTCGATCACCAAGGCGGCGGCCATTCTCCACGTCACCCGGTCGGCGGCGAGCTGGCGGATCAAGCGCCTCGAGGAACACGTGGGCCAGGAGCTCCTGGTTCGTGACGGTCGGGAGATCCGACCATCTCGGGCGGCTCGGGTGATCGTCGACGACGTGCGGTCGCTCGTCGAGACGCACGACCGCATCACACGCAGCCTCGACAACGCCGACCTCACCGGTGCCGTGACGGTCGGTGCTGACAGCGATGCCGACGTTCCCCAGCTCACGCGGATCCTCGGGTCGTTCCGGCGAGTGCACCCGGGCGTCGACGTGAACCTGCGCGTCGATCGCGCGGTCAACATCCGTGCCGGCATCGACTCCGGCGAGGTCGACATCGCACTCATCCAGGGAATCGACGAGCACCTCCGGTCGACCGACCGGATCCTGTGGACCGACGATCTGGTCTGGGTCACCGGCACCTGCTGTTCGCACGACGATGGTGAGGTGGTTCCGCTCGTGGCGTTCGGCGACGACTGCTTCTACCGCGAGATCGGCGAACCGATGCTCGACGCAGCGGGGATCGACTACCGGGTCGCACTCTCCGTTCCCAGCACCGAGGGTGTGGTCGCGTCGGTCGAGGGTGGCCTCGGTGTGGCGATCATCCCCCGCCACAACGTGACCGATCGGCTCGAGATCTGGGAGCCGACGGAACGGTTGCCGGTGCTGCCCCGGGTGCACGCGTTCGCCCGGATCTCACCCGACGACGCCTCCGAGACCGTCGGTCTGCTCGTCGACCTCATCGCCGACGAGCTGTGCGAGCCGGGCATGGAGTCGTTCAGCACGGCGTCGTGACGCTGCGCCGAGACGGTCGGCCTCGGGAATATCTCGCGACGTGACGTGGTTGTTCCCAGTATGACAACGAAGGACCTCACCAGCAGCGAGTTCGAGTCGGCGGTGAACGCCGACGGGATCGTGTTCGTCGACTTCTGGGCCGACTGGTGTGGACCGTGCAAGGCGTTCGCACCGGTGTACGAGTCGGCGGCGGCCGTGCACGACGACATCTCGTTCCTGAAGGTCGACACCGAGGCCGAGCAGGAGATCTCCGGCGCGCTCGGGATCCGTTCGATCCCCACGCTGATGATCTTCCGTGACGGCGTCCAGCTCTTCTCGCAGCCCGGTGCCCTCCCGGCATCGGCGCTCGAAGGCCTCATCGAGCAGGTCCGTGCCCTCGACATGGACGAGGTGCGCTCGGCGCTGGCCGAGAAGGCCGAGTCGACGTCGGCCACGTCCTGACCGGTTCCGAGCATCCTGACCCCCCACCTCCCCCCGGCAGGATCTCTGGTGGTTGGGCGCGAGGGCCGCGGTAGGCTCTCGTGCTCAACCACGTCGGAGTGGCGGAATTGGCAGACGCGCTAGCTTGAGGTGTTAGTGCCCTATTCAACGGGCGTGGGGGTTCAAGTCCCCCCTCCGACACCAGTGTGACCAGGGCTCCGGCCCTGGTCATCTGCGTTTTCGGCCGCCGCTACAGGTCGGACCACAACTCGTGACCCGACATCGGTGGTCGTTCGGTGATGGGCTTCAGCACGATCGTGGTCCGCACGCGGGTGACGGACTCGATCGGGTTGATCTCCGTCTCGATGATGCCGTTGAGCTCGTCGGTGTCGGCCGCCCGCACCTTCATCAGGTAGCAGTCGTCGCCGGCGATTTTGTGGAGCTCTTCGAGACCACTCACGGTCGACAACGCGGCGGCGGTGTCGAAGCCGTGTGACGGCTTGGCGTCGGTGACGAAGATGAAGGCGAGCAGCGGCTTGCCGAGCCGAACCGGGTCGACGCGGGTCTCGTAGCCGGCGATCGTGCCATCGGCTTCGAGCTTGCGGATCCGCTCGGCGACGGCCGACGGAGCGAGGCCCACGCGTCGGGCGATCTCGGCTTTGCTCGTCGATGCGCCGAGGAGAAGAACCGACAGGATCTCGCGGTCAGTGCTGTCGAACATTCTGACTCCGATCTATTCTGCCGACGATTCGATGGCGAGCGAGGCGATGGAGGTGATTCTCGCATGATTCAGGATCTCGAGCAGAGCATGGTCGAGTCGATCGATCTCGTCGTCGGCGGCACCCCGGTCGACGTCGCGTGTCTCCGTCGCAGAGGTCCCCGCTCGCCACTCGTCTGCCTGCACGGTTTCGGCTCCAGCAAGGAGGACTACGCCGATCTGGCGCTCCACCCGTCGTTCGCCGAGCGCGATCTCGTGCTGCTCGACGCACCGGGGTTCGGCGACTCCCGGGTGTCCGACCCGGGGCTGCTGTCGATTCCCTTTCTGGCGCAGGTGGTTGCATCGGCGTGCGATCGGCTCGGGCTCGATCGCGTCCATCTCTGCGGTCACTCCATGGGTGGTCTGACCGCTCTGCTGTTCTGCGCTGCCCATCGCGATCGCGTGCTCAGCTTCATCGACATCGAGGGGAACCTCGCTCCGGAGGATTGCTTCCTCTCTCGCCAGATCCTCGAGCATCCGGCGACGGACCCCGGCGAGTTCCTCGACGGGTTCATCGCTCGCGTCTCGCGCCGCGCCGAGTACGCGTCACGGCTCTACGCCCGTGGGCTCGCAGCCAAGGTCCGCGCCGAGTCCGTCGAACCGATCTTTCGATCGATGGTCGACCTCTCCGACAACACGCCGCTGATGGACGTGATGGCGGGCCTGCCGTGTCCCCGGCTGTTCGTCCACGGCGAGCAGAACCACCACCTGTCGTATCTCCACGAGTTGCCGCGCCGGGGTGTTCGCGTGGCGGAGATCCCGTTCTCCGGCCACTTCCCGATGTACTCGAACCCGGTCGCGCTCTGGGAGACGATGGCGACCTTCGTCGATGGCGTGGAGGCCGACCAGCCATGACACGCGATCGTGCGTCGTTCTCGACGGGCACCCTCTGCAACGCCAGCTCCGAGGTGATGGCGCTCGACTCACGGATCCGGCCGCTCATCGCTGGTCGACGGATCGCCGGCCCGGCGCAGACCGCACGGATCGTCCCCGGACAGAACGCCGCCGTCCACCACGCCGTTGCGTCGGCCCGACCCGGCGACGTGCTGGTCGTCGACGGGGGAGGGTCCGAGCGGTTCGGGCCCTTCGGTGATCTCCTGGCGGAGGCGTGTCTCCACCGTGGGCTCGCAGCCGCCGTCTTCGACTGCACGATCCGAGACAGCGCCGACATCACCGACATGGGGTTCCAGGTGTTCGGACGCGGGTTCCACCCGGAGTCCACGGCCAAGGCCGATCCCGGCGAGATCGACGTGCCCGTCACGGTCGGCGGAGTCGTCGTGCACCCCGGTGATCACATCGTCGGAGACGACGACGGGGTCGTCGTGCTGCCGAAGGACATCGCTGACGGAGTGTTCGAGACGGCCGAACGTGTCCTCGAGCGAGAAGAACGGATTCGTCGGAGAATCCAGTCCGGCGAGACCACGGTCGACATCTTCGATCTCGGCCGACCCTGATCGACGACCACAGGAAGCGACCGATGACACGACCCGACAACTTCTTCAACCTCCACGACCTCGGCGACGCCGTGCAGCGCGACCTCGCACCGGGGATCGCGACGCGGATCGTCGCCGGCGACCAGGCCATGCTGTCGATCGTCAGCTTCGAACCGCACAGCGAGGGATCGATTCACCGACACCCCGAGGAGCAGTGGGGCATCCTCCTCGAGGGGAGCGGTGTTCGCATCCAGGCCGGGGTCGAGATCCCGGTCTCCGACGGCGACTTCTGGGTCTCGCCGTCGAACGTCGAACACGGTTTCCGCGCAGGTCCGGACGGCGCCCGGGTGATCGACATCTTCGCCCCACCTCGTGAGGCGTATCGTCGCGAGGGTTCGGGCTTCGCCACCTGAGGCCCTCGGCGCACGGAACGGAGGATCCGAGCCATGGGTGACATCACGCTCTCCTCTGCATTCGCCACGAGCATCGACACTCCCGAGCACATCCGGGTCGCCGAGCAGTTGGGCTACGAGCGGGCGTGGACGTACGACTCGCCAGCGCTGTATCCCGACGTGTGGGGCATCCTCTACCTGGCAGCCGAGCGGACCGAGACCATCGGACTCGGACCCGCCGTGCTCATCCCGAGCCTCCGCCATCCGATGGCCAACGCCGCGGCGATCGCCGGGTTGGCGGCGTTGGCGCCGGGTCGTGTCGCCGTCGCCCTCGGCTCCGGCTTCACCGGTCGGTACACGCTCGGCCACCGGCCACTGCGATGGGCCTTCGTCGAGGAGTACGTCCGGGCCCTTCACGGACTCCTCGCCGGCGAGACCGTGGAGTGGGAGGGGCGACCGATCCGCATGATGCACCCCGACGGCTTCGGTGCCGCCCGGCCGATCGACGTGCCGATCCTGCTGGGTGCCGACGGCCCGAAGGGCATCGCCGTGGCTCAGGCGATCGGCGACGGCGTGTTCTCCGCCGGTGCGCCGAGTGCTTCGGGGATGGAATGGCAGGCACTGCTGCAGTTCGGGACCGTGCTCGACGAGGACGAATCGATGGAGTCCGAGAGAGTGCTCGCAGCCGCCGGGCACGGCGTGGCCGTGCTCTACCACGCCGTGTACGAACGAGCCGGCGCGGCGGTCGACGACTTCCCCGGCGGTGCGGTCTGGCGCGAGGCCCTGGAACAGATTCCCGAAACCGAGCGACATCTCGCCACCCACGACGGACATCTCGTGCACCTCACCGACCGAGATCGAGCGGCCATTGCGGCCGGCGGCTCCGCACTTCTGCCGACGCTCGGCCTCACCGGCACCGCGGCGCAGGTGCGTGAGCGCGTCGATCAACTCGCAGCCGCCGGAGTCACCGAGATCGCCTACCAGCCGGCCGGCCCCGACATCCCGGGCGAGCTCGAACGGCTCGCCGCTGCACTTCGCTGACGCCGCCCACCCGGTGTCGAACGCATGACGAACAAACTGAGACTGACGCTGCTGACCGCAGGACTGGCGCTGGCCGTCGCGGTCGTGTTCAACGTGGCCCTGACAGCGAGCGACGGCAACTGGTTGGTCAGCGTTCCCACGGCGGCGGTGGCCGCGCTGGCCGCACGCTCGGTCTACTGGCGGGTCGTCGGTCGCCTCGCCAACGACGACGAGGTGGTCGTGACCGAGCACGGGCCTGACGGTCGGCTCGAGGCGATCGAGGTGTTCTGGCGGCCCGGTTGACCGTTCTGCGAGCGGCTCGGTCGGAGCCTCGAACGGTCCGGGATCCCGGTGCACCGGCGGAACATCTGGGAGAACGCCGACGACGCGGCGGTCGTGAGATCGATCGCAGACGGAGACGAGACGGTCCCGACCGTCATCGTCGGACCTGTCGGCATGGTCAACCCCAGCATCGGCCTGATCGAGCGGACACTCGTGGAACACGCTCCGCATCTGCTCGACACTGCGGCGGGCCCGCCTCAGTAGTCGCCGGCGAGGTCGCGCTTGCCCTGGGCCGAGGCGGTCGCGGCGTGGTTGAGGATGTTGCGGGCCATCGACGAGGTCTGCTCTGCCGAGCGTTCTGAATAGACCCGGGCGCGCAGCGCCCACACGTCGGCGTTGTCGGGCTCGGCGAGCGCGCAGTACTCGACGAGGTGGCAGGCCATGCGATGGTCGCCGCCGTCGGCCAACGCCTCCGCGCGGGCCAGCACGGCGTCGCACCCACCGGCGAGCGCCACCCACTCGGCCGCCCGCTGCGCCCGGGGTGCGGGCAACAGGTTGTCGGGCTCGCCGTCGTGCCAGCCGCCGTACCGCCGCCACACGTTGCGGATCAGGAACTGCGGGTGGTCGTACACCGCTTGGAGGTACGGCTGGTTCTGCAGGTGTTCCGGCACGGTGACCGAGTGCAGAGCGGTGTCGAGGTTCTTGCCCTGGTTCATGATCGCCAAGGTCTGGTCCTCGATCGAGTCGAGCAGCTCGGCGGTGTCGAGCAGCGCGGGGACGATCCGATCCGATCCGAAGATCGGCACGCCGTGTCCCGACAGCATGATCTCGGGAGCGAGCGCCGCCATCTTCCGCAGACCCGCCGCCCAGTCGCTCAGGTACCGCTGCACCTTCTGCGGGTTGCCTGCGTTCGGCACGGCCCAGATGAACAGGTCACCCGGAGCCAGCAGCTTCCGCTCGGGGACCCAGGTCCAGGTGGCGTCGTCGGTCTCGCCCCGGTCGTGATGCAGCTCGAACGTCATCTCGCCGCGGGTGAACGTCATCCGGTTCTCGAAGACGACGTCGGGGTCGCGGTACGCGTCGGGCCACGAGAAGCTGTCGATGTCGATCGCGAACTGGCGGCGGTTGATCGCGGCGTTCCACCCGGTCGTCTTCTCGTAGCGGCGGAAGTGTGCCGGCACGTTCTCGTGTGCGTAGACCGTCATGCCTGGCCCGCCCTTGTCCCGCGCCTCGGCCTCGAACCGGACCGTGCCGAACACGTGGTCGACGTGGTGATGGGAGTACACCGCTGCCACCGCCGGGGTGTCGGGGCGCCAGCGACGCACGGACTCGAAGAAGTTGTCGGCGTCGAACTGACCGCCGGTGTCGAGCAGCACGAGCCCGTCGCCGGTGTCGAGCGCGTTGACCGATGCCAGCGACTTCATCGTGTAGACGCCGGTCTCGATCTCTTCGGCGAGAAACTCGCCGTTCTCGCCTCGAAGCGGTGCGACCGGATGGTGGGTGTGGACGAGGTCGCCCTTCCCGTTCCAGTGTTCCTCGGCGATCTCCCGGATGCGGCTCATGCAGTCTCCCCTTCGTCGTCGTTTCGACGCTAGGCGGCTGGACGCAGAGACGCCGTCTCCGGGGTCCGTCGGCCACACTGGAAACCTGGCCCACGAGCGACCCCAGGAGGTCGACATGCAGGATTCGGTGACCGTCGCGATCGATGCCGCCGTCGAGGACGTGTGGGCGCTCGTGTCCGACGTGACTCGGATCGGCGAGTTCAGTCCCGAGACGTTCGAGGCCGAGTGGCTCGACGGGGCCACCGGCCCGGCCGAGGGCGTGCGATTCCGCGGTCACGTGAACCGCAACGACTCGGGCCTGAAGTACTGGTCCGAGTGCGTCATCACCGAATGCGTCGAGAGCGAGGTGTTCGCGTTCGCCGTCGTGGCAGCCGGTCGGAAGCTCAACAACTGGAAGTACGAACTCCGCCCCGTCGACGGCGGGACCGAGGTGACCGAGTCGTTTCGTCTGGAGCCGACGCTTCCGAACAAGCTCTACTGGCGAGCGATGGGACGCTGGCGCGGCGAGACGAATCGACGCGGTATGCGCGCCACGCTCGACGCGATGCGAGCCGTCCTCGAGGCGTGAGGTCGCCCGTGAACGCCACCTGGCGATATCCGACCGAGATCCGCAGTGGTGTCGGCCGAACCGCCGAGATCGCCGACGCGTGTTCCGCGGTCGGGATCACGAACCCGTTGATCGTGACCGACCCCGGGCTCGTCGATCTGCCACCGGTCCGGTCGGTCGTCGGGCTGCTCGCCGACGCGGGCGTCGGTCACGGCCTCTTCAGAGATCTGCGGCCGAACCCGGTGGGTCGCGACATCGACGCCGGCACCGAGGCGTTCCGTTCGGGCGGACACGACGGGGTGATCGCGATCGGTGGCGGCTCGGCGCTCGACGTCGGGAAGGTCATCGCGTTCCACGCCCACCAGAGCCGCCCGGTCTGGGACTTCGCCCACGGCAGTCCGACTCCGGCGCGGCCCGACCTGTCGGTCGTCGCACCCGTCGTGGCCGTGCCGACGACCGCGGGGACGGGAAGCGAGGTCGGTCGCGCCGGTGTGGTGATCGACGAGGCCAGCCACCGGAAGATGATCGTGTCCCACGACGCGATGTTGCCGGCCGCCGTGATCGCCGACCCCGAGTTGACCGTCGGACTGCCGCGGGTGCTGACCGTCGGAACCGGGCTCGATGCACTCGCACACTCGCTCGAAGCGATCAGCTCGCCGGTTCACCACCCGATGTCGCAGGGCATCGGGATGGAGGGATGTCGGCTCGTGCTCGAACACCTGCCCACTGCAGCCGGGTCGCCGACCGATCTCGATGCCCGCTGCCAGATGCTCACTGCAGCGTCGATGGGTGCGGTCGCGTTCCACAAGGGTCTGGGCGCGATCCACGCGATCTCCCACCCGGTGGGCGCCCACTTCGACACGCACCACGGCATGACCAACGCCGTGATGATGCCCTACGTGTTGCTCGCCAACCGCTCGGCGATCGAGCCGGTCATCGATCGCCTCGCTGCGTACGTCGGTATCGGGGGCGGCTTCGAGGGGTTCGTCGATCACGTCGTCGACCTGCGGGCATCGCTCGACGTGCCACACACACTCGTCGAGCTCGGCGCCGACCCGTCCGCGATCGACGCGATCGTCGACGACGCCGTCGTCGACCCGACCGCGGTCACCAATCCCGTGCCGGTCGACGAGGAGTATGCCGCGTCGGTGTTCGAGGCCGCCTGTACGGGTCGGCTCGCCTGAGCAGGATCGCTCGGGAATCGTGGTCGTGGACCCCCCACTCGGTTCGGACGGAGGTGCCGAATGGACACGCTGGTCAGCCTGGCTCTGATCAACCTCGTGACCTGTGTGTTCGCCACTGCGATCGTCCTTGCGTCCTGGCGATTCCGGCCGGCGATCTGGGCAGCCGATCTCGGGCTGCCGCGTCAGGACCCGGTCGCCGGCGCCGTGGTGCTCGTGGTTCTCGTCCTCGTGATCCTCGGCGGGAGCATCGCGTCGGCGCTCGTGGCGGTCGACGAGTACGGCCTCGTCGGCGCCGGCATCGCGAGCTGGGCGGTGATGGTGATCTTCGGACTCTGGGACTTCCTCGTCATCGACTGGTGGATCTTCATCCGACGGAAGCCGAGCTGGTTCCACGTCGAGGGGATGGAGAAGTCGACCTTCATCTACGACTGGCGCCACCACGCCAAGGAGTCGATCCCCTCGGTGGTCATCGGCCTCCCGATGGCCGCGATCTCCACGGGAGTCGCCGCGTTCGCCACCTGATGAGCGTCGCCTGAGTAGCCTCTCGGCTCCGGGCGCGCGGTCGTCACGGTCCGCCACCAGCGGGAATCGCCGAGACGCACCCCCCACGATGACCGAACGCCACATCAGCGACTTCTCGCTCGACTTCTTCTCCCTCGAGGGGAAGCGAGCCATCGTCACCGGCGGCAACCGGGGTCTCGGCCAGGCCTACGCCGTCGCCCTGGCGAAGGCCGGCGCCGACCTCTACATCCCGACCGTCGCCGACGATGACGGCACGACGACCGAGCTGATCGAGGCAGAGGGTCGGCGCTGCGAGATCGTCACCGCCGACCTGACCGTCGAGGGCACACCGGCCGAGGTCGTCCTCGGCTGCGTCGAGACACTCGGCGGGGTCGACATCGTCGTCAACAACGCGGGCATCGGCATCAACGTCGACGACGTCCGCGAGTTCGATCGGACGAAGTGGGATCCGATGGTGGCGGTCAACCTCACCGCGGCGTTCGAGATGAGCCACGCCGTGTCGTCGACCTTCATCGAGCAGGGGAGCGGCAAGATCATCAACGTCTGCTCGCTCTTCTCGGTCCTCGGCGGGCAGCGCTCGCCCGCCTATGCAGCGACGAAGCACGGCATCGCCGGACTCACCAAGGCCTACGCCGACGAACTCGGACCCGCTGGGTGTCAGGTCAACGGCATCGCCCCCGGCTACTTCGCCACCGAGCTCACAGCGGAGACCCGTCAGGACCCCGAGTACAACCGTGCCGTCCTCGATCACATCCCCGCCGGCGAGTGGGGCGAGGTCCAAGATCTGATGGGTGCCTGCGTGTTCCTCGCCTCCCGGGCGTCGAACTACGTGAACGGCCATGTCCTCGCCGTCGACGGCGGCTACCTCGTCCGCTGAACCCGATCCCCCGAGACCAGGAGCACACCGTGTCGTCCACCCTCACCCGTGAAGCGATCGTCGGCGGCCTCGTCGACCGGCTCGGCGTCGACAAGGTCGACGTCGACGAGCAGACGCTCAAGGAGAACAGCCTCGACCGGTACCGCAAGCTGGAGGACATCTTCGGCATCTATAACCTGCCGATCCCCGCCGCCGTGGTCCGGGCGACGAGCACCGATGACATCTCGACGACGCTGGCGTTCTGCGACGAGCACGGCATCAACATCGTCCCCAAGACCGGTGGCACCGCGACCGAGGGCGGGCTGGAGACGATCGCCGAGAACTCGATCGTGCTCGACGGCACGGGGATGAACGAGATCATCTCGATCGACGAATTCGACATGCAGGCGACGGTGCAGTGCGGCGTGAAGCTGCAGGACCTCGAGGACGAGGTCCGCAAGGTCGGTCTCACCACCGGGCACTCGCCGCAGTCGAAGCCGATCGCGATGTACGGCGGCCTCGTCGCCACGCGAAGCATCGGCCAGTTCTCGACGCTCTACGGCGGGATCGAGGACATGGTGATGGGACTCGAGGCGGTACTGCCGTCGGGTGAGGTGGTGCGCATCAAGGACGTGCCCCGCCGGGCCGCCGGACCCGACATCCGCCACGTCATCATCGGCAACGAAGGGGCGCTCTGCTACATCACCGAGGTCACGGTGAAGCTGTTCGCCCACTACCCCGACCACAACCACTTCCTGGGGTGGCGGCTCGACGAGATGAAGCCGGGCTTCGAGATCCTGCGTGACGTCATGGCCGCCGGCTACAAGCCGTCGGTCGCCCGTCTCTACGACGCCGAAGACGGCGCGCAGCACGGCTTCGATCGCTTCGCGCCCGATCAGTGCGTGCTGATCTTCACCACCGAGGGACCATCCGGCGTGTCCCGGGCGACGGCCGACGGCATCGCCGAGATCGTCGACGCGCGGCCCGAGGTGACGAGGGTCGACACCGAGATCATCCGCGCCTGGTTCGAGCACCTCAACTGGGGGCCGGAGAAGCTGATCGAGGAGCGGGAGTTCATCCGCGAGAACCTGCGGATGGGCTACACGACCGAGGTGTCGGGCAACTGGTCGGTCATCAACGAGATCTACGAGAACGGCATCCGTCGGGTGCGCGACGAGTTTCCACACGTCGCCGACATCACGATGCTCGGCGGCCACTCGTCGCACAGCTATCAGACCGGCACGAACATGTACTTCGTGTACGACTACGACGTCGTCGACTGCACGTACGAGGAGGAGCGGGAGAAGTACCACATCCCGCTCAACGCCATCTTCGTGGAGGAGGCGCTGAAGGCCGGAGGTTCGATGTGCCACCACCACGGCATCGGCAAGTACCGCGCCCCGTGGACCGCCGAGGAGCACGGCACCGGGTATCGGCTGCTCGAGGGACTCAAACGTGACCTCGACCCGAACGGGATCATGAACCTGGGCACCATCTTCCCCGCTGAGGGAGACTGAGGCGATGAGCGTTCCCGTCTACTTCATCGCCCACATCGAGGTCACCGACGCCGACGAGTACCGCAAGTACGAGAAGGCGTTCTTCCCGGTGCTGAAGAACTACGACGCGCAGTTCGTCACGTTCGACGACGACGTGACGGTGCTCGAAGGCTCACGCGACGAGGGTCGCACCATCATCATCCAGTTCGCCAGCGAGGACGAGTGTCTCCGCTGGTGGAACTCCGACGAGTACCGGGCCATCGTTCCGTACCGCCAGGAGGGCACGAACACCTTCAGCGTCTCGATGGTCCACGGCATGCCGCCTCGGTAGCGGGCGAGCCGGTCAGCCGGCCCGATGCGATCAGCCGAAGTCGCCGAGGTCTTCGACGTCGCCGGCCGAGAGGATGGCGTCGACCTCGCGCAGCACGTTGATCTCGGCCTGGAGCAGATGGAACGTCCAGCGGGCCGCGTCGACCGGATAAACCTGCTGGCTCCCGCCCGCCGCTGTCGCGTCGAGAACCGTGGCGAGTCCCGGCTCGTACGGTTCGTCGGAGGAGCGTCCGACGAAGATGAGATCGGCGCCGTAGTCGGGCACCAGCTCGGTGGAGATCACGGCGTATCCGCTTCGGGTCTCTTCGACACCGATCCCTTGGCCGGTCGCCTCCTCGTGGCTCGCTGCCGGCCGGAGACCGATGTCGGGAAGTGCAGCGTTGTAGGCGTACGTCGGAGTGTTGTACAGCCACGCATCTCCGTCGTCGAACGTGTCGAAGAGCGTCCACTCGAGAGTGTCGATCACGTCGGCGTGTCGCTCCCGGATGTCGTCCACGAGCGACTCGTACTCGGCGATCTGGGCGTCGAGCGCGTCGTCCAGTCCGAAGAGCTCGGCCAGTGTTCGTTGCTTCGACCAGCGAACTCCGTCGTTGTCCTCCCGGAAGTCGGAGCCGTTCGCACGCGGATCGATCGCGATGGTGGGAGCGATGTCGGCGAGGGTCTCGATGATGTCGGCGTCTCGCGTCCACCACACCAGCAGGTCCGGCTCGGCGGCCGCGAGTGCCTCGAGGTTCGGCTCGCCGTCTCCGACATCGACCATCGCTGCGAGGTCGACCGGCAGACCTCCGATCCCCTCGAGTTCGCGTGCAGGGTCTCCGGTGTAGGACGACGCGACGGCCAGTGGCACGTGCCCGAGCGTCGTGACGTGCGCGGCATGCTCGGTGCCCGCGAAGATCACGCGCTGTGGATCGGCGGGGATCTCGACCTCTCGGCCGAGGTCATCGACGAACAGCCTCGTGGCGCCGGTCTCGTCGGCTGCGGACGACGGCGGGTCGGTCGTCGTCGCATCGGCGTCGGCCGTCGTTTCGGACGCAGTGGCGGGATCGGCGTCGCCCCCGTCACCTTCGTCGCTCCCACACGCAGCCATGACGAGCAGGGCGGCGCCGAGCAGCAGGTTGTGACGGCCGAGGCGGTTCATCGAGTCTCCTCCGACGAGGTGGGCGAGTGAGGCCAGGGGATCGTCGCGCTCGTCCGGCAGCCGAGGCGGACAAGATTGCTGCGCGAACGGCCATCGCCCGCCGACGGGATCACGATGGGTCGCAAGGCCGGCCAGCTCGGTCGGACCGACACCGAACTCCGAGCGGAACGCCCGCGCCAAGGAGTCGGCTGACCGGTATCCGCAACTCGCAGCGACGTCACCCACCGGCTCGCCGTCTCGGATCAGTCTGATCGCCGTCTGAGCCCGGAGCCGAAAGCGCCAGCGCCGGAACGGGACACCCGTCTGCTCGATGAAGAGTCGACGGAGGGTCCGTTCGCTGGCTCCGACCACGTGTCCCCAGTCGGCGAGTTCGTTCTGGCTGGCGGGTTCGGCGGCGAGGGCGTCGGCGATCTGGCGCGCCCGAGGGTCGGTCGGGAAGCGGACCGGCACCGGGTTGGAGGTGAACGCCGACTGGAGGTGATCGACCACGGCAGAGACGAGAGAGGCCGAACGGGTGCGCCTCGGGAACTGATGGAGGTGCATGAGCATCGGGCCGACGACGTCGTCGACGGCGACCTGCGCGAGTCGCCGCCACGACGTCGGGCAGGTGTTGGCCTCGAAGCGAGCGGTCCACCATGAGCTCGCCTGGACGTCGTACGGGTGCTCCGCCGGGATCCAGAGCGCGAACGGGGAGCCAGCCAGTAGCGACTGGCGGGGCGTCCGCAGTTGGACGGCCGACGTCGGTGACCACACGAGGTGATGGTGTCGGTGGTCGAAGCGCTCGACGGAGTCGGACCCATCGTGAGGATCCACATCGACCTGTTCGACGCCGGCCAGGACGGGACCTTGCTCGGAGACGAGCCTCATGCGGCGAGGGTACACCGCGTGTTCACAGCGCTTAATGCCATCAGTGTGGCGATGGTGATGTCGACGCGGCGACCCTCGACCCTCGACCTCTCGAGACCGCAGGTACGGTCCTGCGCCATGTCGGGTGAGCGCTTCGTGGTCGGTCTCGACGTGGGGACCCAGAGCGCCAAGGTGCTCATCTTCGCCGAGTCGGGTGAGGTCGTGGCCGACGGGCACCAGGCGCTGCGGCCGCTCGAGATCCCGGCACCCAACCGGGCGGTCCACCCCGACGACGACCTGTGGGACGCCACCGTCGCTGCGTTGACCCGGGCGGTCGACGCCTTCACCACCGGTGGCCACGACGTCGCCGACATCGAGGCGATGGGCATCTGCATCATCCGCTGCTGCCGAGTCGTTCTCCGGCCCGACGGCTCGCTCGCGCATCCCGTCATCAACTGGATGGACGAACGCCTCGATCATCCCCACGCACACGCGCCCGAGTACGGAGAGGTCGGTCACGTCACCACCACCTCCGGCTACATCGGCCTCCGTCTCACCGGTGCACGCGTCGACACGTGCGCCAACCTGATCGGCTGGTGGCCGGTCGACGACCTCACGCTCGACTGGTCCGACGACCCCGCGCTCTGGGAGAGCTGCCACCTCACGCGCGATCAGGTCTTCGACCTCGTGAAACCCGGGGAAGCGGTCGGCGCACTCACTACCGAGGTCGCCGACGCGATCGGACTCCCGGTCGGACTGCCCGTCGTCGCCACCGCCCACGACAAGGCGGTCGAGGCCCTGGGCTCGGGTGCGCTCGATCCGGGCGTCGGCCTCGTCTCGCTCGGCACCTACATCGCGGCGATGACCCACGGGCCTCACCACCTCGCCGACGCCGAGTCGTTCTGGACGTTCCAGGCGTCGCTGCCGGGCCACTACCTCTACGAGTGCTGGGGTGTGCGGCGCGGGATGTGGACCGTGAGCTGGTTCCGCGATCAGTTCGGTGCCGCAGCGGTCGCCGAGGCCGACGACCGGACGCTGACGGTCGAGGACGTTCTCAACGCAGAGGGATCACGGGTTCCCGCTGGTTCCGACGGGCTGCTCACGATCCACGACTGGGCGGCGCCTCCGGATGCCTCGTTCCGCACGGGCGCGATGATCGGCTTCGACGGCCGACACACCCGCGCCCACATGTATCGATCGGTGCTCGAGGGAATCGCCCTGCGGCTGAAGAACCGGATGGATCCGATGGCCGCCGAACTCGAGCAACCGTTCACCGAGCTGATCGTCAGCGGCGGGGGAGCGATCAGCGACCTGATGATGCAGATCCTCGCCGACGTGCTCGGTGTCCCGGCGAGCCGCAACCGTCTCCGCAGCTCGGCCGCGATCGGCTGTGCGATCAACGCCGGGATGTACGCGGGAGTGTGGTCATCTCCTCGGGAGGCGACCGACGTGCTCGTCGAGCGAGACGACACGTTTCAGCCGATCGCCCCGAACGCCGCGCGATACACCGAGCTCGCGAGGGTCGAGGCGACGGTGCACGAACACCTCGATCCGATCACCCGACGGTTGTCCTGAGCCGGCCGGCCGAGCGGACCCGCCGGGCCGGTTCAGCCGAGCGCCGAGAAGTCAGCCTGGCCGGTGGCCACCGAGGCGCTCAGGCCCTTGTCGACGATCACGTTGTGGCCGTTCATGCCGACCGAGAGATCGGATCCGAGCATCACGAGCGTGCGGGCGACCTCGTCGGCGGTCAGCATCACACCGCCCGCCTGGTCGACCGCCCAGTTGATCATCTGCTCGGTCATCGACGTGATGAAGTCGCCGATCAGTGGCGTGTCGATCGGACCCGGGCAGATCGAGTTCATCCGGACGCCCCGGTCGTTGTACATCGACCGCGACCCCTGCATGGTCCACACCTGCATGAACTGTTTGGAGAAGCTGTACGAGTCGGCCTCGGTCAGCTCCGGGCGGTCGGCGACCCACTGCCGCGCGGCCTCCCAGTCCTCGACCGCGATGAACTCCATGATCGCCGCCAGGTTGTCGGGCCAGCGCTGACCTGCGATCGATGCGGTGTTCACGACCGTCGCTCCGCTCGGCATGCCGCCGATGAGACCTCGCGTGAGGCGAGGCGGACCCAGCGCATTGACACGGAGCACGAGATCGGGCTCGTGGACCCCGGCGATGCCGGCATTGTTGAACAGGACGTCGACACCGTCGCCGATCTCGCCGATGGCAGCGTCGATCGACGCCGGGTCCGACATGTCGGTCGGGATGTACTGGGTGGCCGGGCCGGTCGGTTCCTTCACGTCGAGGACGATCAGCTCGGAGCAGCCGAGCGCCGAGATCATCTCGACGGCAGATTCGCCGATGCCTGATGAGCCGCCGGTCATGACGACCTTCTTGCCGGTGTAGTCGAACATGACGATCACCGTACGAAATCGGCTCCTCAGTTCTACAGGTAGGGCTCCACCGGTTCGAGTTGGGTGTAGATCGTCTTGATCTGCGTGTAGTGCTCGATGGCCTGCACGCCGTTCTCGCGGCCGAGGCCCGAATACTTGTACCCACCGAACGGGACCGACGCCGGCATCGTGCCGTAGTCGTTGATCCACACGAATCCGGCCTGGAGCTGACCGGCGACCCGGTTGGCCCGAGCGACGTCACGGGAGAAGACGGCGCCCGCGAGTCCGTAGTCGGTGTCGTTGGCGCGACGCACGGCCTCGCCTTCGTCGTCGAACGGCAGCACCGACATGAGCGGGCCGAACACCTCGTCGGTGACGAAGGCCATGTCGTCGGTGCAGTCGGCGAACACCGCCGGCGTGACGTAGTTGCCGTCGGCGAGGGTCGGGTCGTCGGGCACCGTGCCGCCGACGAGGTGGCGTGCCCCCGAGTCGAGCGCCGACTTCATGTAGCCCATGACCTTGTCGTGGTGCTCGGCACTGACGAGCGGACCGATCTGCGTGGCCGGGTCGAAGGGGTCGCCGACCTTCAGCGCGCTGACTCGGTCGGCGATGCCGTCGAGGAACCGCTCGTAGACCCCGCGCTGCACGAAAACCCGGGTGCCGTGGGAGCAGACCTGGCCGGTCGAATAGAAGTTGTTGGTGAGTGCCGCGTTTCGGGCGCTGTCGACGTCGGCGTCGTCGAACACCACGATCGGCGACTTCCCGCCGAGCTCGAGGGTGACCTTCTTGAGGGTCGTCGAGGCGTCACCCATGACGATGCGTCCCGTGCTGGCCTCACCGGTCAGCGACACCTTCGCGATGCCGCGGTGCTGGACGAGCATCCGTCCGACGCGGGCGTCGCCGTGCACCACGTTGAACACACCGGACGGAACACCGGCCTCCGTATAGATCTCGGCGAGGAACGACGCCGAGATCGGGGTCACCTCGGCCGGCTTGAAGATCATCGAATTGCCACACGCCAGGGCGAGTCCCGACTTCCACATCGCGATCTGGATCGGGTAGTTCCACGCGCCGATCCCGGCGGTCACGCCGATCGGCTCACGCCGCATCCGCGCGAAGCCGCCCGGGAAGTCGATCGTCTCGCCGTGGAGTGCCGGAACGAGCCCGGAGTAGAACTCGATCACGTCGGCACCGGTCACGACGTCTTCGGTACTGGTCTCGGAGTAGGGCCGCCCCGCGTCGAGGGTGTCGAGCAGAGCGAGTTCGTGGGTCCGGTCGCGGATGATCTCGACCGCCCGGCGGAGGACGCGGCTCCGGTCCATCGCCGGCATCGCCGACCATTCCTCGAACCCACGTCGCGCGCTCTCGACGGCGAGGTCGACCTCTCGCTCGCCCGCCTGTTCGACCTCGCAGATCACGCGGTTGGTGCCCGGGTGGCGAGTCTCGAACCTCTCGCCGGACGTCGAGTCGACGTACTCGCCTCCGATGTACGACCGGCGGGTCTCGAGGCTCGTGTCGGCGGTGACGGCGACCATGTCGTGACGTTATCAGTCGGCGTCGGCGGCGGACGGCTGGATGAGGTCTCGCAGCGCGTCGGCGACCGCGTGGGTCGCGCGGTCGGCCTGTCCCCGTCGCCAGCAGACGTGATGGCCCATCTCGGCGCGCTCGACCTCGGGCCCCACCGGCGTGAGGAGACCGCGCTCGATCAGGTCGCCCATCAAGTGCCTCCAACCGAGCACGATGCCTCGGCCGACGAGCGCCTCCTGGACGACCGTCGGATAGCCGTCGTACACCACTGCGGGCACTCGTTGATCCTCGATCCCGAACGCGGCGAACCACTCGGGCCACGACATCGACGGCCGCTCGGTCGAGTCGATGTGCAACGTCGGCAGCGCTGCGAGATCGGCCGGTTCGGAGTCGGCGGTCAATGAGTGCTGTGCGGCGAAGCCGGGACTGGCGCACGGTCGAACCACCTCGACGAACAACTCGACACCGTCGAGACCTGCTGGAAGACCGGAGTGTGGCACCACCGCCACGTCCCACGCTCCGTCCTCGAGTTCGGCCGCACGATCGAACACGAGGAGACGGACCGATCGGCCGGCCGACTCCTCGATCACGTCGAGGTGTGGAACCGCCCAGGAGGTCGCCATCGTCGGCTGCACGGCGAGGACGAGCGCATCGTTCGACGTGGCGATGTCGTCGATCGCGCGTTCGAGGCCGGCGAACGCGCTCGCGGTCGCGTCGGCGAGGCGGCGCCCGGCCTCGGTGGTCGATCCCGTCGAGCGGTCGAACAGGGTCACCTCGAGTTGCCGTTCGATCGTGGCGACGTGCCGGGACACCGCCGGCTGGCTGATTCCGAGCTCGCGTGCGGCAGCGGTGAACGATCCGGTCGCAGCGACCGCATCGACGACCGCCAGACGCTGGAGTTGTGGGACCCGCCGGAGCAGCGATCGCATCCCGTCCAGATTACAAGCCCATGTTTCTGAGTTATGGCATTGATACCGACGAGGGCCTTGATCGAGCGGGGGTCGATCCGTACGTTGACCGCATGTCTGCGCCACCGACATCCGCAGCACCGGCAACCCGAGCGCTGAGTGCATCAGACGTGGTGGCCTTCGATGCCGTCGAGGTCCACGTGATCCTCGACGGGGCGATTCGTCGACTGAATCGGTTCTGGCTCCGCGACAACTGTCCGTCCAACGGCGATCGCACCTCGCTGTTCCGCCCGTTCAACGTGGCGTCGATGGCGGACGATCTCACGATCGACCGCGCCACGGTCGTCGACGGCGAACTCGAGGTCGCCTTCGGTGACGGATGCACCGACCGATTCGGCGTCGGACTCCTCGCGTCGTCGTGCCCGACCGATACGGCGCCGGACTGGCAGCCGTGGCGAGCCGGCCAGACGCCGACCAGGGTCGAGTTCCGATCCGATCTCGCCGACGGCCCCCAACATCACCGTCTGCTCGATGCCGTTCGGCGCAACGGGTTCGCGCTGGTGACGGGCATCCCCGACGATCCCTCGGCCACCGAGACGATCGCGTCGTGGCTCGGCCCCATCCGCGCCACCGACTTCGGACGCATCTTCGACATCGTGACCGAGTCCGACCCGTTCACGCCGTCGCAGTCCGAATCAGCGCTCGATCCGCACACCGACGATCCGTACCGGTACCACCCGCCGGGCATCAGCATCCTGCACTGCATGTTGCCGTGCGACGGTGATGGTGGCGCGTCGAGCGTGACCGACGGTTTCGCCATCGCTCGGTCGATCGCCGCCGACGACCCCGAGGCCTTCGATCTGCTGACCACGATCGACGTGCCGTACGTGCATCGGCGGGCGCAGTCGGTCGACCAGGGGGCCGCCGTCGATCTTCGTGCCGCGGCGCCGGTGATCTCGCTCGACCGGGGCGGCCATGTCTGTGGCGTGCGGTTCCACGAGCGTTCGATGGCTCCGCTGCAGCTCGACGCCGAGCTCGTCGACGCCTTCTACCGAGCTCTGATGCTGTTCAGTCGACGAGCGCTGTCGTCGGAGTTCTCCTACGAGCGCCGGCTCGTCGCTGGCGAGGCGCTCGTCTACGACAACCAGCGGGTGTTGCACGGCCGTTCCGAGATCACCGGAACGAGTGGTCGCCGGCACCTCCGGCTGTGCACGATCGATCGTGACCAGGTGCACAGCAAGCTTCGCCGTCTGTGTGTCGAGTTCGACCCGCAGCGGGCGGATCAGCCGCTGGCCGCCGGCAGCGCGTCCTGAGCGGACACTCGGCTGCGACGTCGACGTCTTCGCGTTCGCCGGCATCGTTCCGTCGAGTCCCGGGCTCAACGGAACGATGGTGTGTTGTGTCGGCTCGTCGCGACGTAGTAAGCCTGCCTGTCATGCGGATCGACCGTCGAACTCGGACCTGGACCTGTGTCGGGATCTCACTCGCACTGCTGGTCGCGGCATGTGGGGACGATGACGACGACGCCGCGTCGGACTCGGGGTCCGCCAGCGTCGCGTCGGACACCGGCTCGGCGTCCGATTCAGCGTCGGCCAGCGAGCCGGCCGACAGCCCCGCCGAGACCGAGGCTCCCTCGGAAGAGGAGGAGGGCGGCTCGGACGACGACGACAGTGAAGACGGTGAGCAGGACGCCGGAGCCATCACGTATCCGCGGACCATCGAGCACCCATTGGGAACGACCGAACTCGCCGAGGAGCCCGTCGTCATCGTCCCGATGTTCGGCGAACTGCTCGGCGAACAGCTCGTGGCCCTCGGCATCGAGCCGGCGGGTGCCCTGCCCTACATGAGCGCGCTCCCCGCAGCCGGCGAGACCTACGGGCTCGAGTCGCTGTACGACGTCGAACCGATCGGATCGGGCTTCGAGCCGAACATCGAGCTGGTCGCGGCGATCCGGCCCGATCTCATCATCTCCGACGACCAGTTCTTCGCCGCCTTCTACGAGCCGCTGAGCCAGATCGCGCCGACGTTCACGCTCGACGTGTTCACCGACGACTGGAAGGAGAACTTCCGCGCCGTCGCCGACGTGGTCGGTCGCCCGGACCGAGCGGAGGAGGTCATCGCGGAGTACGACGCCCGCGTCGCGGAGCTCGCCCCCGAGGTCGAGGCGCTCTTCGGAGACCGGACGGTGGCCCTCGTGCAGCAGTCGCTGCCCGACGGCGGGACCGGCGACGGCGGAGTCGACGGCGCCCGGATCTACGGCATCGACACCAACCCGGGGCGCTTCCTCGCCGACCTCGGGATCAACGTGTGGGAGCCGGAGGACCCGGGCGGGAGCGAGATCGCACCCTCGACCTTCGCCGTGAGCTTCGAGATCATTCCGACGATCGACGCCGACTTCATCCTGTATCTCGTCGAGGACACGTTCATGGCCCAGCAGTCGGAGATCGCCGAGGATCCGCTCTGGAACTCCACGCCGGCCGCCGAGGCCGGGAACCTGCTGTTCCTCGACTTCGGGGCCCAAGTCCGGCTCGGCGGACCGCTCCACAAGTTCATCGCCCTCGACGCCGTCGACGCGCTGCTCGCCGGGGAGGACACGGGTGGCGTCGCCGACGCGCCTGCGCCCGAGGCTCCCGAGACCGGCGACGGAGGAACGATGATCCTCGATCTCGCAGCGGACAGCGGTGTCACGTTGATCTCGCAGTTCGCCCCCTTCTCGCCGGGCTTCGCCGAGGCGGTCAACGGGGACGGTCCGGCGACCATCTTCTTGGTGAGCGACGACGCACTCAATGGTCTGCTCGCCGAGCAACCCGATCTCGCTGCGGTTCTTCAATCGGACTTCGTCCTGCTCGACGAGGTGCTGCAGTACCACGCTGTCGTGGGCGAGGCGCTGCTCGCGGCCGACATCTCCGGCGTCAGCGAGGTGACGACGTTGCTCGGCGAGCCGATCACGGTCGAGGTGGTCGACGGGACCGTCGTGCTCAACGGCGGTCAGGCCACGGTCGTCGAGGCGGATCTGGTCGCCGACAACGGGGTCGGTCACGTGATCGACGGTCTGCTGATCCCACCGTCGCGGGCCGCTGATCTGGGCGGCTGACGTCGCTCGCCGCGATCAGTGGGACTCGAGTGCGGCGAGCATCGTGTCGACGATCGCTCGTGCCTCGGCCTCGGCGATGCCCTTCCTGGCCTCGACCTGGAGACCGTTGACCGTGGTCAGGATCAGTCGGGTGACTCCGTGCACGTCTCCCGTGACGCGGCCGGTGTCGACGCCATCGCGAACCGCGCCGGCCACGATGTCTCGCAGCAGCTCATCGTGCTCGGCGATCTGCGCTCGAATGCCGTCGTCGACGGCCGCTCGCTCGGTGGTGAGGAGAACGGCGTAGCACCCTCTCGTCGATGACGTGTCCGCGGCCTGGACGACTTCGGCGTCGAGCCACGCGCGGATGCCGTCCCACGGTGTGGTCGCGTCGGCGAGGATGGCGGAGATCCGGTCACGCGCCTGGCGGACGTAGTCGGCGAGCGTGAGCGAGCAGAGCTGATCCTTGCTCGTGAACGCCTTGTAGATGCTGCCGACCGAGAGGCCGGTCGCCTCGCTGAGCGTCGAGATCGAGGTCGCCGCGACACCACCCTGGCTCCAGAACGCGTTGCGGGCGCGCTCGACGACGTCGGCTTCGTCGAATTCGCGTGGGCGGGCCATGCCGGCAGTGTATCGAATTCGGAAATGATCGATTCCGAATCGGTCGAACCCATCGTGAGACGGGAGTCACCACAGTTGGGAAACGTTCGCTTCCGAATCGAGGTACCGTCGTCCTCAGTTCGGAAACGGACATTCCCAAACCGTCGCTCCCACTGGAGGAATCGTCATGTCCCGCTTCACCGACCGCCACGCCGTCATCACCGGAGGAACCTCCGGCATCGGGCTCGCCACCGCCCGGCGCCTCGCCAGCGAGGGCGCCACCGTCCTCGTCACCGGCCAGGACGACGTCCGCATCAAGGAGGCGAACGAGCACGACCGCATCACGGCAATCGACCACGACAACGCCGGAACCGATGCATCGGAGCTGCGCGACGCCGTCCGGACCCACCTCTCCGATCGCGTCGACGCACTGTTCCTCAACGCCGGCCTCGGCGCCTTCGCTCCGCTCGAGGCGACGGTGTCGGCCGAGTTCGACCGTCAGTTCCACATCAACGTGCGCGGGCCGTTCCTCCAGCTCGCCGCTCTGCAGGACGCGCTCTCCGAGAATGCGTCGGTGCTGCTCAACACCTCGATCGTCAACGACGTCGGGATGCCGAACTCGGCCGTCTACTCGGCCAGCAAGGGCGCCGTTCGTTCGGGGATGAACGTGTTCGCCACCGAGCTCGCACCGCGATCGATCCGGGTCAACGCGATCAGCCCGGGTCCGGTCGACACCGGCTTCTTCGGTCGGACCGGCCTCGCCCCCGACGAGATCGATGCGTTCGCGCAACAGGTGCTCTCGCAGGTTCCGCTCGGCCGTTTCGGCACTGCGGACGAGATCGCGAACGCAGCGAGCTTCCTCCTCTCCGACGAGGCGAGCTTCATCACCGGCGCCGAGCTCGTGGTCGACGGCGGAATGAGTTGATCGCGGCCGACACTCGGCCGCGACATCGGTCGTCCCGCTTCGGCATCGATCTCCGGGGTGCGTAGAGGCTCGCATCTAGAAGATATATTCTATGTCTGATCGCACCCCCCGGTGCCGAAGCGAAAGGACGCCGAGATGAAGACCATCCCCGCCGCACTGCTGTGCTCCGCCCTGTTCCTCGCTGCGTGCGGCAGCGACGACCCCGAGGCCGATTCGACCGACGAGGCGTCCGCCGACACCGAGTCGGCTGACACCGAGCCGGCCGACACCGAACCACCCGCGACCGAGGCGCCGGCCGGCACGGAGCCCGCAACGGAGGCGCCCGCCGAGACCGAGCCACCGGCGACCGACGCCCCGGTCGAGACGGAGGCGCCGGCCGACACCGAACCACCGGCGACCGACCCCTCGGCCGCCGGAGGCGGAAATGCGGCCGCTGGCGGGATGACCATGAACGGGCTGCGCTACTGCGAGATTCTCATGACCGTGCCGGGAGACGACGGTGAGCCCGTCACCGAGGTGTGGGGGACCCCCGGTGTCGACCCGTGCGACGACGCCGCCTGGAACGCCATCGATCCCGACCAGGTGGCGGCCGACAATGGCGCGTCGTTCCTCGACATGAACGGCCCCCGGTTCTTCACCGTCGACGGCACGGTCGACACCGGTGGTCCGTCCGCCGATGGTGGCGGCGGGATCGCCGCCGGAGGGGAGACGGTGACCGCCCAGTACGGCGGCGTCACGATGGCGCTCCTCGCAACCATCGACGGCGCGTCCGAGACGCCTGTTCCGTACGTGCCGGAGCTCGTGGTGAGGACCACCACCTGGGCCTTCGACGCCGGGACCGAGGTCTATGAACTCATCGATCCTGACGGCGACGTCTACACGATGCAGTCGTACTCGCACATCGTCGACACCAGCATCGCCGCCGCGGATCTGCCGACGCTCGGCGACCGCCTCGACCTTCCCGAGGGCTGGACCTACAGCAGCCGTGTCCTCGAGGAGCCGCTCGTCGTCGAGCTCGCCGAGGGCGGTGCGTTGGTGGTGAACGACGATCTTCGTAACTCCTACCAGCGCAACGGTTGACCAGACGCTGCCCGCCCGTCAGGGCGATCGCTCGGCGGACACTCGCGCCAACGCGTCATCGAACCGACGGCGCCCGGTGGCCGTGAGCATGGGGAACAGCACGGCGAAGTGGTGCTCGATGCCGCGCTGCACGTCGGCCCACCCGATGTCGTCGCGCTGTTCCATCTCGCGGAGATGGTCCATCCAGTGGCGGGTGAGGATCCACAGCGAGCGCGCGATGGTGTCGACGTCGATCGCAGGATCAGACCGGAACCACCCCGCGTCGGCGATCCGTCGGACGAGCGCCCGGCGTTCGTCGAACGAGGCGACGAGGATGGGACTCGGCGGCACGACGGCGTCGACGTCCTCGAAGATTCCGCGATCGCGCATCAGGAATCGGTAGTTCCAGGTCACGTCCATGCTGAATCGCAACTGCTCGACGTAGTCGAGCGCAAGATCGCCGGTGGGCGGTTCGGCGCGACGCGCCTCGGTGACGACCCGAACGCGCTCGCTCAGTTGCAGGGCGAGGTCGAGCTTGGTGGGGAAGTGGTACGTGAGGTTGCCCTGGGCGATCCCGACGTCGCGCGCGATCTCGGAGAGAGTCGTCGACGCGTAGCCGTTCCGGTTGAACCGGTGCAGTGCCGCATCGGCGATCCGCTCGGCGGTGGGTGACGTCATCGCAGCTCGTGCGTCGTCTGTGACCGATGGCCCATGCTGGCCCTAGGTTACACAACCTAGAGTTAGGTTATGCAACCTAATCAGCACCGACCGACCACTCACGACCGCCGGCGCACAGCGTTCGGTGCGATCGCCCTCGCGGTCGCGCTCGCCGGAGCGGCCGCTGCGTGCGGCGACGACACCGACGAGGCAACGGAGACGGTGGCGACCGCGCAGGTCGACGAGGCCGACAACTCGGCGACGGCCGGGGACGCACCTCCCGTGACGACGCCGTCGACCGAGCTCGACGCGACCACCACGACGGGCGAGACGGCCGCCACGACGACGGAGGCACCCGCGACGACGGAGGCACCCGCCACGACGGAGGCGGTCGTCGAGGACGCGCCGACGGCCGACGCCGAGTCCCTGTCCGCGATGCTCGTGAGCCTCTACAACGACGACGACTCGACAACGCTCCGCGAACTCGTGCATCCCGACGTCGAGCACTA
>JBCDAK010000019.1:0-37458 GCA_039185545.1 Actinomycetota bacterium
GCTCGACCTCCTCGGCGATCTCGGCGTCGACCCGATCTTCTGAACCCGGACAGACGGTGAACCCGGACAGACGGTGTCTGACACCGCTTGTCCCCGTTGGTCCGGCTGGCTCGCGTCAGTGCTGGTGATCGGTCCCGGCGACACGTCGACCGGCGACCCAGACGTCGGTGAAGGCGGCCGGTCCGGCTCGATGCACGAGCTTGTCGAACCGACGCGACCAGTCGTCGAGATCGGGGTCGACGCCGATCGCATCGAGGGAGATCGCGATCGCATCGAACGCAGCGCCCGGCACGAATCGACCGACCGGGAGACCGGCCAGATCGGCGCCGCCCGCGGTCGCCAGATGAAACGCGGTGACGAGGTCGAGGCGCGCGTCCCGGTCACCCTCGTCGGCCAGACGCTGTGACGCCACGACCGCGTGACCGCACTGGGCGAGCACCGACGGCGATGGCCCACCCGCGATGTCGGTTCCGAGACCGACGGCCACACCGGCACCGAGCGACGCTCGGGCGGCGAAGGGTCGGTTGGCGAAGTACACGTTCGAGAGAGGACAGTGCGCGACGCCGGCACCCGCTGACGCGAGAAGGGACCGATCGGCATCGTCGAGGTGAGTCGCGTGTGCGAGCACGGTGTGCGGTCGGATCAGCCCGAAGCGATCGAGCGCATGGGCGTCGGTCATCCCGTACCGGTCGAGCGCGTGACCGTGTTCCCAGTCGCTCTCGGAGCAGTGGGTCTGCACGCGAGCGCCGGACAACTCGGCGAGCTGTCCGAGCCCTGCGAGCGCCGCATCGGTGCACGCCGGGGTGAATCGCGGGGTGATGATCGGTTCGACGAGCCCGAGCGGATCGGCCATCGCCTCGATGTCGTCGATGGAGCGGGCGCTGTCATCGACCGACGCGGTCGGCGACTCGTCTCGGTACCACTCGGGGGTTCCGTCGGGATGATCCATCGCCACGCGCCCGACGAGGGCGCGCTGGCCGTGACCGACACAGGCCTCGGCCAGTGCCGTCGTGGCCTCGACATGTCGCGACCCGTAGTAGACCGCGGCGGTCGTGCCGTGGGCGAGGAGTGCCGGAACCATCTGGTCCCACACCGACCGCGCGTACCCGGTGTCGGCGAAGCGGGCCTCGAGCGGGAAGGTGTACTCGAACAGCCACCGCTCCAGTGGAAGATCGAGGCCGGTGCCCAGCTGAGGCCACTGGGGTGCGTGGACGTGCGTGTCGACCATGCCGGGCACGAGCACCCGGTCGGGCCCGACCACCACGTCGGACGGCGCCGAGGCCTCATCGATCCCCGAGGCCGGCTCGATCGACACGATGGTGCCGACCTCGTCGAGCACGATCCGCACGTCGTCGAGCACCTCGATCGCGTCGGGGGTCGGCGCATGGATCGCCGTGCACCGCAGCGCGGTCACGAGCGGCCGAACTCGCGCACTCTCGGCGACCACCGATCCAGACCCGTCACACCGAGAGTCTGGCACCGCAGGACGGGTGCGTCGTCCAGTGTGATGAAGCTGCGTCAGAAGCGGTGCTGGACGGCGAACACCCGAGCGTCGTCGGGGTCGAGTGCCGCGACCGCGACACCGAGCGCCGTGAGGACCCAGTCGCCCGGCCGGACGTGATCGCCGGCGGCCAGCATAGGACGAAGCCACACGCTGGTGATCCCCTCGACGTCCTCGACCTCGGCGGTCTCGCCGTACGTCCGGACGACCCGTGCCGGCTCGGTCAGGGCAGCGAGCGGGGCCTGCCGGCTCATGACGCGGGCACCACGGCGATCGGACAGGGCGCCTCGGCGAGGAGCCACGACGTGACCGAACCGAGGATCGTGCGTGCGATCGCTCCGACACCGCGAGGTCCGACCACGATGAGGTCGCTTCGATCGAACGCGTCGGCGAGGACCCGCTGCGGCGAGTGCTCCTGCATCGTGCGCACGACCCGTCCGTCCAGGTCGACCCGGTCGATCATCTGACCGATTCGCTCGTGCGCTGCGGTGACCACGTCGGGGTGCCGTTGCGCGACCGATGCCGGCTCGAGCCACGGGATCACGTCGACCCCGACGACCGCCTCGATGGTGACGCCGGACGGCATCACGTCGATCGCCCAACGCAGCGCTCGCTCGGAGTGTTCGCTCCCGTCGACCCCGACGACGACGCGTCGAGGAAGTTCGGGCGGTCGATCCTCGGGAACGATCACGACGGGTCCGTGCGCGTGGTGCGCGAGGTCCGAACTGGTCGAACCGAGAAGGCGGTGACGATGGCCAGCGTCGCCGCGGCGACCGACCACGACGGGCTGGTCGGGTCCCGACCGCTCGATCAGGACCCGCGCGGGGTGTCCCTCGGACACGTCCGGCGCGTCGACGACGCTCGATACGTCCTCGGGAAGCCCGGCGAGGGCGGCATCGATCGACCTCTGAGCCGCGACGGCGGCGGTCGCCTCGAGACCGGCGCGGTCGACGTCGATCGGTCGCTGCCCGGCGACCGTCGCCACCGCGACGGGCAGATGCCAGGTCGCGACCGGATGCACCGCATCACCGGTCGCGTGGGCGAGTCGGACGGCCCACCTCAACGCGGCGGACGAGCCGTCGGAGCCGTCGACGCCGACGGTCCAGACACGAGACATGACGAGGAGCATCGGCCGACGACGCTCCCGGGAAACAGGGCCGAAGGTCACGCCACCGCTGACACGCCCACCGATGGCCACGACGGTGGACCGACTGGGACTTCCGCCCCTGCTCAACGGCACCGCCGAACCTCCACGATGTCAACCGAGCGCGGACGGCTCGACCGCGACAACCGCCCGACGAACTCGGGCAACAGACCCGACGAACTCGGGCAACAGACCCGACGAACTCGGGCAACAGACCCGACGAACTCGGGCAACAGACCCGACGAACTCGGGCAACAGAGAGGAGAGATCCCATGGTCCCCCACGTCGTCACCCCGGTGGACGGCTCACCCGAGTCCTGGCGGGGCGCCGAGACGGCGATCGCGCTGGCTCGAACGGTCGACGCATCGGTGACCGTGTTGTCGATCGCCGACAGCGACGGCGAGCGGGCCGAGCGCCTCGATCAGATCGCTCGCGATCTGTCCCTGCTCGACACCTCGGGGGTCGAGATCGAGGTCGACGTGCGCACGACCGGCGCGTCGATCGCCGCGGCCATCGAGGAGGTCGTCGAGCTCTTCCCCGGAGCGGCGGTGGTGATGGCGTCGCACGGTCGCGGGCGGAGTTCGGCGCTCGTCGGAAGCGTCGCCGACGACGTGCTGCGCCGCACCTTCGGTCCACTCCTCGTGGTGGGCCCGAACGTTCGCGGTGTCGACTTCACCGGTCCCGTGATCGTCACCGTCGATGGCAGCGCCGAATCCGAACGCGCCGTGCCACTCGCAGTCGCGCTGTCGATCGAGCTCGGCGTCGCCCCCTGGATCATGGAGGTCGCATCCCGACGCTCGACGCCCCCACCTGGTGGGGTCGAGAGCGTGTACGTCGCCCGGCTCGCCCACGAGGCGCACGGGGCCAGCGGGCACGAGGTCGAGTTCGAAGAGGTCCACGGCCAGCAGCCCGCAGTCGCCATCGCCGACGAAGCGTTGCGGCGCAGCGCGTCGATGATCGTCTCATGCTCTCACGGGCGCACCGGGCTCCGCCGTCTCGCCCTGGGAAGCGTGTCGGCGGGGTTCGTGCGACATGCGCCCTGCCCGGTCCTGCTGGTCCGTGAGCCGCACCCCGCCGAGCCGGTGCACGCCGCGCAGGGACACGGCGAGACGCACTGAGCGGCCGTGACCACGATCCCGTCCGTCGCCGCGGACCGCACGGGCCTCGCCGCGGCCCGCCGCCTCGCCCGCTTGCAGTCGCCGGCGGGTCGAATCCGACTGATCGACATCGCCTCGATCAGGCGCGATGCGGCCTCCGACCGGCCGGTCACGGCCGTCCGCGGCGCGCCCGCGGGAATCGCCGCGCTTCTCGAGCCCGTCGATCCACGTCTCGGTCTGGTCCTCCGCTTCGACGATCCCGACGTGCACGACCGTGGCGACGGGCGGCGTCAGCGGACCGCACGCGGATGGGCCGTGGCCGACATCGACCGCTTGGGCGCCGACGCGATCTGGCTCACCGTCTGGTGGCACCCCGAGGCCGTGCGAGCGGTGCGGCACGGGCAGGAGAAGTTCGTCGAGATCGTCGGTCATGATGCTGCGCACCACCAGCTGCCGCTGATCGTCGCGCCGGCCGTCGACGTGCGGCCGGCCGCCGGCGACTCCACACCCGAACGCGAGCTCGCGATCGAGCGGCACGTCGTCGGGCGGTTCGCCGACCCACGCTTCGGCGCCGACGTGATCGCGGTCCCGTGTCCCGCACCGCGAGTCGTCGCCGCAGCCTCGACCGATCACCTGCGCCAGCACTTCGTCCAGATCGACCAGCTGGTCGACGGGCGGTGGATCCTGTCGACCGACGACGTCTCAGCCGACACGTTCGCCGAGGTCGCCGACATCGCCGACGGCCTCGGCTCGATCGGCGTCGCCGGATCGGTCACCTGACCGAACCTCGCCGATCCGACGCTGTCGATGCACAGGGACGAACTGCTCTTCTCTCGTCGAGCGACGCGGCGGAGACTGGGGTGATGGCCGATGGCGAGCGATGCTGGATCGTGGGCGTGGACGGTTCGCCGTACGCTGCTCGCGCAGCGCGATGGGCTCGAGGCAACGCCGGGCCCGACGTGGCCGAGATCCGCCTCGTGACCGCATGGTCCATCCCGCCACTCGCGTTCTGCTCACCGATGGCTGGGATGCATCCCGACCTCGGTCGCCGTCTTCGGGCGAGCGCCCAGGAGGTCGTCGAGCGAGCGGCGAACGAGATCGGTGCCGCCGACGGCATCCGACTCGTCACCGATGTCGTGCGGGGGCGTTCGTCGCAGGCGCTGCTGACGACCGCAGAGGGCGCCGACCTGCTGGTGGTCGGTTCCCGGGGTCAGACCGGCTTCCAGGCGTTCACCCTCGGCTCGACGGCCGCTCGGGTGGCCGCGCATGCGCCGTGCCCGGTGGCGGTCGTGCCCGCCACGGCACCACTCGATCCGCCCCAGCGCATCGTCGTCGCGCTCGACGGCTCGCGACACTCGGTCGCGGCACTCGACCACGCCGTCGATCTCGCCGGCGCCCATTCCGGCACCGGGGTCCACCTCGTGATCGTCACCGTCGACGACGGAGACGCCGGATTCGGCGAGCCGTACGACCACCTGGCACTCGAGGACGCCCAACGCTCGCTCGTCGAGGCGACCGTGCAGCGTCGACGCCCGGAGGGTGGCGACCGGATCGAGATCGAGACGCGGGTCGCCACCGGGTCGGCACGTCAGGTCCTCCTCGACGAGGCTGGCGACTCCGATCTGCTCGTCGTCGGGCGACGCGGTCGCGGACTCGCTGGCTCGCTGCGGCTCGGATCGGTCTCCCACTGGCTCCTCGCGCATTCGCCGGTCACGGTCCTGACGGTGCCGTGGACCTTCGACCCTGGTTCCTCCGAGACCGACGAACGCACGTAGAAGGCGTGACCACACCTGCGAATCTCCGCCACGATCCCCTCCGCCACTGGGTGAAGGAGATCTCCGAACTCTGCCTCCCCGACGAGGTCGTCTGGTGCGACGGATCGCCTGAGGAATACACCCGGCTCTGCGACGAGATGGTCGACGCCGGCACCTTCATCCGACTCAATCCCGAGATCCGTCCCAACAGCTTCCTCGCACGGAGTGACCCCAGCGATGTCGCCCGCGTCGAGGACCGCACCTTCATCTGCAGCCGCAACCCGGTCGATGCGGGACCGACCAACAACTGGGCCGACCCCGACGAGATGCGGGCCACGCTCACGAAGCTCTTCGACGGCTGCATGAAGGGACGCACGATGTACGTGATCCCGTTCAGTATGGGGCCGCTCGGTTCCGACATCGCTCAGGTCGGCGTCGAGATCACCGACTCCCCCTACGTCGTGGTGAACATGGCGTTGATGACCCGGATGGGGTCCGAGGTCCTCGACGTCCTCGGCGACGACGGCCGGTTCGTGCCCTGCCTCCACACGGTGGGCAAGCCGCTCGAGCCGGGCGAGGCCGACGTCTCGTGGCCGTGCGATCCCGAGACGAAGTACATCGTCCACTTCCCCGAGGACCGCTCGATCTGGAGCTACGGGAGCGGGTACGGCGGCAACGCCCTCCTCGGCAAGAAGTGCCTCGCGCTGCGGATCGCCTCGATCATGGGCCGCGACGAGGGCTGGCTCGCCGAGCACATGCTCCTCATGGGGGTGACCGATCCCGACGGCGCCAAGACGTACGTGGCAGCCGCGTTCCCGAGCCAGTGCGGCAAGACCAACTTCGCCATGGTCGAGCCGCCGACGGCGATGAAGGCGGCCGGCTGGAAGGTCACGACCGTCGGCGACGACATCGCCTGGCTGAAGCCCGGACCCGACGGCGACCTCCGCGCGATCAACCCCGAGGCGGGGTACTTCGGCGTCGCTCCCGGAACGTCGTCGACCACCAACCCCGCCGCCGTCGAGACGATCCGTGAGAACACGATCTTCACGAACGTCGCGCTGACCGACGAAGGCGACGTGTGGTGGGAGGGTCACGACGACGCGCCCCCCGCCCATGCGATCGACTGGCGGGGAGAGGACTGGACGCCCGATGCCGGCCGTCCGGCCGCCCACCCGAACGCCCGGTTCACGGTGGCCGCGGCGCAGAACCCGGTCATCGACGAGGCCTGGGAGGATCCGGCCGGCGTCCCGATCGAGGCGTTCGTCTTCGGGGGTCGCCGCTCCGGCACGATGCCGCTGGTCGTCCAGTCCTTCAACTGGTCGTTCGGCGTCTACCTCGCCGCCACGATGGGATCCGAGACCACGGCTGCCGCCTTCGGCGAGCAGGGTGTCGTCCGTCGCGACCCGTACGCGATGCTCCCGTTCGCCGGCTACCACATGGGTGACTACGTCAACCACTGGCTGTCGTTCGGACGAACGCTCGCTCGCCCGCCGCGGATCTTCGCCGTCAACTGGTTCCGACGGGACGAGGAGGGACGCTTCGTGTGGCCCGGGTTCGGCGAGAACGTCCGAGTGCTGGAGTGGATCGTCAAGCGAGCTCGAGGCGCCGCCCCAGCGCTCGAGAGCCCGCTCGGCTGGATGCCGACCTACGGAGATCTCACGTGGGACGGACTCGACTTCGGCGAGTCCGAGTTCACCAGCTGCATGTCGGTCGACCGCTCCGATTGGGAGCCCGAACTCCTGGAGCACGAGGCGCTGTTCATGAAGCTCCACGACCGGATCCCGAGCGAGCTCGGCGCGATCCGCCATCTCATCGCCTCGTCGCTGTGGCGGGCGCCCGAGCACTGGGAGATGAACCCTGACCCGACCTGAGCGCCACGGGCTTCCCGAGGACGCAGGACTCAGACTCACAGAAAGGGGCTCTGATGGCCCACACCCTTCTGGATGATCTCCGCGCCGGTGAGCAGGTGATCTCCACCACGATCTCGACGTCGGGCGTCGTGACCGACGGAGAGCAGAGCCGGGCGGTCGACGCGGTCAGCGCCGCACTGGCCGACATCGACCGCCCGGTTCGTCGATGCGTGATCCGGCTGGAACACCGCACCGATCCGCACCACGTGCGGCGAGCGGTCGCCCGGCTGTCGGTCGACCTCGACGGGCGGCGTGTTCAGTCCCACGCCGAGGACGAGTCGGTGGACCAGGCGGCGACGACGGCGGCGAACAAGTTGCACGAGCGGCTCCGCAAGCTCGTCGACAAGGTGCAGGACACTCGGCGACACGGCGACCGGCTGACGTCACTCGATGACGACCAGCGAGCCCACGTCCCCACGGTGGAGCGCGACGACAGCGAACGCGAGGTCGTCGCACGACACCATCAGGGGCCGCCCGACGCGACGCTCGACGAGGCGGCATTCGACCTCGATGCGCTGGGCTACCGGTTCCACGTGTTCGTCGACGTGTCGAGCGGCGACGATGCGCTCGTCCGCTACGACGAGAGCGACGAGCTGGTGGTGCAGTTCGCGTCGGGTCCACCCGACACGTACGGGCAGCACCCGCTCGCCGTGTCGGTTCGCCTCGACGAGCGTCCGGCACCCGAGCTCGATCTCGTTTCCGCGCGCGAGATGCTGCACGTGGGCGAGATCGACCACGTGTTCTTCCGTGACACCGCGACGGGCCGTGGCGCCATCCTCTACCGCCGGTACGACGGACACGACGGGTTGGTCAGCACGGCGACCTGATCCCCTGGAGCGCGAGCGCGGCCCGTGCCGGTCAGACGACCGGCTCGGGTCGCGACTCGTCGCGTTCGAGCTTCGACTCGGCCCGGCTCGGCTCGGAGCGTCGACGTCCCGTGTGGGTCAGCTCTCGGTCCCGGCGACCGGAAGTGCGGTCGGAGCGCACCCGCAGCACCCGCAGCCACCACCGTGTCCATCGTTGCCGTCACCCCCGTCACCACCACCGTGGTCGCCGTGGGACACGAGCACCTCGAGCTCCTCGTCCTCGTTGCGCAGGTTCGAGACGCATGGCTGCGCCGCGCCCACTTCGTACAGGCCCGCGAGGTCGCCGGGTCCGAAGCCGTTGAGCGACGGGTCGTAGATCGGCTGCATGAGCTCACCGGACGTTCCGTTCGGCACGTGGCCGAGACCCATGAGATGCGCCAGCTCGTGCATCCACACGAGGTCCCGACGGATCCCTCTCGCCGGGGTGGCGTCGATGGTCACCGTGCCGGCGCTGATGCGGCCGCTCAGCGGACTGAACCAGGTGCGGGCGAAGCCGATGGTCCCGCCGTTGAACGTGGGCGACACGTCGTTGTCGGAGAACGTGATGCCGAAGTCGGCGTCCTCGGGCAGCGACGGCGAGCCGTTGGAGTAGACCGCCGTGTACTCGCCGAGGTTCACGAGGTCGAAGCCGGTCGCCCGCTCGATCTCCTCCATGGCGGCGAACAGCTCCTGGTACAGCTCGGGCGACGTGCGGGCGGGGTCGATGCGATACGTGAGCTGGGCGGGGCAGTTGTCCCAGCGGATCGCCTCACCCGAACTCGTCCGGTTCACCCGGTACTCGCCTCCCGGAGACGGCGGATCGGGCAGCGGCGGAGGATCGGACGGGTCGGTGGGCGGCGGCGCCGGCGACGGTGACGGCGGTTCGGTCGTGCGAGGTGCCGGCGGCGGCACGGCCGGGGGTGGGGTCGATCCGTCGTCGGGAAGGAACCCGACGACGTCGACGATCACATGGGTCCGCACCGAGGAGTACACGCACACCCCACCATCGGCGTCGAGCGGCGCGGCGACGGCGTTCGACACGTTGACACCGGCGCGGAAGTTCACGTTCGACACGGTCGGTTCGGGGCTCGAGCACGGGACGACCGACAGGAAGCCGTCGCCGTCGGGAGCGACGGCTCCGACGTTGAGGAGCGCCGAGGTGGCATCGAGCGGCACGTCACCACGCCCTCCGACGCGCACGGCTCGGGTCTCGCCGGCCAGGAACCGTCCGGTCCCGGCGTCGCCGCCGTCGACCGTGGTGAGGCCCGGGCCGACGCGGGTCTCGGTGAGACGCGACGGCGAGAGAGCGACCTGCGATCCGCCGACGGGGACGAACCCGGCGACGTCGACGATCACGTGGACGTCGGCGCTGCTGTAGATGCAGGCGCGCCCGTCGGCGTCGAGCGGCGCGAACACCAGGTTGGCCACCCGACGCGTGGGATCGAAGTTGAGGTTCGACGCGTTCGGTCGTGAGTCGTCGCAGTCGAAGAAGGTGAAGAAACCGGTCGATCGGGCGCCGGCGGCGGTGACGTTCAGCAGCGCTGCAGCGGCGTCTCGGGGCACACCCGCACGGTCTCCTACTCGGAAGTTGTACGTGTTCCCGCCGTCGACCAGGCCGTTCCCGAAGGACTCGCCGTCGATCGTCGGCTCCGCGTCGGGCCGCGTCTCGACGATGCGTGCCGGGGCGGTGGGGATGGGCGATCCACCCGTTTCGACGAAGCCGGTGATGTCGACGACGAGGTCGGCGGCGGCCAATGTGAAGACGCAGATCCGACCGTCGTCGTCGAGGCGGACGAGCGCTGCGTTGGCGACGGTCTGCCCGGCGGCGTAGGTGAGGTTCGAGGCGTTGGGGACCGGACCTCCGCAGGCGAACGCCGTGGCGTAGCCCGAGTCGGCAGGTTGGATGATCGTGAGGTTGAGGAACGCCGTGCGAATCGCGTCGTCGACGTCGGCGCGGCCGGCCACGTCGATCTCGTAGACCTCGCCGGCGCTCAGCCGACCGTCGCCCTCGAAGTCGCCGTCGACGGTGTCCGAGCCGTTGCTGGTCCGCGTGTCGGCGAGCCGGGAGGGTTCGAAGCGACCCGCGCCGTCACCGAAGCCCGTGACGACGTCTCCGGCCAGCCACACCATGCCGCTGGCCACCGCGAGCAGCGCAGCGATCAGCAATCGTCCCGGCGACCGCCGGGGTCGATGGCGATGGACGGCGGCGACGGCAGGCTGCACGACCGTCACACTAGATGACGTCTGCATGACGATTGCAACACAATCGTCATATTTGTTCGCTGGGCCTCGGGGGAATCGCAGGCGGTCAGCTCGCGAGCTCGGCGTCCACCGGCTCGGGAGGAGGCAAGTCCGCCGCCAGCGCGACGGGTGTGGCCGTGCGCCACGCCGCCTCGACGTGCTCGGCGATCGCTGCGGCACCGTCGTGGATCGGGACGACGACCGAGTTGACCGCGCCCAGGCCGTCGAGTGAGACACCGATCGACAGCACGGACTGGTCGTCACCGACGACGTTGCGGTCGTGGAGAGCCCGGTCCCCGATCCGAACCTCGAACGGCCGATCGGGCGTCACGGCGTCGAGTGCGGTCTCGAGCGACGCTCGATCGGCGACCGAGATTCGCTCCGACGTCAGCACGCGCGTGATCTTCGTGTGCCGCAACACGGGCACGACGTGCTGGAAGGTGAAGTACGGGTCGACGAGGAGTCCCGGCCCGACGTCGGCGATGCGACGGAGCACGGTCGCGCTCGGCGCCGGATCGTCTCGATCGATGAGGACGTCGCTCCCGTCGGGGAGTTCCGCGTCACGTCGGCGGAGGCCACGATCGACGGCGAGTCCGAGGGGGGTGACGCGGAGCCGGTCATCGATCCATTCCGCCCAGCCGAGCCGGACGAAGGCCGTCGCCACCGTCTCCCCCGATGGCACCTCGACCGAGTGGGACGAGGGCGGAGAGTTCGACTGCCGGATGGCGGTCACCGCAGACAACCGGCTGGGCTGCCTCGAGAACTGCTCCAGCTCGGTCTCGGTCGGCGAGTACCCCGACTCGGACACGAGCACCACGTAGGCCAGACAACGGTGCAGGGCCTCACTGACGATCTCCACGACCGGAGGCTAGGCCCAGGGAAACGGCTGTCAAGAAAGAACCTCCCGATCCGCGCGGTCCGTCGTCCGCGCATGACTCGACGTGGCCGAAATGGGGTGTTTTCGAGGTTCCGGCGCGCGATGGGTCCCCCCGGCGGGCGTCGGGGTCAACCCACGGCGCCGGCCGCACGGAGGTCGGCGATCTGCTCGGCCGACCGTCCGAGCTCGGTCAGGATCGCGTCGGTGTGCTCGCCGACCTCGGCGGCGACGTCGGCGAAGGGCAGCGGCTCACCCGAGTACAGGACCGGGTTGCGGGGCTGACGCACGGTCCCGGCGGTCGGATGGTCCCACGTGATGAGCGTGCCGCGTTCGACGATCTGCGGATCGGCGAGTACCTCGTCGGGTTGGTTGATCGGACCGGCCGGCACACCGTGGTCGTGGAGCCGTTGCAACGTGTCGCGCATGGGCAAGGTGGCGAACTGCGCCTCGAGGATCCCGCCCAACACCTCGAGGTTGTTCCCCTCACGACGTCCCTCGCGCGTGATGTAGCGAGGGTCGTCGCACAACTCCGGACGATGGATCGCCCGGAACAGGCCACGGACGTGCTCCTCCGTTCCGACGAAGTAGATCAGCGGCGCATCCGAACACTGGGTGAGGCGGTACTGGTCGACGATGCGAGGACCACCCTCGACGCCGTCGCCCACGAACGTGAAGTCGGCCATTCCGTCGGGCCAGAAGAAGTGCACGGCGACGTCGAGCATGGAGATCTCGAGATGTGTGCCCCGTCCGGTCGTGGCCCGACCCACCAGTGCGGCGCACACCGATTGTGCGACGTTCAGCGCCGTCGCCTTGTCGACCATCACGTTGCGCACGAGGTCCGGGATCGGGATCTCCTCACTCTGCTGACGTGCCACGATCCCGGAGATGCTCTGGATCACCGGGTCGTAGACCGGGCGATCGGCGTACGGACCGTCGGTGCCGTACCCGCTGATCGACGCGTACACGATGTCGGGACGTCGAGAGGCCGCGGCCTCGTACCCGATGCCGAGTCGGTCGACGACACCCGGTCGGAAGTTCTGGACGACGACGTCGGCGTCGGCGATGAGGTCGAGCACGACGTCACGCCCGGCCTCCGCGGCGAGGTTGACGGCGAGCGATCTCTTGCCGTGGTTGAGGTTCAGGTTCAACGACGAGAAGCCGCCGCGCCGGATCGGTACCAACCGCATCGGGTCGCCGTCGCCGATCGGTTCGACCTTGACCACCTCGGCGCCCTGCTCGGCCAGCACCAGCGTGGCGAACGGGCCGGACACGACCATGCTCAGGTCGACGACGCGGATCCCCTCGAGCGGCCCCCGTCCCCCCATGCGGCTCACAGTAGGTCGCCGATGTGTCGGGCTGGGGAGATTCGAACTCCCGACCTCTTGTCCCCCAGACAAGCGCGCTAACCAAACTGCGCCACAGCCCGTACGCACGTCGTACGTATGTCGGGCCGCGATGCTACCGAGCGCCGAGCCGGTCCGTGACGGCCGTTGCGATCTCGATCCCCTCGGTGATGAAGTCCGGGTGGAACGCCGTGAGGCGCGCCGGGTTGAGGCCCGCCGTGAACAGGCCGGGCGCCTGCTCGAAGGGCGACTCGGTGACGACCGGCCAGCCGTCGCGCACGAGGTCGCCGGGCAGGATCTCGTCGAGGGCGGGACGGAAGCCGGTCGCGGCGAGGACGACGTCGACCTCGACGCTCGATCCGTCGTCCAGCACGACACTCCCAGCGTCGAACCGGTCGACGCCGGCGACCACCGTCACGCGACCCGACCGGACGTCGTCGACGAAGCCGCTGTCGAGTGTCGCGCCGGAGGCATGCGCCACCTGACTGAGTCGATGGTCGGCCGGTGCGAGGCCGGCGTCGCGCAGCCCCCGGAACAGCACGGCTTGCATCAGCCGTCCACTGACATCGACCAGGCGGTCGGGCAGACGCCGCGACCTCACGGCGAGCCGCGTGAGTGTCGTGCCGAACAGCTCGCGCTTCGACCACACCGGACGCGATCGCATCGACAGCGTCGTGTCGACACCGGTCTCCGCGAGGAGGTGGGCGATCTCGGTTCCGGAGTTGCCGCCGCCGACCACCAGCACGCGGCGTCCGACGAACGGCGCCGACGACCGGAACGTCGACGAGTGGACGATCTCGATGTCGCAGTCGTCGACGCCCGGCCACTCGGGGCGGACGCCGAGACGATTCCGTCCGGTCGCGACGACCACCAACTCGTGGATTCGCGTCGCCGTCTCGGTCCGCACGAGCCACCCGCCGCCGGGCGAGCGCTCGACTGCGACGACCCGTTCCGCGATCCGGCCGACGTCGCCACCGACACCGAGCTGCTGCGCGGCCGACTCGATGTGGTCGGCCCACTCGGTCGCCGTCGGCCACCGTCCCACCGACGGGTCGATCGAGGTGTCCGGCACCAGCGACAGGTCGCGCTCGGTGTTGAGACGGAGCCCGTCCCACCGGGCACGCCAGGTGTCGCCGAGCCGGCCCGCATCGTCGTAGACGACCGGAGTGACGCCCACGCGCCGAAGCGCCGCCACCACGCACAACCCGGCGTGGCCGACGCCGACCACGGCGACCGAGCCCTGCGGTGCCGTCACACGAAGATCTCGACGACGCGCCAGCCGAGATACGAGACGGTCATGAACACCAGCAGCTTGAAGTGCCACGGTGCCGACTCGTCGGCGAGGACCTCGTCGTGATCGTGTGACCCATCGCCGTCGAGGGGATCACCACATGCGGGGCACGACCCGTCCTCGGCGACCGAGTTCGGTGTCAGGTAGCGAGCGCATTCCTCACACCACGGCACGCCACTCCCCCACCGCTTGCGAACCGCTCCCGCGCTCTCCGGCGTCGCCCGATCGGGTCACGAGCGCTTCCGCACGCGGATCTTCACCGCGGTCGACCCGAGGCCGAACTCCTCGCGGATGGTCCGCTCGATGAACCGCAGGTAGGTCTGCGGGAGCTCCTTGTTGACGAACAGCGTGAACGTGGGCGGGTCGGACGCCCCCTGCACCGCGTAGAGGATCTTCGCCCCCTTCGGCGCCGGCTGACGCTGCTGCGCCGCAGCGACGATGCGGTTGACGTCACGGGTCGGAACCCGCGTGTGGTACTGCGAGATCGCCTCCTGCAGCCGAGGCATCAGGCGGCCCACGTTCTTGCCCGACAGCGCCGAGATCTTGATGACCGGAGCGTCACCGACGAACGACAGCCGACGCTCGAGCTCGATCACCACGTCGGGGCGATCTTCGGCGCCGACCAGCTCCCACTTGTTGAGCACCAAGAGGATCGGACAGCCCGAGGCGTCGATGCGTTCGGCGAGCCGCTGGTCCTGGTGCGTGACGCCCTCGGTGGCGTCGATCACGAGCAGTGCCACGTCGGCGTCGTCGATCGACCGCAGCGCACGCACCATCGAGTAGTACTCGGCCGAGTCGTCGATCTTCCCTCGCCGCCGCATGCCCGCCGTGTCGACGAACACGATGGGACCGTCGTCGGTCTCGACGAGCGTGTCGACTGAATCGCGGGTGGTCCCCGCCATGTCATGGACGACCGAGCGGTCCTCACCGACCAGCCGGTTGAAGAGTGTGCTCTTGCCGACGTTGGGCCGCCCGACGATGGCGACCCGCGGCGCTCCCTCCGCCGCGTCGACGACCTCACCGGACGCCTCGTCGTGATCCATCGCGTCGCCGTCGCCGTCGTGGTCGAACTCCGCCGACGAGGAGGACGGCAGACGCTCGACGACCCCGTCGAGCAGATCGCCGGCGCGGCGACCGTGCAGCGCGCTGACCGGCACCGGATCACCGAGTCCGAGAGCCAGGAACTCCCACATGTCGGTCTCGCGCCGTTCGTTGTCGGCCTTGTTCGCCACGACCATCACGTCTCGGTCGGTCCGCCGCAGCCAGTTGGCGATCGACTGGTCGTCGTCGGTCATTCCGACGGCGGCGTCGACCACGAGCAACACGAGGTCGGCTCCGCGCACCGCCTCCTCGACCTGCCGGCTGACCTTCGCGTCGAGGGCGTCTCCACCGGGCATCCATCCGCCGGTGTCGACGAGCCGGAACGGCACCTCGAGCCACGACGCGTCAATCTCCTTGCGGTCGCGAGTGATGCCGGGGCGGTCCTCGACGATGGCCTCCTGGCGTCCGAGAATGCGGTTGAACAGCGTGCTCTTCCCCACGTTGGGTCGTCCGACGACGACGACGGTGGACGGGCTCTCGGGGCCGACGGACGACGGCGGCGCAGGGCTCGAGGTGTCGCTCACGACCGCTCCAGCGCGCGGCGCAGTGCGTCTCCGTCGGTGGGCACGATCTCGACCGGACGGGGGAGGTCGTCGACGGAGACCCCGTCGAGGAACACGCCCTCGTCGGACAGGCAGACGTCGGGCAGGAGGTAGCGGTGACCCTCGGGCTGATCGCTGAGGACGCGAGTGACGTCGTCGCCGGTGATGAGCCCGGTGACACCCGTGTTGCCCCCGAAGAAGTCGTTGACGACCGGCAGCACACGCACGTCGGGTCGACCCAGCGACTCGATCAGCGGCGAGATGACCCGGGCGCCCAGCTCCCCGGTGAGCACGCCGACCGGCGCCGACCGACGCGGCGACAACGACACAGCGGTCGTGCCCGCGCCGCTCCCGGCCACGACAGCAGGGGTCTGACACGGAGTGTCCCGGGTGTGGTCACGGAGGCCGGTGTACGCGGCGGGGTTGGGTGGGATGTCGACCGCGGCGAAGAAGCCCCGTTCGGGGCCGGTACGCGTGTCGGCCTCTCCGTGGAACTCGGCTTCGAAGGTGCGGGCCATGCCGATCCCGTCCTCGTGCATCGGGCAGCCGTCGTACTCGTCGAGCGTCGGGAACGGGGTGCCGGCGAGCAGGTGGTACTCGTCGGCCGCGTAGACCATCCGTCGGCCGATCGTCGCCCGGAACACGTCCTGCCAGTCGCGCACGGTCTCGACCACCGCCCGCGCCTCGACGGTGGTGTGGGGCCGCATCGCCGCCTCGGGGTTGAACTTGGACACGCCGAGGGGAACGACCGCGACGGAGTCGAGGTCGGGGAACCGGTCGAGGATGCCCGACAACGTGTCGTCGAGGACCGCACCATCGTTGACGCCGGGACACACCACGATCTGCCCGCGTACCGAGATGCCGTGGTCGAGCAGCGCCCGCAGCCACCGCAGGCTCATCGCACCACGCGGGTTCTTCAACATCTCGCTGCGAACGTCGGGGTCGGTCGCGTGGATCGACACGTGGAGCGGCGACAGGCGCTCGGTGATGACGCGCTCGAGGTCGGCCTCGGTGAACCGCGTGAGCGTGGTGAAGTTCCCGTAGAGGAACGACAGCCGGTAGTCGTCGTCCTTCAGGTACAGCGACCGCCGCATGCCCTTGGGCAACTGGTAGATGAAGCAGAACTCGCAGTGGTTGTCGCAGGTGCGGACGCGATCGAACACGGCGCTCGACACCTCGACACCGAGCGGATGCCCTGCCGGCTTGTCGATCTCGAACGAGAACTCGACTCCGCCACGAACGACCTCGAGATCGACGTCGGCCTCGTCGACCGCCATCTGCCACTCGATCACGTCGCGGGGAACGAGGCCGTTGATGCGCACGATCTCGTCGTGGACGAGGACGCCGGCGAGCGCGGCCGGAGAACCCGGTGTGACCGAGACGGCGACCGGGGCGAGCGAGCGGGCGGCCGAGACCCCGATGCCGGAGCCGAGGGTCGACGTGCCGCCCGGAGTGGAGAGCGTCGGGGCATCCGCCATGTGACACCGAAGGCTATCGGTGGCCACGAAGGGCAGGGATCGGTGGCCGGACCCACGGATAGGCTCGACCACGCCATGGACGACGGCCCGTCTGCGCCACCGAACCAACCCACCGACGACCTGCCGATCGGGGTGAACGAGGTCGAGTCGGGAGTCGACCTCGTGCTCCTCGCCGAGCCCCGCGGCTTCTGCGCGGGGGTCGAGATGGCGATCAAGGCACTCGCGTGGATGGTCCGCTCGTTCGAGGGGCCGGTGTACTGCTACCACGAGATCGTCCACAACAAGCTCGTGGTGCGGCGGTTCGAGGAGCAGGGTGTCGTCTTCGTCGACGACATCGCCGAGGTGCCGCCCGGGCACCCGATCATGCTCTCGGCCCACGGCTCGGCACCCGAGGTGGTCGAAGCGGCCCGGTCCCGCGGTTCGTACGTGGTCGACTCCGTGTGCCCGCTCGTCACGAAGGTGCACCACGAGGTCAAGGTGCGAGCCGGCAAGGGGTACCGCATCGTCTACGTCGGCCACGAGGGCCACGAGGAAGCGGTCGGCACCATGGCCGTCGCGCCCGACGCCATCGACCGCGTCGAGACGATCGCCGAGGTCGAGGCACTCTCCACCACCGACGAACCGGTCGCTCTCCTGGCCCAGACGACCTTGTCGCACCGCGACTGGGAGGGCGTCGCCGTCGCGGTTCGTGAGCGATTTCCACAGGTGTGGACCCCGGGACGGTCCGACCTCTGCTTCGCCACCACCAACCGGCAGGCGGCCATCGAGGAACTCGCTCACCGCAGCGATGCGATCGTCGTGATCGGCTCGGCCAACTCGTCGAACACCCGCGCGCTCGAGAAGTTGGCTCGCGAGGAGGGGTGCGAGCGGGTGTACCGCATCAACTCGGTCGATGAACTCCCGCACGACCTGACCGGGATCGTCGGGGTCACCGCCGGCGCCTCGGCACCCGAGGAACTGGTCGAGGCGGTCGTCGACTTCCTCGCACCGACGTCGGGCATCGAGCTCGTCGTGGTCACCGACGAAGACGAGTACTTCCCGCCTCCTCGCAACATCCGGGAGCTGCAGGCGTCCATCGAGGCGGCTGCGACCTCGCTCCTCGGCGGCAGCCTGCTCGAACGTCCGGCCATGGACGATCGCAGCGTGGCGGCGAGCACCGTTCTTGCGGCATTCGCGCACTGATCAGCCCGCCGACTCGGCGGAATCTCATCTCGCGGCCGTCGCAGGCCGACACGAAGCTGCAACACCGAGCGGCACGAATGTCACTTTCGGTGGCATCCCGTCACACTTCCGGCAAAGTTCGACGCCGAACCTTGTCGCTCCAGACCGCGATCAGTAGCGTGCCGCCCACTGGCGGGAGCCCCCCACCACGATGCGTGGCGAAACTCCCTTTCACTCTGCGGAAGGACTCAAGGATGAAGAAGGCAGCCTCGGCGGTCGCAGCACTGTTGTTCGTCGCCGTGATCGGGTTCGGCGCCGGCACGGCGTCGGCTTTCACCCCCACCCTCACCGGAAACGCCGTGTGCCTCGACAACGGTTTCTGGCAGGTCACCTGGACCATCACCTCGAGCACCCCCGGAAACATCTGGCAGGTGAACTCGCCCGACGGCTACACCCCGGCCGGCCAGCAGAGCTCCGACAACCCGTTCGTGCGGGTGGCCACGTACCCGGTCGCCGAGACCTCGGCGACCGAGACGATCGACGTCACCTGGTTCAACAGCGTGGGCACGGTCGGTGGATCCGACACCGAGACGGTCTCCCGCCCCAGCGGATGCACCACGACGACCACCTCCTCCACCACCACCACCACCACGACGACCACCACGACGACGACCACCACCACACCGACGACCACGACCACCACGGTGCCGACGAGCACGACCTCGACGACCACCACCACGGTGCCCACGACGACGCCGACCACCACGACCACGACGCCCACGACCACGACGACGACGCCGACCCCGGTCGACATCACCCCTGTCGTCTCGGGTGCACCCACGTGCCTCGACAACGGCACGTGGCAGGTCACGTGGACCCTCACGTCCGACGGCGGCTCCGCCGACAGCTGGGTCGTCGACGCCCCGTCCGCCTACGCCCCGGCCGGCTCGCAGGCCGCCGACCAGCCGTTCAACCGGATCGCGACCTACACGCTGGCCGAGACCAGCGCCACCGAGACCGTCGACGTGACGTTCACGCTGGCGGCCGGCGGCACCCAGCCCGGGACGGCGACCAACTCGACCCCGCAGCCCGACGACTGCGAGACGCCGCCCACCGTCGGTCCTGGCGACGTGACCCCGTCGCTGACCGGCGTCACGGCGTGCCTCGACAACGGAACCTGGCAGGTCACGTGGACCGCCACGTCCGACGGCGACGGCACGATCACGTGGACCGTCGACTCCCCCGGCGGGTACACGCCGGCCGCATCGCAGGCCGCCGATCAGCCCTTCAACCGGATCGTCGGCTACGGGATCTCCGTGGCCAGCGCGACCGAGACCGTCGACGTCACCTTCACCGCCGCCGGCGGCGAGACCGCCACCGGTTCCGCCACCGCCACCGTTCCCCAGCCCGAGGCGTGCGACGACCCCACCAACCAGGTCCCTCCCACCGATGACCCGCCGACCGACACTCCGCCGACCGACGGCAGCAGCACGCCCGGCCAGACCGACGACCCCGATGACTCGTCGACCACCGGTGACCTCCCGGAGACCGGGAGCGATGCGACCCAGGTGATCATGGGCATCGCCTTGGTACTCCTCGTCCTCGGTGCCGCCGCCAACGTGATCGCCCACTCGGGCCGTCGCGACGAGATCACGGTCTGATCGTCACGGTCTGATCGACACGAACGGGCGACCGGTCGCCCGACCGTTCTGACGGCCCCGCCGTCGCCACGAGCAGAGCGTGGCGGCGACGGGGCCGTCGTCGCGGCTCGGCAGTGAGACCCGTCACCAGGGTCGGATGGTCCTCCGCGCGATGTGCGAACGTGTACGTTCGCGTACCAACCCGGCGGAACAGGGTGTTCAAGAGCGGTGACCAACGGGTGTCTCCCAGGCGAAAGGAATCACATGGTCAAGAAGTCAATTGCCGTGATCGCCGCCATGATCGGCTCGCTGATCGTGGCGATCGGCCTCGACAGCGGAACGGCCTCGGCGCACAAGGTGCTGGTGAGCGGCGTGGCCGACTGCGTCGAGAACGGCGAGTGGACGATCACGTGGACGCTGGTCGCCGATCGAACCGACGGCACCGACTCGTGGAACGTCCTCAGCCCGAACGGGTACACGCCCGACGGACCCCAGGATCCGAGTCTGCCGTTCACCCGGACCGAGACCGTCCCGGCGAGCATCGACCGGGTGACCGAGGGGGCCGAGGTCGAGTGGACGCTCAACGGCCGCCGCGTGTTCTACGCGAGGGGCTGGGCCACCGTGCGTCAGCCGACCGACCCCTGCACCCCGGGCACTGCGCCGCCGGTGACGACCGTCCCGCCTCCCGTCACCGATCCGCCGCCGACGGACCCGCCCACCACGGACCCGCCGACGACCGACCCACCGACGACCGACCCGCCGACGACCGACCCGCCCACCACGGCACCGCCGGCGACCGACCCGCCCACCACGGACCCGCCGTCGACCGATCCCCCGGCCACCACCGAGCCGCCCGACGGCACGCCGCCGGAGCCCGTCCCGCCGGTGACCGATCCGCCTGACGGTGGCAGCAGCACGCCGCCGCCCGGACAGACCGACCCACCCGACGACTCGTCGACCGGTGGCTCGTTGCCCGAGACCGGGAGTGACGCGACCCGTCAGGCCCTCACCGCAGCGCTCCTGCTGCTGGTCCTCGGTGGCGCCGCCTTCGTGATCGCGCAGCCTCTGCGCCGAGACGAGAGCGCCGACTGATCGGCCCCAGCTGAGGGCGCCGACGGCGCTCAGACGACCGACGGCCCCGCCGTCGCCACGATCGGGTGGCGGCGACGGGGCCGTCGTCGTTCAGCGGCTCGTGCGGACCGACGAGGATCCGCACGACATCATCCGCGTCCGATCAGTTGCGCGGAACCTCGCTCCACGGAACCTCGCGATCGACACGCACATCTCCGGGCAGGCCGAGGACCCGTTCACCGAGGATGTTGCGCATGACCTCGCTGGTGCCGCCCTCGATCGAGTTCGCCCGCACCCGCAGGAACGCCTTCTGGAGCGTGTCGGCTCCCATGGCGGTCTCGGGGCGAACCATCTCGTAGCTGCCGTACAGCAGACCCTCGGCGCCGAGCAGATCCATCACCTTGGAGTAGATGTCCTTGTTGAGGTCGGCCGACGCCATCTTGCCGATCGAGCCCTCGGGACCGGGGTCACCCTTCTTGCGGTTCTGACTCGCCCGGATGTTGGTGAGACGCAGCACCTCGGCGCGCGCCCACAGCTGCATGACCTCGTCCTTCGTGGCAGCGTCCTGATCGACCTCGTCGAGATCGTTCCAGGCGTTGACGAGCGCAGCGATGGAGCCGGAGCCCTTCGGCGGGATGGTGCCACCGATCGAGACTCGCTCGTTCATGAGCGTGGTGAGCGACACGCGCCATCCGTCGCCCGGCTTGCCGAGCATCGCCGACTCGTTGATGCGGGTGTCGGTGAAGAACACCTCGTTGAACTCGGCCTCACCGGTCATCTGGCGAAGCGGCCGCACCTCGACCGTGGGATCCTCCATGTCGACGATGAACGCCGTCAGCCCGGCGTGCTTCACCGCCTGCGGGTCGGTCCGCACGACCAGGAGCCCCCACTTCGACAGGTGCGCAAGTGTGGTCCAGACCTTCTGGCCGTTGCAGATCCACTCCTCACCGTCCTGGATGCCCGAGGCGGCGAGGCCCCCGAAGTCGGAGCCCGCACCCGGCTCGGAGAACAGCTGACACCAGACCTCCTCGCCGGTGAACATCGGCCGCATGTGCCGCTGCTTCTGTTCGGCGGTACCCCAGGTGATGAGCGTGGGTGCGCACATGCCGTGACCGATCGGGTTCCGGATCATCGCGTTGGGCGCACCCGCTGCCGATAGCCGCTCGTTGACCGTGCGCTGCAGCTTCGGGGACACGCCGAGTCCACCCTCGCCCTCGGGGAAGTGCACCCACGCGAGGCCGCGGTCGTACTGCTGGCCCAGGAACTCCTGCGGCGGGGTGTCCTGGGGCGGGTGGCTGGCGAGGAGGTCGTCGACGAGGTCGCTGACCCGCTGTTCATCGGCGGTCAGCGTCGTCGGTGCTTCGGTCACGGTCATGATCGAACGGTACCCGTCGACCCGACCGACCGATCAACCCTGGCGCCGAGTACCGGCGTCAGTTGAGTGCCGCCGAGGCGTCGGGTCCGTCGGGCGAAGGGGTGCGCGTCTGGTGGCGCAGCTCGACCACGATCGCGGACCGGACGGCGTCTCGGTTCTGCGCGAACACCGCGCGGAGGTTCGCCAGGATCCTCTCGACGATGGCGTTGGTCGACATGGGCGCGAGATAGCGATCGTCGAACGGTGCGCGACCACCGGTCACCCGATCGAACCGTCGTCGTACTTCGTCGAGGTCGAGTGGTTCCGACCCCTGGAACGGGTCGAAGAACACGCCACTCTCCGCCGGATCCGCGAGCAGCACGTGGCCGGGGAGACCGACGCACACGAGGCGTGCACCGACGCGGCGAGCGACCTCGATGGCGACCACTCCGAGCGTGATCGGGATCCCGAGTCGTCGGTCGAGCACCCGGTCGAGGCACGAGTTGCGCCAGTCGTAGTAGTCGTCGACGTTGCCTCGGAAGGAGGCGTCGTCGACCAGGTAGCGCACCACGCCGGCGGGGGTCGGCGTCGCGCACTCGCCCGCGAGAACGTCGAGGACGGCGAGCCACTCGATCTCGTCGAGCGGACCACCCACCGCGCCGGCGATCGCCAGACAGGCTTCGTCGAGCTCGGGCTCGGCAGCGCTCAAGACGCGAGCGAGGCGAGCGACGGACACGTCGGGCGACGGTATCGCCCTCAGGAGGTCGCGGACGCGAGACCCAGTGCGGTGGTCGCCGAGACGAGTTCGCGCAGCTCGGCGTCGACGGTCTCGATGGCCGACCCGACGTCGGGGTCGTCGTCGTTCATCGCGGCGTCCGGCGTGACATCGCCGCGCAGCACGGTGGAGTGGGCGACGCGCACGTGCCAACCGGCCGACCCGATCTCGACGTCCTCGATGGCCTCGCCGAGCTCGCGGACGGCCGCAGCGACCGACTCACCGAAGCCCCAGAGGCCGAGCAGGTGCTCCCCGACCGAGAATCGGTCGGCCCCGAACTCCATCCGTTCGGTGAGCGCGTCGTCGAGCGACAGGATCCGGCGGACCTCGTCGCCGTCGACATTCTCCATCTGACCGAGGACGAGCGTACCGACGTCGTGCAGCAGGCCCGCGACATATGCGTCGCTGCGCATCGACGAGGGCTCGCCGGCGAGCACGATCGAGCGCGCGGCCAACGAGGCGACACCGCGGCTGTGGCGGTTGACCTCGTCGACGTCGATCGCGAGACCGTCGGTCCGCTCGAAGAGCGACCGCGCCGCGACCATCGCCGTCATCACGTCGACGCCGAGGAACGAGATCGCATCGACGACGGAGCTGAGCGTGCGGGCCAGACCGAACGAGGAGGAGTTCACGAGCCGCAACATCTCCGCCGTCAGCGCCACGTCCTGGGTGACGATCTCGGAGAGGACGTCGAGCCCCTGATCCTCCTCCAGCGCCTGGAGCAGCTGGTGGTGGATCGGACCGGGACTCGGCAGGTGGTCGACGGCGCCGACGATGTCGCGGATCGCGTCGGTCGGCGCTTGGCGACGGTTGCGGACGATCATCTCGATCGCAGCCGCCAACTCGCCTCGACGGCAGGGGCGGTCGAGCACTCGGTGCGCCGAACGAACGCTGCGGAACGCATCGTCGATCCCGTCGTCGCTGAGCCGGATGCGTCCCACCGACGGGATCGACACGCGCACGACGTCGAGGATGTCCTGCTCGTCCCTCTCGGAGGTCACGCCGGACACCACTACGTCCGGTGCGCTCACGGTCAGCGCCGCGATCGCCTCGTCACGCGAGCCGCAGAAGCGGAGCGTCCACGCTCCGTCGAGGTGGGCGAGGTCGGTGCGGAGTTGCTCGATGACCTCGGGGTCGTCGTCGACGATGATCACGTCGGCGAACGGGACATCGAGTACACGATCCACGCCGGTCTATCGGTCGGAACGGTCGCCGACCTGAGCGGAGTTCCGAGAACGATCCGACCGCGCCGTGGGTGGGAACACGGCGCGACGCTCCCGCTACGTTGCCCCCTCATGTACCCAGGCGCCCACCTCGAGACCCGGGGAGACTCCCCCGCCGTCGTCATGGCCGACTCCGGCTTCACCCAGTCGTACCGCGAGCTCGACGCCGCGGCCAACCGTTTGAGTCGCCTGCTGCGCAGTGCCGGCCTCGAACCTGGCGATCACGTGGCGATCTGCATGGAGAACCACGATCGGTATCTCGAGATCGTCTGGGGGTGCCACTACGCCGGGCTGATCTACACCTGCGCGTCGTCGCGCCTCGGCAGCGACGAGCTGACGTACATCGTCAATGACTGCGGCGCCCGGGTGTACATCACCTCGAAGTACAAGTCGGTTCAGGCCGCCGAGATCGTCGTCGATACGCCCGACGTCGAGCTGCGACTGATGCTCGACGGCACGATCGACGGGTACGAGAGCTACGAGGACGCGGTCTCGCGTCACGACTCCGCACCGCTCGACGAGGAGCGGGTCGCCGGACAGGACATGTTGTACTCGTCGGGTACGACCGGACGACCGAAGGGAGTTGCCCGCGCCTATGGCCGCACGCCGCTCGAGTCCGACCCGGGAGCCGTGCTGCCGCTGATGCAGATGCTGTTCGGTGTCGACGACACGAAGATCTATCTCTCGCCGGCGCCCTTCTATCATGCGGCCCCCTTGCGCTTCTGCCTCGCCACGCACGCGCTCGGAGCCACCGTGGTGGCGATGGAGAACTTCGACGCCGAGCGGTACCTGCAGCTCGTCGAAGAGCACGCGGTGACCCACAGCCAGGTCGTGCCGACGATGTTCATCCGGATGCTCAAGCTCGACGACGACGTGCGGTCGAAGTACGACGTGTCGTCGCTCGAGTGCGTCATCCACGCTGCCGCGCCCTGCCCGGTGCCGACCAAGAAGGCGATGATCGAGTGGTTCGGCCCGGTCATCCACGAGTACTACGCCGGCTCCGAGGGCAACGGCTTCGTGTACTGCAACAGCGAGCAGTGGCTCGCCCACGAGGGCACCGTCGGCATCCCGATCGTCGGCACGCTCCACATCGTCGGCGAGGACGGCGAGGAGCTCCCTCAGGGCCAATCCGGCACGATCTACTTCGAGGGCGGCGCCGAGTTCGAGTACCACAACGACCCCGAGAAGACCAGCGGCAGCCGCCACGAGAAGGGCTGGTCCACCCTCGGAGACATCGGGTACGTCGACGAGGACGGGTTCCTCTACCTCACCGACCGCAAGGCGTTCATGATCATCTCCGGCGGGGTGAACATCTACCCGCAGGAGGCCGAGAACGTGCTGGTGCAGCACGAGTCGGTCGTCGACGTCGCGGTGTTCGGGGTCCCCAACGACGACTTCGGCGAAGAGGTGAAGGCCGTGGTGCAGCCGCGCGAGATGCCGGCCGATGACGAGGCGGCCCAGAAGCTCGCGGGCGAACTGATCCAGTACTGCCGGTCGCAGCTCGCCGACGTGAAGTGCCCCCGCTCGATCGACTTCCGCGAGGAACTCCCGCGACACCCGACCGGCAAGCTCTACAAGCGGCTGCTCAAGGACGAGTACTGGGAGGCCGCCGGCCGCAACATCTGAGCACGCCATCCCCCGGCCGCGCCGGGCCGGGTCGTACAGTCCGACTCGGTGGCGCGACGCGGTGGTCGGACCGGTGTGCTCCTCACGGGGGCGGCACTCGTGGCCGTCGCCTGCTCCCCGGACGACCCGGTGTCCAACGACCCCGTCACGTTTCCACCCACCTCGTTCGCCGCGCCCGCCCCCGCCGAGTCGACCAGCACGCTGCCGGGTGACGAGAACGGTGACGAACTCGAGCCGCCGGTGCCCGAGACCACCACGACACTCCCGCCGGCTCTGACGCGAGCCGAGGCGGCGGTCGAGGCCGCCCGCGGGCAGTGGGAGGGTCTCGGCGTCGTCGACTACGAGGTCACGTTCGTCACGGTCGTCGACGGTGTCGGATCCGCGCAGCGCGTCGCCACCGTCATCGGCGGCGACATCGCCTCGATCACCGAATCGGCGGGTTCACGAGATGCCGAGGGCCCCGTCACGGTCGACGACGAGTCGCTCCCCCATCCGGTGACGGTCGACGGGTGGCTCCGACGTCTCGCGTCCTACGTCGACGACGAGATCGACCACACCGTCACGTTCGACGATCTCACGGGGAGCCCCGCGTTCGTCGAGGTCGGCCCGGGTGAGTCAGCCGACCCGTACCGGTACCTCCAGGTGTCGATCCGCGCGCTCGACCTGTCGGTCGAGGAACGTCAGGACGAGGTCTCCGAGACGGAGGAGGAGCGTCTCGCCGCCGCGATCGAGAGGTGGGAGACCACCCGGACCGAGTCGCTCGCGTCCGGCTACGCCGTCACGTACGAGGCGAACTGCAACACGTGTCCGGCCGTCGGCACCCAGAGAGTCGTCGTCGTCGAGGGTGTTCCGGTCGACCCGAGTGGCGAGCCGCTCGAGCTCGACGACTCGCCGATCGGCGCCACCGTCGACCAGTGGTTCGACTTCCTGCGATTCGTCATCGGCGACGTCGACGCCTACGACGTGCAGTTCGACCCGACCACCGGCGTGCCGTTCTTCATCGACATCGACGCGCGGCGCGAGATCGACGGTGACGAGTTCCGACTCGACGTGTTGCAGATCGAACCGCTCGAGACCGAGACCGGATCGTGAGGACCCCGTGACCGTGTCGCGACGAGCGCTCGACCATCCGTACCTCCATCATCCCGACCTGCCCGACGGTGCGCCCATCGCGTTCGCCCACCGCGGTGGCATCGACGTGGCACCCGAGAACACGGTCGCGGCCTTCGACCACGCCGTCGCCCTCGGGTACCGCTATCTCGAAACCGACGTGCACCGGACGCTCGACGGTGAATTGGTCGCGTTCCACGACCGGAACCTCTCACGCACCGCCGGCGTCGATGCGCTCATCTCCGAGCTCACCGCCGCCGAGATCGACGACGTCCGCATCGACAGCGAGCACCGGATCCCGCGCATGAGCGAATTGTTCGAGCGCTTCCCGACCGTCCACTTCAACATCGACGCGAAAGCCGACGACGCCGTCGAGCCACTCGCCGACCTCGTCCGCCGGTACGAGGCGATCGATCGCGTGTGTCTGGCGGCGTTCGCACGGTCGCGCATCCTCCGCCTCACCGAACTGCTCGGCCCCGACCTGCTGACCAACATGAGCTCGGTCGAGGTCGCCCTCTTCCGTCTCGGTCGCCGAACGCTCGGCGACCGGCTCCGAGCAGCGCAGGTCCCCGTCCGGGGCGGTCGCGTCGACCTGGTCACACCGGCGATGCTCGATCGGGCCCGTCGCCGCGGGATCCCCGTGCACGTGTGGACCGTCAACGACGCGACCGAGACCGAACGCCTCCTCGACCTCGGCGTCGACGGGATCATGACCGACGACGTCGCCATGCTCCGCGACGCATTCGTCGCTCGGCGACTCTGGCCCGCCTGAGCGGCGCTCGGGGTACGGCACCACGCGAGGATGGCCACGTGAGCGAGAACCCGCCGTTCCGATCGTCCCGCGCACCGCGCCACATGGTGGCGTCGGCGGATCACCTGGCGACGAGCGCCGGAATCGAGGTCCTCGGGAGAGGTGGGAACGCCGTCGATGCCGCCATCGCCACGAACGCCGCCATCGCGGTGGTCGGCCCCCACCTCTGCGGGCTCGGCGGCGACCTGTTCGCCATCGTGTGCGTCGACGACGAGGTGTTCGCGTTGAACGCGTCGGGCCGCGCCGGGTCGGGGGCGAGCTCTGCGTCCATCCGTGACGACGGCTTCCAGGAGATGCCGTTCCGCCACGACATCCGATCGGTCACGGTGCCGGGCTGTGTCGACGGATGGATGGCGCTCCACGAGCGGTTCGGTTCCCTGCCACTCGACCAGGTGCTCGCACCCGCCATCGCGTTCGCCGACGCCGGGTTCCCGGCGAGTCCGCTCCTGGCCGCAGCGATCCACGTGCTCGACGACACCGGCCGGGAGCAGCTCGACGAGATCGCATCACAAGGACACACCCGCGGCCGGCGTGTTCGTCGTCCGGGCGTCGCTGCGACGCTGGCCGGCATCGCTCGCGGTGGGCGGGACACGTTCTATGGCGGAGCGTTCGGCGAGGGGTTGCTGGCACTCGGCGACGGATGGTTCACCGAGGCCGACCTCACCGCCGGCCAGGCCGACTGGGTGACCCCACTGTCGACCGACGCGCTCGGGGTGCGGCTCCACACGGTCGGCCCGAACTCGCAGGGGTACCTTGCGCTCGGCGGCGCACGGCTCGCCGGCCGACTCGACCTGCCGCTCGACCCGACGTCGGACCACTGGGCACACCTGCTGATCGAGGCGGCGACGGCAGCGGGCCGTGACCGACCCAAGGTGCTGCACGACCGCGCCTCCGGCGACGAGTTGCTCGACATCATCGACGGACGGATCGACGAGATCGACCCGGAGCGAGCGAGCCGACGGCCGACGCCCACCGACGACGGCGACACGACCTACCTCTGCACCGCCTCGCGCGATCCGAACGGCCGGGAGATGGCCGTGTCACTCATCCAGTCGAACGCATCGGGGTTCGGCAGTCATCTGGTGGAGCCCAACACGGCGATCAACCTGCACAACCGCGGCATCGGGTTCAGCGTCGTCGAGGGGCATCCGGCGGAGGTCGCACCCGGGCGTCGTCCGCCGCACACGCTGATCCCTGCCGCTGCGACCCGAGACGACGGTTCCATCGCTGCGGTGTTCGGCACGATGGGCGGGGACGCCCAGCCCCAGATCCTCCTGCAGCTGGCTGTGCGTATGTTCCACCATCGTCAGTCACCGGCCCGCGCGATCGCCGCCGGCCGATGGGCGCTGCGGGGGGCGTCGACCGGTTTCGACACGTGGGCCGACCCCGACGCCATCCGCGTCACGGTCGAGGGTCACGCCCCCGACGGGTGGATCGACGAGCTCGCCGTCCGAGGGCATCGCACGACGACGACCGAAGACTGGAGTTCGGCCTTCGGGCACGCCCACGCAATCGTCAACGGCCGAGACGGCATGTGGACCGGTGCCGCCGACCCCCGGACCGTCGTCGGCTCCTGCACCGGCGCGTAGCGCCCGATCACGTGAGGAGGGGTTGGACCTCTTCTTTGAAGCGGGCCATCTGCTCGTCGGCCTTCTTGTAGCTGTCGCCGAGAAGGTGCGGGAAGATCGTGAGCGACTCGAAGCCCAGCAGATCCTTGAGGAACTGCACCTCGGCGGCGACGTCCTCGGGCGTGCCGAGGAGGATCGTCTTGTTCTCGATCGACTCGTCGAGCGTCGGGATCAATCCGGGCGGCGACGGCTTGCCGTCGGGACCCATGTAGCCGCGGCTCCAGCCGTACGGTCCGAGGAACTTCCAGAACTCGTCGTGACCCGGCAGGGCGGTCTCACGCGCCTTCTCCATCGTGTCCTCGATGCGGACCGACACGACGAGCATCCGCTTCTCGTGCGCCTCGAGTTCGTGCCCGTCGTGGGCGGCGGCGTACTTCTCGCCGTACGTGTCCCAGAACCGCTTGATGAACGAGTGGTGCTGGTTCCAGAACACGGCGCCGTGGCCGACGACCGGCACGTAGTCGAGAGTCGGAGGCGACGTGACCGCCTGCCAGATCTCGAACGGATAGATCGGCCGCGGGATCAGCGTGAGGTCCTGCACCGTGGACCCACGGTCGGGAATCCCCGGGATGGGGATCTGGAAGTGCTCCCCCTGGAACGAGAACGTCTCCTGGGTGAGCGCCCGACGGATGATCTCCATCGACTCCTCGAACACCTCGCGGTTGTGGACGTCGGCGTCCTTCATGTCGGGGTTGTCGTGCGACCCGATCGACACGCCCTTGTCGTTCAGGTGCAGTACCTCGCGGGGCACCGTTCCGCGACCCACGCCCAGCATGCCGCGACCGCCCGACAGGTTGTGGAGCGTGGCGAAGTCCTCGGCGAGACGCATCGGGTTCCACTGCGGCACGACGTTGAACATCGCCCCGAACCGGATGTTGGTCGTCTGCGCCGCGATCCACGTGGAGATCAGCAGACCGTTCGGGATGACCTCGTACCCCTCGTACTGGAAGTGGTGCTCGGTGGTCCAGAACGAGTCGTAGCCGAGACGCTCGGCTTCGATGGCCGAGTTGACGTAGTCGAGCGTGGCGGCCCAGCACTCGTCGTTGCCGTACCGGCGGTCCATCGGTGCGGGTGGACCCGCGCCGGCGTCGTCCATCTCGACACCACCGAAGAAGAACGCTCCGAGCTTGAGGTCTGATGCTGCGACCATCCGGACATCGTCCCACAGACGCGGACGACCCCGCCGTCCCTCCACCGGCCGACGGCACCCTTTTCACATCGCCGAAACGGTGGACGGACGCGACACGGCCCGCTCGCCTCCCCCGTGTGAGGGGCGACGAGCGGGCCGAGCCGTCAGTCCGTCGGTGCGAGCCGAAGATGCGCCGGGTCAGCGACCCGGTGCCTCGGCGCAGTACTTGTCGGTGAAGATGCCGTCGATCCCGTCAGCGATCTCGGTGCCCTGATCGGCGTAGATCGGCGCCAGGATGCCGTAGAGCACCTCGAGACGATCGGTGTCGAGACTGCAGTACGTGCCGTCGGAACTGTTGTTGGCGTAGCCCTCCGACTCGATGAGCGCCATGCCGGCCTCGTTGAGCCCTTCGCTGAGCGACCAGAAGCCGTCGTACTCCTCGTTGATCGTGATGAGGCGGTCGGTGACCGGCTGCGGATCGGCCAGGAAGTCGATCCACGCCTGCGACATCACGGGAACGAGCAGCTGCAGGCACGCATCGAGTTCGTCGGCCCGGCTCTGCAGCATCGTGATGACGGCCGGGTAGTTGTCGAACCCGAGCTCGCCCACGGTGAAGAAGCTGACGTCGGCCGGTCCGTCGGCGGTCCAGGCGATGTCGTTCTCGTACTTGTAGATCTCGTTCGTGGCGAAGCCCTGCTGGATGAAGTTGCCGCCGTCGGCGACCCACTTGGCATCGGACCCGTCGTAGTTCGCGTTGCTCTGCTCGGCGGTCATGATGCCTTCGGCGACCATGTAGTCGATGTAGGCGCTGCCCGGGAAGTGCAGGACCTCGGCTCCGGTCGCCGCGATGTCGGCCGGCTCCTGGATGTCATGCAGCGTCGGGTCCCACATCACCATCTGCGGGTCCTGGTCGAGCGTCTTCGCGATGCCGACGAGCGGGATCGCACCCGAGTCCTTGATGATGTCGCTCGACGTGATGTACGCCATGTCGGCGTCACCGTCGGCGAGCACCGACGCGTTGGTCTTGTCGAAGTTGACCGTGCGGATCTCGATGGTCTCGAGGCCACCGACGGCGTACTGGGGCTGCACCGCGCCGGAGTACGACACGGTGTCCTGGCTGGCGGTGCCGTCGGGTCCGATGAGCTGGTACGTGCCGCCGTGCTCGAGCTCGGGCAGCCAGTCGGTCTGGATCACCAGGTTCGACGGGCACACCGCTTCGGCGGGCTCCTCGTCCTCCATGGCCTCGTCGTCGGCGGGCTCCGACGCCGACGCGGAATCGGACGCCTCCTCCTCGGGCTCGGAGGCCGACGCGGAATCGGACGCCTCCTCCTCGGACGCCTCGGACGCCGAGGCGTCAGCGTCGGAATCGTCGTCGGAACCGCAGGCTGCGACCACGACCGCCGAGGCGGCCGCGAACGCGATGAACTTGGATCGCTTCATGTGTCTCCCCCTGGTGAACAGGTGTCGTGGTGGACAGGTGTGGGTGGGTCAGATGCGAGCGCCGGCCGAGTCGTGCCAGTCACGAATGGCACGGTGCGTGATGGCGCCCGCGATGAGGAACATCGCCACACCGAACAACGATGCGGTGATGGTCCCCGCCAGCATGTCCGGCCGGTCGGCGGCCGCCTGCTGACGAACTCGGATGAAGTAGCCGATCCCCTTGTCGCCCTGGTTGAAGAAGAAGTCGGCCACGATCGCACCGATGACGGCGAGACCGGTGGCGATGCGGATCCCGGTCATGAGCGCCGGGATCGACGAGGGCAACTCGAGCTTCCACAGGCGTGTCCACCGACTCACGCCGTTGAGCGTGAACAGGTCGTGGTGCAATCGATCGGTCGATTGCAGCCCGAAGAGCGTGTTGGTGATGATCGGGAAGACGGCGATGAGGAACACGACGGCGAGACGGACGCCGAGACGGTCGCCGAACACCTGCGTGAGGAGCGGCGTGATGGCCAGGATCGGCACGGTCTGCGCCACGACCGCGTACGGGAAGATCGCCCGCTCCATGTACTTCGACATGTTCATGACGACAGCGATGAGCACGCCGACGACGATCGAGATGGCGAGGCCGAGCAGCGTGACCTTCACGGTGGGCCACATGTACCCGAGGATCTCCCGGATGCCCTGGCGGGAGTCCCACAGCGGCAGGAAGCCGTCCTGCACGACCTCGTGCGGATACGGCAGGGCGTTGCGACGCTGGAAGGCCTGCTCGAACGCCAGCGTGGAGTACAGGTACCAGATCCCGATGAACAGCCCGAACATGATGGTGGGCGGCAGGAACCTCCCGATGAGGCCGTCGCCGCGGGTCCTCGGGGTCTCGGGCGCCACGACGGCGACCGCATCCTCGACGTCGACCGCAGCGGCGGCCACGAACGGCTCGGAGGGGGTGATCCCGGACTCCTGCTCTGCTGGATTCTCGAGCGTGGTCATTCGTGGGCGTCCTTCAGGTCATCGTTGATCCGACCGCAGAGGTCGGCGAACTCGGGTTCGAAACGCAGATCGTGAGGGCGCTCGGAGCCGAAGGGCACCGCGTAGTCGCCGATGATGCGGCCGGGTCGGGCCGACATCACCAACACCCGGGTGCTGAGGAACACGGCCTCGGCGATGGAGTGCGTGATGAACAGCGCCGCGAACCGCTCGTGCGCGTGCAGGCGGAGCAGCTCGTCGTTGAGGCGTTCGCGGGTGATCTCGTCGAGTGCACCGAACGGCTCGTCGAAGAGGAACACCGACGGGTTGAGCACCAGCGACCGGGCGAGCGAGCAGCGCATCTTCATGCCGCCGGACAGCTGCTTGGGGTACTTCGACTCGTGGCCCACCAGGTTGACGAGCTCGATCGCCTCCTGCGCTCGGGAGAGACGCTCGGCCTTCGGAACACCGTGCAGCTCCGCATTCAGCTCGACGTTGCGCTGCACCGTGCGCCACGGGAGCAACGTGGCGTCCTGGAACACGTACCCGATCGAGTCGCGATCGACCTCGCATCCGCCGCTGTACCCGGTCTCGAGACCCGACGCGATCCGCAACAGGGTCGACTTGCCACACCCCGAGGGGCCGACGACGGTGGTGAACTCGCCCGGGGACACGTCGAACGAGATGTCGTCGAGAGCGTGGGTCCCGTCGGGGAACACCATCGACAGATGCTCGAACACGAGCCGGGGCAGGGCCGACGTGGAGTCGACCGTCTGCTGGTCGGTGAGGGTCATCGCTGAGTTGACATTAGTTCGCCGGTCGTTTCCGAGAGAGCGAGTCCTGTGAACATCGCGTTTCAGACGTCAGGTGTCGAGGGGAGCACGTTCCGTGGTCATCTGGCCACGTCGCCACCGACGCCGCGGCGCGTCTCCTCGGGCGATCGCCTCCCGGATCGATCCGGCCTCGACGGCGAGGAGGTCGGCGGCAGCGCCCGCCTCGATCGCACCCGACCGCCCGAGCACCCGGGCGCTGAGCGTCGAGACCATCTGCCAGGCGTCGGCCGGCAGACGATGTGCGGTCATGATCATCAGCCCGGCGGTCTCGAAGGGGCACGCCCGGCCGACCGGGTTGAACGGGTCCTGCAGGTTGTCGGCTCCGGCCGCGACCTGCACGCCGGCCCGCTGCAGCTCGTCGACCGCCGTGAGACCACGCGGCATCGGGTCGCTGCCCCGCCCCTGCAGGAACAGGTTGGTGTGCGGCAACGTCACGACCGAGACGCCGGCCTCGGCGACCCGCCCGATCGTGGCGGCGCGGGTCGCCGAGTCCTGGACGCCGAGGCTCACGCAGTGACTGGCGGTCACCGGATGCGGAAAGCCGTCGAGCACCTGGCGCGCGAGATGGTCGAGACCGGCGACCGTCGGATCGAGCGTCTCGTCGGTGTGGAGGTCGACCGGGAGTCCGGCATCGGCCGCCATCTCGAGCATCGCGTCGGTCGCCGAGACCACGTCGCCGTCGCCGTGCGAGTGCTCGAGGTGGGGGCAGCCACCGAACACGTCGATGCCGACGCCGATCGCGTCTCGCGTCAACGCCCGCTGGTCGGCACCGGCCGCTCCCACGATCGGCCAGCCCGACAGTGCGACGATCTCGACGTCGATCACGTCGGCGACCGCGTGCTTGACCCGATGGAGTGCCTCGACCGACGTGAGGCCGTGCTCGACCGTGAGGTCGACGTGTGTGCGCACCGCCACGTAGCCGTTCGCAGCCATCCACCGTGCGGCGCGCTCGGCACGCTCGGCCGTCTCGTCGACGCCGAGCAGGTGGCGGTTCTCCCGCATCGCCATGACGGCACCGATGAGGTCGCCGGTCGGGTTCTCGATCACCTCGGCGAGGAACGCCTTGTCGAGATGTGCGTGCGGCTCCACCGGGGCCGGAGCGACGACGTGGCCGGACAGATCGATCGTGACCGTCGAGCCGTCGTCCGGCGAGTCGTCGTCCGGCACCGCCGGGCCGACGGACTCGATCAGTCCGTCACCGCCGATGACGACCACGATCGGGTCACCGATGATCGAATGCCCGCCTCGGAGGATCTGACGGGTCGGGGTCGGCGACGTCACCGTCGGACCATAGCCCCGTCGGCCGACCGGCCCGGCGGGGTCGCCCGTCTCGGATCAGCAGTCGATGGCGCCAGCGTCGTCACCGGCGTCACGACTCGCCGCCGTCAGCGGTATCCGCACAAGTCGAAGACGTACCCGGCCGGGTCGACCAGATTGGCGATCAACCCGTACGGCTCTTCGCGGCGAGCCTCGACCCGCGCGCCGGCGGCGACGAGCGCGTCGAGTTCGTCGTCGAAGTCGTCGGGCGAGCACGCGAGGTCGAGGTGGACGCCGCCCGGTCGGACATCGCCGCGTTGGATCCCGATCCGTCGCGTTCCGTCGCTCTCGGCGAGCACGATCCAGCGGTCTCCGTCCTCTCGTTCGACCTCGACCAGCCCGAGGACGGTGCGCCAGAAGTCGGCAACGCGATCCGGTTCGGGGGCGTCGACGGTGACGAGATCGAAGGCGGGCACGACCGTCACGGTAGGCCAGGCCCGGACGCCGCCGCGGCGAGCGCCACCACGTCGCCGGGCGGCCGCAATACGGTCTCGCCGATGATTCGGTCCGAGCGACGACGCCGTCGACGCCGGGCGTCCGTCGCGGCGCTCGTCGCCGTGATCGCGTTCGCCGGGTGCGCGAGCGACGCACCCGACGCGATCTCGCGGGACGACGTCGACGAGTCGACCGCTCCGACCACCACCGAGAACACCGAGATCGACGACGCCGCCGCCGTCCTCACGACGTCGGAGACCGAGGAGGTCGCTGACGACGACGCCGACCTGCCGACCGAGCGGGCGTTCCCGGACCGACCGCTCGGCGACGTCTGCCCCGATCGCATCGTCGTCCAGCTCGCCGATCTCCCGAGCGTCGAGCACGGGGCGCTGGTCCGACTGTTCGCCCGACTCCCCGACTTCGATCCGGCGACGGCCGGGTTCTCGGCACCGATCCAACGGATCGACGGCACGATCGAGGACGTCGATCTCGTGCTGAGGACGGGTGGACCGGCGATCGGCTTCCGACCGGCCACCGATGCCCTCGACGACCCGTCCGTCGTGCTGGCCGAGGCCACGACGGCCGACCTGGTCCGCAGCGCAGGAGGAGCCGACGCGGTGGCGGCGCTGACCGACCGTTCCCACGCAGCGATCATGTGGGACCCCGCCACCCACCCCGCCGTCGGATCGATCGGAGACATCGGAGAGGCGGGGATCGAGGTCCTCCACCTCACCGGCGATCCGCTCGTGCGGTGGCTTGCCGCCAACGACGTCCTCACCGAGTCGCAGTTGATTCCCGGGTTCGACGGGGAGCCTGCGGCGTTCGTGGCGTCCGGCGGGGCGATCGCCCAGCAGAGCGACGTGCTCATCGATCCGTTCCTCTACGAGGACCTGCCCCAGTGGGGACGGCCGATCGCGGTCGCCGCGGCGACCGACGAGGGGTGGGAGTCCTACGACGATCTCCTCGTCGTGTCCGCAGCGAGACGAGTTGACCTGGAGGAGTGCATCGGCACGTTCGTCCCGCTCGTGCAGGAGGCGATCGCCGCACAGGTCGTCGATCCGTCGCCGGCGGTCGACTCGGTGCTCGCCTCGATGCGAGCCGACGTGAACCCGTTCACGCTGCTCGACGCCGACGGCCTCGCCGCAGCGAGGGTCGCAGCCGTCGACTCCGGCGTGCTCACCACGGGCGCCGCCGCGGGCCGACCGGTCGCCTCGATCGACCTCGAGCGACTCGCACGGGTCGTCGCCGAACTCGGCGACGTCCTCGAGGTACCGCCACCTTCGTCACGGCTCGGGACGAACGACTTGATCGACCCGTCGATCGCGGCCTGACTCACCTCGCCGGAGCAGGCGTCGCTCAGGGAATCGGGAGGTCGAACGCGGCGATCTCACCGAGCGCGTCTCCGAAGCTCTCGACCGCTGACGCGAACAGTGCGGCACCGCGCTCGGCGGTGGCGCCGGTGGGATCTCCGATGTGACCGTCGGGTCCGAAGTCGTCGGACAGCCACCCGAACCCGACCGACCCTCCGAAGCGGACGTGCCGGTTCTCGGCGAGCGCCTCGGGGATGTTGCGAGCGGGGAAGTCGGCAGCGACCGATTCGGGCGCCAGATGCAGCATGAGCGAGGTCTCGTCGAGCCCTGCGTGGATCCCCATCGCGAGCTCACCGGCTCCGGATTCGCCGCCCTGATCGGGCGGGAGGCTCGGGTGCGCCAGGAACGTCATCAGCCCGTGGGCGAGCCGGAGTTCACGATTGGCGACCGCGACGAGCGCCGAGTTGCCGCCGTGGCCGTTGAAGAACACGAGCTTGCGAGCGCC
>JBCDAK010000020.1:0-37009 GCA_039185545.1 Actinomycetota bacterium
CGCCCACTGGGACCCGACCGTCGACATCGCCACCGAAGACGTCACGATCCGGTTCGAGGAGGGCTGGCCGGTCGAGATCGGCGGGTCGACGTTCGCCACGCCGGTCGATCTCGTGCTCGAGGCGAACGCGATCGGCGGACGCCACGGTCTCGGCATGAGCGACCAGATCGAGAACCGCATCATCGAGGCCAAGTCGCGCGGCATCTACGAAGGACCGGGCATGGCGCTGTTGCAGATCGCCTACGAGCGACTGCTCACGGCGGTCCACAACGAGAACACCCTCGAGAACTACTCCACGATGGGACGGCGTCTCGGGCGGTTGCTGTACGAGGGCCGCTGGTTCGACCCGCAGTGCCTGATGCTGCGCGAGCCGTTGCTGCGCTGGGTCGGCTCGGTGGTGACCGGCGAGGTCACGGTGCGTCTGCGCCGCGGCGACGACTACACGATCGTCGACACCACCGGCGAGAACTTCACGTACGAGCCCGACCGCCTGTCGATGGAGCGAGTCGAGGACGCGGCGTTCGGTCCGCTCGATCGCATCGGCCAACTGACGATGCGCAACCTCGACATCACCGACACCCGCGAGAAACTCGGCGCCTACCGCACGTCGGGCACCCTGACCGGCGGCGACATCACCCCCGCCCTCGACCCTTCCTCCTGAGTTCGTTCTCGTGAGCATTGACGACGCCCGGTGTCGCCGATGCTCATGAGATGCGGCGCTGGTTGGGACCTGCGGCGGGATCGGCGACACTGACGGCTCGATCGGTGCGCGCCACCCGAGAGCCAGCGGTGAAGGGAGCACTCATGCCGATCGGATTCGTCCCCCCGTCCGTCCTCGTCCATCTCGCTGCACATCACGGTGTTGCGAGTCGTGACCAGCTTCGTGGCGTCGGGATCACCTCGCGCCAGATCGATCGACTGCTCGCGAGCGGTCACTTCGAACGTGAGCTTCCGGGCGTCTACCGCATCGCCTCGACGCCGTCGACGTTCGAAGGCCGCTGCCTCGCCGCCTGTCTGGCGGATCGGGAGCTGGTGATCGGCGGACCGAGCGCCGCCCGCCTCTGGCGGTTCAAGCACACCGGCGCCGACGAACGAGTGATCGGAGTCGTCGCCCACGATCGGAATCCGATTCGCAGTGGGGTCGTTCTCCGACGAACGAACCAACTCCCGGCCACGGACGTCGTGACCCGTTCCGACGGAGTTCGCCTGACGGCGCCACCCCGAAGGTGGTTCGATCGTGCACGGGATCTGACCGACCCCTGGTTCGAGGCATTGACCGAGCACGTCCTCGACCAGCACTGCTCGGTGCCGACCCTGTGGGGTGTCGCTCGCCGGCTGATGACGAAGGGACGCACTGGATCGGCTCGCGTTCGACGCGTCATGAGCCAGCGCGCAGCCTGGCAGAAGCCGGCCGACTCGACCCTCGAGTTCGATGTGCTCCGATCGCTCGAGCGACTCGGGATCGTCCTGACGCGCCAGTACGCACTTCGGCTTCGCGACTCGTCGGTCATCCACCTCGATGGCGCCGATCCCGACCTTCGATGGGGCGTCGAGATCGATCACGTCACCTGGCACGGCGGGCGGATCGACGCTGCGAGGGACAAAGGCCGCGACCGGCGGGCTCGACAGCTCGGGTGGCAGATCGAGCGGGTCGACGACCAGGAATGGCGACGAGACCGATCGAGGGTCATCGCCGAGCTGGTCGACCTGTACGAGGCACGAGGAGGTCGACGACGCCTCACAGCGTGAGCGTTCTCGTGAGGATTGACGACCACGTGCGTCGTCGATCCTCACGAGAACGGTGAGGTCACGGGCGGGTGAGGATCGCGGTCACGAGATTGGCGACGAGCGCGGCGCGGGGGCGCATCGTGTCGAGCTCGACGTGCTCGGAGTCGGCGTGGGCGCCGCCGCCGATGGCGCCGAGGCCGTCGAGGGTCGCCACGCCGATGGCGGCGGTGAAGTTGCCGTCGCTGCCGCCACCGACCGCGACACCCTCGACCTCGGGATCGATCGCCTGTGCGAGCGGGAACAGCGTGGCCGACGACGACTCGGGCATCGGCGGCCGATTGACGCCGCCGAGCACCTCGAGCTTCGTCTGGGCGTCGACCGCCGCGAGACCGGCCATCGCCGCCTCGACCCTCGCCGCCTCGTCGGACGACTCGACGCGCACGTCGACGCGGATCCGGGCCTCGGCGGGCACCACGTTGTCGGCGGTTCCGGCCGACGCGACCGTGGGCGTGACCGTGGTGCCCAGCTCGGGACGTCCGATCTCGGCGATCCTCACCACCTGGTGCGCCGCCTCGATGAGAGCGTTCGCCCCCTTCTCGGGTTCGAGACCCGCGTGAGCCGCCCGACCGTGCACGACCACTTCGAACGTGCCGCACCCCTTGCGACCGGTCTTCAGCGCACCGCCGGGAGCGGCACCCTCGAGAACGAGGACCGCACCGCAGGCCGCCGCTCGCTGCTCGATCAACTCGCGCGAGGTGATCGAGCCGACCTCCTCGTCGGCGCTGAACAGCATCTCGACGCCGGACAGATCGACCCCGGCCCGCTGCGCCACCTCGAGTCCGTGCAGCGCCTGCACGATGCCGCCGAGCATGTCGAACACGCCGGGGCCTCGGACCACGCCGTCGGACACCTCGAACGGCCGGCGGTCGAGCGTGCCGAGTGGGAACACGGTGTCGTGATGCCCGAGCAGGAGCACCTTCGGATCGCCGCCGCCCGACCAGTGGACGTGGGGGCCGTCGCGGCCGTCGACCAGTGCTGGTGTCGACCCGACCCGACGCTCGATGATCGACGCCAGGGCCTCGGCCGACTCGTTGAGTGCGTCGACGTCGTGCGAGGGCGACTCGATTTCGACGAGCTCGCGTAGGTCGGCGAGGATCGCGTCGAGATCGAGTTCTTCGGCCGTCACGTGCGCCACATGATCACCGTACCCAGCGTGTCGTCGAGGCCATCACCGTGCGAGGATCGCCCGATGCGCCGCCACGCCGCCGTTCGACTCGCCAGCGCGCTCACCGTTCTCGGATTGATCGCCGCCGCGTGCGCCGTAAGCGACTCGGATCCCGCCGCCGATCCAGTGACGACCGATGACGACGTGACCGAGACGGCGCAGGCCGACGACGAGACCGTCGACACCCAGGGTGCCGGGTCCGCGGCGACCGACGACTCGACGTCGGACGCCGAGGACGGTGTGCTCGAGTACGTTGGCGATGAGGGTGAGTCCGATGACGCCGACGTCCACGAACGACTCGACCTCGACGTCCGTCCGGGCGTGGAACAGCTCACCATCGTCGGCGCGACGCCGGGCGACGCGTTCTTCGCCGTCGGCGAGATCAACATCGAGGTCGGCGACGACGGACGACTCTCGACCCAAGGCGCGTTCGTCGACCTCGGGGGAGGGAACGCAGGCCCGGTCGACGAGTACGGCTCTCTCGTCATCCGCAGCCTCCCCGACGCGAGTCCGATCTACCTCGTTCGCATGGGCGGTGGAATCGCCGGCCCCTTCGACGTGCTCGCTCGCGACGAGCATCCCGACGCCTCCTTCTACGACGGGCAGCAGGTCGGCGATGGCTTCGGGTATCTCGAGACCCGCGACGGGACCCTCCTCAGCGTCAACGTCCGCCTCCCGGGACCGGTCGAGGACGGGCCGTACCCGACCGTGGTCGAGTACTCCGGGTACACGCCGAGTGATCCCGACGCCACCGGACTCGCCGACCTGTTCGGCCCTCTCGGCTACGCCTACGTCGGCGTCAACATGCGCGGCAGCGGCTGCAGCGGGGGGTCGTACCGTTTCTTCGAGTACACGCAGTCGACCGACGGCTACGACGTCATCGAGACCATCGCCGCCCAGCCGTGGTCGGCGAAGGTCGGCATGGTCGGCGTGTCGTTCCCCGGCATCAGCCAGCTCTTCGTCGCCCAGACGCAGCCGCCGAACCTCGCCGCGATCACGCCGCTGTCGGTCCTCGACGACAGCTACCGATCCACGCTGTACCCGGGCGGCATTCTCAATACCGGGTTCGCCGTCCAGTGGACGGGCGACCGCGAGGACGACGCCGAACCGGCCGTCGATCCCGAGGGCGAACTGACGGGCCTCGGCCAGGGCTGGGCGAGCGATCGCATCGCCACCGGCGACGAGACCTGCGCGTCCAATCAGTCGCTGAGGCTGCAGAGCCCCGAGCTCGTCGACGAGATCGCCGACACTCCGTTCTACGACTCCGCCGTGGGCGACGACATCGCCCCGGCGCTCTTCGTCGACCGGATCGAGGTGCCGACGCTGATGGCCGGCGCCTGGCAGGACGAGCAGACCGGCGGCCGGTTCCCGACGATGATCCCGAACTTCACGGGCACCGACCAGCTGTTCGTGTCACTGGTCAACGGATTGCACACCGAGTCGATCAGCCCGGCGATCTTCCCCCGCTTCGTCGAGTTCCTCGATCTCTACGTGGCCGACCGCACGCCTGATCTGACGACGGCGCGCGCGATCGGACCGATCCTCGCCGGTGGGATCTTCGGGACCGCCGACATCGGCGATCCGCCCGACCGGTTCACCGGCCTGTCCCTCGACGATGCTCGCTCCGCCTTCGAGGGCGAGCCGCCGATCGAGGTGCACTTCGAACAGGGCGCAGCCGAGGGCGCCGAACCGCTCGCACCGCTTCCCCGATTCACGAAGCGGTTCGACGCCTGGCCGATCCCCCAGGTCGAGCCGACCCGCTGGTTCCTCGGTGCCGACGGCTCGCTCGCGACCGAGGCGCCGGCCGCCCCGGAACGCACCGGGTACCGGGCGGTGCCCGACTCGATCGCCGAGACGTTCTGGGGCGGGAACAGCTCCGACCTGTGGCGCACCGACGTCGCGTGGGACTGGCAAGCCGCTCCCGACGGAACGGTCGCCGGCTTCACGACCGCACCACTCGACGACACCGTCGTGCTGGTCGGGACCGCATCGGCCGACCTCTGGATCAACGCGTCGTCGGGAGACACCGACCTCGAGGTCACCCTGGTGGAGGTCCGGCCCGACGGCTCGGAGATCTACATCCAGTCGGGTTGGCTGCGTGCGAGCCGGCGGGCTCTCGACGAGGCGGCCTCGACCGAACTCCAGCCGATCCACACCCAGCTCGAGTCCGACGCCGAACCACTTCCCGAGTTCCCACCCGACGACGTCGAGTCGGCCGAGCTCGCGTTGGCTCGCGTCGAGATCTTCCCGTTCGCGCACGTCGTCCGGTCCGGCTCGCAGATCCGTCTCGAGATCGACGCACCGGGCGGAAACCGTGCGGTGTGGGAGTTCGACACGATCGCCGCCGGCGAGGCCGTCTACGTCGGAACCGGGGGCGACGAGGCGTCATCCCTCGTGCTGCCGGTGATCCCCGGCGTGGAGGTCCCCGCCGACCCGCCCCCAGCCGACTCGCTCCGCGGCCAACCCTCACGCTGACGCCGACGTCACGTTCCGGGTCTGACCCCAGGCGTGATGGCGAGCCGGTCACCACGAGCACCCGTCACGCATCGGGCCCCGCTGGTTGACTGGATCGATGGCCAGCGGGCCGAACGATCACCGACGCGAGCTCGGCGAGTTCCTCCGCGCCCGCCGTGAGGAGACGCGACCCGAACGCGTCGGGCTTCCCGCCGGCCGCAACCGCCGTACGCCCGGCCTCCGCCGAGAGGAGGTGGCGCTCCTCGCCGGGGTGTCGGTCACCTGGTACACGTGGCTCGAACAGGGCCGCCGGATCAACGCGTCACCCGACGTGCTCACCGCGATCGGGCGAGCTCTGCGACTCGACTCGGCCGAGTGCGACCACCTCCTCGCGCTCGCCGACCCCGGCACCGCCGATGTCGATGCACCCGACGAAGCACCGAGTGCGCTGATCCGACTCCTCGACGGCCTCCTCCCCGCGCCGGCCTACGTCCTCGGACCGCGCTGGGAGTTCGTCGCCTGGAATCAGGCGCAGGAACGTCTCTACCCCCGTCTCGCCGAGCTCGAACCACCCCGGCGCAATCTGCTGTGGGTGCTGCTCGTCGACCCGGCGACCCGCGATCTCGTCGTCGACTGGGACATCCACGCCCGACAGGCGCTGGCCGAGTTCCGTTCGTCGACCGCGCCGATCCGTCACGACCGCCAGCTCACCGCACTGCTGGAGCTGCTGTCGGGCGAGAGCGACGTGTTCGACGACTGGTGGTCGCGCCACGACGTCTCGGGATTCGAGACCCGGCTGCGACGGTTCCGCCACCGCGCGGCCGGCGATCTCACCTTCGAGTACCAACTCCTGGCGCCGGCCGAGTGGCCGCAGCTTCGCGTCGTCGCCCAGCTGTCGGTCCCCGGTGACGACTCCGCCGAACGCCTCGCCGTGCGCCACTACCTCGTCTGACGAGCACGAAACCCGACGATCAGCTCGTGTGACGATCTGCGTTCGGCCACGCGTCGCCGAGGTCGGCACGGGTCGGAGGATCGGCCCCTCGTCGCGTGACCACGACCCCGGCGGCGGCGTGACCCACCGCCACCGCCTCCGCGACCGCGTCGAGCGACAGCGCCGCTCGCTCGGGATGCGCGTCGTGCCGCGTCAGCCAGGCGACGATCGCGCCGAGGAACGTGTCGCCGGCACCGATCGTGTCGACGACGTCGCCGGGTCGTCGGCCCGGTGGGACCGCGCGACGTTCATCGCCGACGAACACGGTGCTCGCCGCTGCACCGGCCGTCAAGATCACGGCCGCCGCGCCCAGATCGAGCAGCGCGGCCGCCGCGTCGGCGGGGTCGTCGTCCGGCGAGAGCACGGCGAGGTCCTCGTCGCTGACCTTCACGAGGTCGGAGGCCGCAAGGACCGTGTGGACGCGGGTCCGGAACAGGCCGAGGTCGTCCACGACGGCCGGCCGCGCGTTCACGTCGACGACGACGAGCGGGCGGTTCGTCGGTCGCGTGGTCGCGAGGTCGACGAGGAGCCGCTCGATCGAGGTCGCCATCGGTTCGAGCACGAGACCGAGCCCGCCCGTGACGACCACACCGGGCCGATCACCGTCGACCGAGGCGGCAGCTGCATCGCCGAGCGGCGCGGCGGTGCCGTCGAGGTAGAAGCGATACGACGCGCTCCCCGACGCATCGATCTCGGCGAGCGCGAGCGTGGTGGGCGCCTCGACCGGAGGCGCGGTGACCGCCACACCGTCCTCCCGGAGCGCGCCGTCGAGAAGTCGGCCGAACCGATCGACCGACAGGCCTCCGGTGAACGACACCGATGCGTCGAGCCGGGCGGCCGCACGAGCGACGTTGAACGGCGCGCCGCCCAACGCGGCGTCGACACGCCCGTCCGGCGACACGACGAGGTCGACGAGCGCCTCGCCGATCACCGAGATCATCGGGCACATGGTGGCACGGCCCGCGTGACCGCCCCAGTCCGCCCGACGCACGCGAGACTGACCGTCCCATGCGCCGGACCGTCGTCGAACTCGCACGAGAGATCCGCGACGACGGCGTCCTCGACGTGGCCGCCGGGGTCACGTTCTGGCTCCTCCTCAGCCTGCCGGCGGCCACCCTCGCCGTGCTGTCCTCGGTGTCGTTGCTCGGCGAAGACCTGATCGGGGAGTTGCAGGCGAACGTGCTCGAGTTCGTCGACCGCGTTCTGACGACCGAGGCGTCGGGCCTCCGCGATTCGATCGTGGCGCTGTTCGACCAGAGCAGCCCCGGCGTGCTCAGCGTCTCGATCGCCGTCGCCGTGTTCACACTGTCTCGCGGGTTCGCCGGCTTGATCCGGGCGCTCGATCTCGTCTACGACGTCGAGGACGGCCGGAACTTCATCCACACGCGTGCCATCGCGATCGGACTGGCGATCGGCACCCTTCTCACCGTTGCGGTGTCCACGGCGCTCTGGTCGCTCGGCGCTGAGGCAGGCGTCCCGAACCCGCTCCGGCTCGTCGTCGCCCTGGCGGTGCTGATCGTCTGGTCGGCCACGATCTTCCACGTCGGCCCGTACCACCACACGCCGTGGAGATACGACCTGCCCGGCGCGGTGTTCGCCGCCGCGGGTTGGCTGGTCCTGTCGCTCGGGTTCGGGTGGTACGTCCAGCTCGTCGGCACGGGGGGCGGCAACGACGTGCTGGGCGCGATCGGCGGCGTCCTCCTCGGGCTCACCTGGATGTGGGCGGCCTGCGTCGTGCTGCTGATCGGCGGCGAGCTCAACCAGATCATCGCCGAGCGCCACGGCGTGATCAGCGAGACGGAGTCCGCGGTGGTCCGTCGACTGACCGAGTACGCCCGACGACCGATCGAACGATTCAGGCGGTCTGCGCCCCCGGAACCCCGGGAGCGATGAGCGCCGCGCCGACGATCCCCGAGTTGTTGGCCATCTCGGCCGCCACGAAGTCGGTCTCGATGTCGATGTGCGGGAACCAGCGCTCGGGCTTCTTGCTGGCGCCGCCGCCGAGGATGAACAGCGAGGGCGAGAACAGCATCTCGACGTGGCGCAGGTAGGGCTGGACCCGGTCGGTCGCCCACTTCTCCCAGCTGAGGTCGTCCCGCTTCTTCGCCGAGGCCGCTGCACGCTTCTCGGCGTCGTCGTGGCCGTCGAGTTGGAGATGGCCGAGTTCGGTGTTGGGCACGAGGACGCCGTCGACGAAGAGACCCGACCCGATCCCGGTGCCGAACGTGAGGGTCAGCACCACACCGCTCCGCCCGCGTCCGGCACCGAACTGCACCTCGGCGAGTCCGGCTGCGTCGGCGTCGTTGATCATGTGCACCGGGACGTCGAGCGCCTGGGTGAACACGGCGTCGGCGTCGACGTCGAGCCACGACCGGTCGATGTTGGCCGCCGAGCCGACGACACCGTCGACGACCACGGCCGGGAAGGCACATCCGACCGATCCGGTCCAGCCGTGATGGGAGACGAGCTCGCGGACCACCTCGGCCATCGCCTCGGGGGTGGCCGGCTTCGGCGTGTCGATCCGATAGCGGTCGGATCGCAGCTCGCCGGTGTCGAGGTCGACGATGGCCGCCTTCATCCCGGTCCCGCCGATGTCGATGCCGAAGCTGAGTCGATCGGTCACGGCGTGCGACGGTAGCGGGAATCGACCGAGTCGGGTTCTGCCCGATCGGCGACGACGCTGGGGTGCTGAACCGGCGTCAGACGCAAGCGATCGGTCAGGCGACCGAGGCGGCGTCGCGGCGTGACTCGGCCCAGCTCTTGCCGCGCTCGAGGTCGGGCTCGCGCGGCAGCCCGAGCACCTGTTCGGCGACGATGTTGCGTTGCACGGCGAACGTGCCGCCGCCCAGGGTGAGGGCCGGGTGGAACAGATAGCCGTAGTGCCAGATCGGATCGACGTCGGGGAACTGACTCCCGTCGCCCCGGACGAAGTTGACCTCGGTCGGGCCGTTCTGGGATGACGTGGGTACCAGGCCGGCAGGTCCCGAGCCAGCGAGCATCCCGTCGGCGCCCGACAGGTCCTTGGCGAGCGACATGACCGCCTGGCCGTGATCGTCGGCCATGATCTTCTGGATCGACGCCTCGGCACCCGGCGTCCGTCCCTGGAGCGTGGCGCTCAGGCTGCGGAACCGGTTGAGGCGGAGCAACTCCGCCTCGATGTGGAGGCGCACGGCGCGGTCGCGCAGGTGCGGCTCGGAGATGCCACCGTTCGCCCGGGCGAGGTCGAGCAGCTCCTCGGCTGACGGCCCGACACCCCACAGCGAGCCCGCCGACGACAGCGACACCCGCTCGTTGGACAGGGTGACCTTCGCGAGGCGCCAGCCGTCGCCCTCCTCCCCGACACGCATCGACGCCGGGATCCGCACGTCGTCGAAGAACACCTGGTTGAACGAGTGCGCCGTCGTCATGTCGACGATGGGGCTCATCGAGAGACCCTCGGAGTCCATCGGCATGATGAAGTACGAGACGCCCTTGTGCTTCGGCAGGTCGGGATCGGTGCGGGCGATGAGGATCCCGAACTTCGAGTGGTGGGCACCACTCGACCAGATCTTGGAACCGTTGATGACGTACTCGTCGCCGTCGAGCTCGGCGCGAGTGCCGAGGGCGGCGAGATCGGAGCCGGCATCGGGCTCGCTGAACAACTGACACCAGAACTCCTCGCCGGTGAAGATCGGGTCGAGGAACCGCTCGTGCTGTTCGGGTGTGCCGGCGAGCAAGATCGTCGGCGCCGCCCATCCGATGCCGATCGCGTTGTTGGGTCGGCGGATCTTGGCCTTCGCCAGCTCGTCGTCGATGATCAGCTGGTCGATCGGATCGGCGTCGAGACCCCACGGAGCCGGCCAGTGCGGCACCACGTACCCGGCCGCGTGGAGGTCGGAACCGGTCGGCGCCGGGTTCGACGCGATCCACTCGCGGACTTTCCGCCGGGTCGGGTGATCGTCGGACGGGAGGTCGAAGTCCATGTCCGTGAGTGTCGCGTGCGGCGCGGAGCGCCGATCAAGCAGAACAGAACAAACCAGAACATTGCCGCAGGCCGGCTGTCACCGATTGGTAACGTTCCCCACCGTGCGTGAGCAGTGGGACCAGTACGACGCGCGTCGCGTCCCACCACGCCCCGAGTCGCGGTCCGCTCCCACCATCTCGTCCCGGTCGGGCTCGCCGGCACGGCGCCCGCATCCGAGCGGGAAGTCGGTCGAGCAGCGACGACGCGAGGTCTTCCTCGGCGCTGCGGTCGTCGCCGTTCTCGGTGGCGCGCTCGTCGGCGGCGTCGTCATGGGCGGCGACGACGGAGACGCATCACAGTCGATCATCACCACCAACGAGGCCGCGGCCGGAGCCGAGGCGGCAGCGGCCGCTGTCGAACTCACCGAGCAGGCCGCCGCTGCCGGAGACGACGGCTCGGGGTTCGTCGACTTCATCGATGTCGACCTCGCCGGGATCGAGGATCCCGATCCCGAGTCGCCGCAGGCCATCGCGTCGGCCAACGCCGGCTCCGACGCCGAGTCCGACGGTGCCGCCCGCGCCGACGGTGGCTGCACCATCGAGGCGCTGTCCCTGCGGCTCGGCGAGTCGGGCGACGGCGTCCGTTGCCTCCAGCAGGCGCTCGCCGACGGCGGCTACTTCACCGGGTCGGTCGACGGTCAGTTCCAACAGAGCACGTTCGACGCGGTCCAGGCCCACCAGACCGCCAACGAGCTGTACATCGACGGCGTCGTGGGTCGCGAGACCGCACTCTCCCTCGACGTCTGGCCCGACGAAGAATCGTTCGTGGTGCGCACACCGAGACCCCCTGCGGGTGCCACCGACCTGTGGGGTGTCGAACTCTCCCCCGTCGCGTCGGCGGGCGCCGACGCCCCGCCGCTTCCCGAGAACTCGGGCGAGGGCTACCGGGTCGTGTACGACCGGGCGGGTCAGCGCGTGTGGGCCGTCGACGGCGATGAGCAGATCATCCGGTCGTGGCTCGTGTCGGGCAGCACCTACTCCAACGAGCTCCCGGGCACGCACTACGTGTACTCACGGTCCGAGGTCTCCACCGCATGGAACGGCAAGGCGTACCTGCCGTTGATGATCCGCTGGCTGAAGACCGAGCGGGGCAACATCGGGTTCCACGGCATCCCGACGAAGGTTTCCGACGGCTCGGTGTACCAGACCACCGACGAACTCGGCACCCGACTCTCCGGCGGCTGCCAACGTCAGCACAACCTCGACGCGTCGTTCCTGTGGGGCTTCGCCGACGTCGGCACCAAAGTCGTCGTCACGTAACTCTCCCGGCCCTCGAGGTCGTCGCTCAGCCCCAGCGGGATTCGGCGCCGGCGTGACCCGTGCGGACCAGCCACACCGTGACCAACACGGCGGCGATCGCGCTGAGCACCGACAGGCCCAGGACGACCGGATCGCGTCGGGACGCTGCAGCGCCCGCCGACAGGTCGGCGGGCGCGGGCACCGGGTTCCGGCGGCGATCGACGAGCACCACGGCGGCGAACAGGATGGTCCAGAGGATTCCGAGCACGAACGTCTGGTCGCCCAGGTCTCGATGACGCTCGACGTCGCCGAAACCGAGGAAGTTGCCGTTGCCGTCGTCGTACGCGGCGTGACCCGACTGGCGTGCCACGAAGAGCAGCCCCGCGGTGAACGCGACGCCGCCCGCCATCCACACTCCGGCGCGCCGGCGCCAGTCGCTGCGCACCAGGAGCACGATCGTCGCAATCGCGAAGATCGGGATGAGGACGACCGGCGCGTGAACCGCCAGCGGGTGCATCTGGACCCCGAAGAACTCGTCGAACACCGCTGGCCCCCTGTCGTGATCCGTGTCGAATCGATGTGTGATCGGCGTGTCGCCTCGGTGGATCAGCTCACGGTGATGTCGAGCACCTGACCGAGGCCGGCGTGGCTGTTGGCCCCGCCACCGAGGTTGCACACCAGAACGTAGTTGCCCGGCGCGAGGTCGACGACCAGCTCGCGTTCGCTCCCGGACGGAATGCGATCGGTGCGTGCGACCAGCGCGCCGGCCGGCAGTTCGTCTTCGAGGACCGCTCCACCGTCGGCGAGCGGCAACGACTCGTAGCTGTCACCCTGGATCACGACGAGTTCGTGCGGGAAGCTGCCGCCGTTCGACGCCGAGAAGGTGATCGTGCCGGCGGCGTACTCGGTCGGCGCATCGAGTCCCCACTCGAACAGCGCGACCGGAGTCCCCGCGCCCGGGTCAGGTTCGGTCTCCGCAGGTGGCTCGGTCTCCGCCGGCGGCTCGGTCTCGGCGGGCGGCTCGGTCTCGGCGGGCGGCTCGGTCTCCGCCGGCGGAGCGTCGGTCTCGACCGGTGCCTCGGTCTCGGGTGGCGCATCGGTCTCGACCACCGTGTCGTCGGCTGCGTCATCGTCGTCGGAGCCACCACACGCAGCGAGCGCGAGGGCGGCGACGACGGCGACGGCAAGGTGTCGGGGGGTGCGGCGGAGTCGGGGGGTGGAGCGCATCGGGTCAACGTACTGCCCCCACCCGGAGTGGCCGGGGCACCTGCTACCGTCAATTTTCATCGAACGGACGGACGACCTTCGGGCGGACGAGGTCGATGCGTATCTCGATCGGATCCAGCTCGCCGCGCCGTCGACCGACCTCGACGGGCTCCGTCGGCTCCAGCACGCACATCTCGCGGCTGTTCCGTTCGAGAACCTCGACATCGCGCTCGGGTCGGGCGTCGACCACACCCTCACCGCAGCGCTCGACAAGGTGGTGCGCCGTCGGCGTGGGGGATGGTGTTTCGAGCTGAACGGCGCGTTCTCGCTCCTGCTCCGCGCGCTCGGCTTCGACGTTCGACTCCTCGGCGCTGCTGTGCTCCTCGACGGTCCGAACACGCTCCTCGACCATCTGGTCCTCGAGGTCTCGACCCGCGATGGAGCCCTCGATCCGCACCTCGTCGACGTCGGCTTCGGCGACAGCACCACCGAGCCGATCCCCCTGAATCGACCGGGCGCACATCCGGGTGGCGTCGCCGACTTCGAGCTGCTCGCCAGTCCGCAGGGAACCACACTGGCCCGCCTCGACAGCGACGGACCGCGCGCCGAGTATCGGTTCAAGCGGGTCGCCCACGAGTTCGACGACTTCGCCCCGATCGCCCACGAACTGCAGAACGACCCCGATCGCCACTGGTCGAGAGCGCCGTTCGCCACGCGCCTCACGGGACGCGGCACCGACCGCGTCACGCTGCTCGGCGATCGTCTCCGCCGGCGCCGCAGCGGCGAGTGGACCGAGCGGCCGGTCGCGGCCGACGAATGGTCCGACGTCCTCGCCGAGTGGTTCTCGATCGACGCGACGCTCGCCTGAGATCGGTCAGCGCTCGCGTCGTCGGCATCGCAAGGCGAGGAGCCGCGGGAACGCCGCGCTCGCCTCGTATCCGGGCGCCTGCGCCCGGAAGCCCGCTGGCGGCACGGGTTCGACCATCTCCTCGATCACGAGGCCGACCCGGCTCATCGCATTGACATAGCGGGACAGCGGACGGTGGAGGAAGCGGATCCAGACCTCGGGCTGGACCTGCTCCTCGACGTCGGACTCGACCAGGTAGGGGCCGAGGCGCCAGTAACTCTCCGGCGGATCGACCAGGTGGTCCTCGACCCAGACGCTGCCCGGCGCCTGCAGGATCGGATGGTTGAGCAGGAACGCGAACGTCCCACCGGGCTGCAGGACACGGGCGATCTCGGCCAACGCCTCCTCGAACTCGTCGACGTGTTCGAACACCAGACTCACCAGCGCCCCGTCGAACGACCCGTCCGAGAACGGCAGCGCTCCGGCATCTGCCGACGCAACGCCGACCCTCCCCGCAGCCCCGGCGCGGCGCGAGCGCGAGGCGGCCGCCTCGACGCAGGCCCACGTCGGATCGACACCGACCACGTCGACTCCTCGGGCCGCCAGGGCACGGGCGAGTTGTCCGTCGCCGGTTCCGACGTCGACGACCTGCCGGCATCCCTCGAGCAGCCGGAGCGCGAGCGGTTCGATCTGCTCGACGTACTCGGGGTCAGCGCCGTCGGTGAACTCCCGGAGCCACCAGTCGGCGTGGCGGTCCCAGTCGGACGCGTCGGGTCCCGATCCGTCCGACGCCGAGTCGGATCGGGCGTCGGAACTCAACCGACCTGTCGAGCCAGCGTCGAGGCGAAGTTCACGAACGACTCGGGTGGCAGAGCACGCGAGAAGAGCCAGCCCTGCACCATGTCGCAGCCGATCGTGTTGAGCCACCGGAGCTGCTCGCGGGTCTCGACCCCTTCGGCGACGACGTCGATCCCGAGCGAGCGAGCGAGCCCGATGACCCCCTCGACGATGCGACGGTTGACGTCGTCGACCGTCGACTCGGAGATGAACGACCGATCGATCTTGATCGCGTGGAGCGGTCGGGCCCGCAGGTGCTGGAGCGACGACACGCCGGTCCCGAAGTCGTCGAGGACGATCCGAGTTCCGATCGCCGACAGATCGGAGATCGCGGAGGTCGACACCAGACTCCCCGCGAGTGCGTGTTCGGTCACCTCGATCGCCAACCGCGAGGGCTCGACGCCGTGCCGTTGGATCGCCTCGTGGAGATGCTCTCGATAGCCGGGGTGGGCCAGCTCGGCCGGGGCCGCGTTGACGCTGACCCACAGATCGGGCAGACCCATCGAGGTCCATGCGGCCATCTGCGCGATGACCTCGTCGAGCACGGTGTAGCCGATCGGCCCGATCAGCCCGGTCTGCAGCGCCCGATGCATGAAGGTGGTGGGACCGAGCAAGCCGTACTCGGGGTGACGCAACCGGAGCAGCGCCTCGGCCCCGACCAGCTCCCCGTCGATCGACACGACCGGCTGGTAGTTCACGACGAAGTGCCGCCGTTCGAGCGCCTCCATCAGGTCGCGCGACGACACGACCGGGCCGAAGCCTGCGGACTCGTTGATGGTGTCGGCCGCCCACAACCGCTGTCGGCCGTGGCGCTTCGCCTCCATGAGGGCGGTGTCGGCGCGGCTGATCAGCTCATCGACGTCGATCTCCTCGTCGGTGTACGACATGCCCGCGGAGACCGACAGCGTCATCGCATGGGCGTCGGGGATCGAAACATGGAGCGGGTTGATCGTCTCGATCAGACGCTCGACGATGCGGTGGGCGTCGTCGGCCGAGTGCACCGACTCGAGCACGATCAGGAACTCGTCGCCACCCAGACGGCCGAGTGAGTCGCTCGAGCGCAACTGGCTCGACATGGCGCGAGCGAACGACGTGAGCGCGTGGTCACCCAGCCCGTGACCGAACGAATCGTTGACGGCTTTGAAGTGATCGAGGTCGAGCGCGACGACCGCGACGCCGTCGTCGGTGCGGCTGATCCGCTGGATCGCATGGTGGAGTCGATCGATGATGGCCGCGCGGTTCGAGACGCCGGTGAGCGGATCGGTGAGCGCGAGCGTCGACAGGCGCATCTCGCTCTCGACCGACTCGGCCACGTCGTGGACGACGACGTAGATCGGCGCCGGCCCACCCGACTCGACCTCGGGGAGCACACGCATCTGGTACCACGAACCGGGAACCCCGTCGACGGGCGACGACAGCCAGATGCGGTCGATCGTGCCCGGCTCGCGATCGCGGGAGACGCCGAGCAGGAGGGCGGTCACCCGGCGGGCCGCCACCTGGTCGAGCTCGACCACGTCGCACAGGTGCAGCGCCGGCGACTCGCCGACTCGATACCCGAAGAGACGCGACGCGGCGAGGTTGCAGTCGACGATCATTCCCTGCGGGTCGAGCCGGAAGACGGCATCGGGCGCCGGATCGACCAGCGACCGATAGCGGATCTCACTCTTCTGGAGACGATCGCGCGCTTCGGTCAGCGCCGCGACCGACTCGACCTGGTGGGTGACGTCGACGATCTGTGCGAGGAAGACCTGCACGGCCGGGCTGTCGGGATCGGTGACCACGGGCGTGATCGAGAGCGACCCCCACACCGTGCGACCGTCGGGGCGGACGTAGCGCTTCAGCTCCTGATGCCGTTGACGCTCCCCCGACACCAGACGCTGGAACACGAGATCGGCTGCGGCTTCGTCGACGTCGGCTGCGTGGGTGATGTCGCGCCAGTGACGGCCGACGAGGTCGTCGACCCGACGTCCCACGAAGTCGGCGAACGCTTGGTTGACCCGGAGGAAGCGACCCTCGAGCGACACCAGCTGCATCCCCACCGACGACAGCTCGAACCCCTTCTCGAACAGTTCGCTGTTCGCGTTCGCGGTGCGCAACGCCGCCACCGACGTCGCTCCGGCGAGGATGTTCGCGACCGACGAGAGGCAGACCTCGAGCTCGGGATCGTCGACGGCCGGGGCCGACACGAGGAGCTCTCCGAGCTCTCGTTGACCCGTCACGATGGGGCAGCGGATCCGGTGCCGTTCGCCCTCGGAGGTCACGTGCGCGGGCGGCAGGGCCGGCGAGTCACGCCACAGCGGATCGGAATACCAGTTGACCTCGGCGACGACGTCGAGCTGGATCGACAGGACGTCGAGGACCAGATTCGTCGTCTCGGTGATGTCGGCGCCCGTCGACGGCACCATCCCCGAGATCGTGTTGAGCAGCGAGAGGAGCCGGACCGACCGGTGCAACGAGTCGGTGTCGGACAGCAGGGCGACCGCGTAGCCGGGCAACTCGGGTGGTTCGATGGCCTGGAGCTGCGCTCGCACGATGGTGCCGTCGCCTCGGACGTACGCACGCTCGACGACGACCCCCTCTCGTCGGAGTTCCTCGGTGTTCCGTTCGAGGCTGCCCTGGTCGTCGGGCGCCGTGATGTCGGCGATGCCGAGCGTCAGCAGTTCGCGGGCCGGTCGGCGCAGGAAGTCGGCAGCCGCTTGGTTGACGAAGGCGATCTGGAGGTCGGGGAGTTCGGAGATGACCACGGGCGTGGGGAGCGTCTCGAGGAACGCCAGCATCCGCGTCCGCCAGATCGGCGCCTCACCGACCGTCCCGTCGTCGCGGGGTGGGCCGGGGAGAGCCAGGCCACCCGCTGACTCACGCACGGAATCACGTTAACCACGCATGGTGATCCGTTCGCGCGTCCACCGATGGACTGTTTTCGTTCCGACATCTTGAGAATGTCTCCTGCTGATCGATCACGACTCGTGATGGATCAGCGTGCGGCGGGCTCTGGGGACTCGTCGGGATGGAACGTGCGGTACACCTCGTCGGCGACGGCGTCGGGGAGGAACGACAGCTCGGCGAGCTGTTCCCTCGTGGCTTTCTTCACCGCCGTGACGCCGCCCATCGCCTTGACCAGCTTGGCCTTGCGCACGTCGCCGAGCCCGCGGATGCCGTCGAGCGAGCTGGCGGTCATCCGCTTCGAGCGCCGCTCCCGGTGGAAGCTGTTGGCGAACCGATGGGCCTCGTCTCGAATCCGCTGGAGCATGAACAACGCCTCCGACCCCCGAGCGATCTCGACCGGCTCGGATCGGTCGGGCACGTAGATCTCCTCGAAGCGCTTGGCGAGTCCGGCGACGGGGATCTCGTCGGTCAACCCGAGCTCGTCGACGACACGTTTGGTCGCCGACACCTGGCCCTTGCCGCCGTCGACCAGGAGCAGCTGTGGCGGGTACGCGAACTTTCCCGGCTTCTCGCCCCGCTCGTCGACGGGTCGGTCGCGATCGTCGAGGTAGGCCTGAAGTCGCCGCCGGACCACTTCGGCCATGGCAGCGAAGTCGTCGTTGCCCTCGACCTCGCGGATCTTGAACCGTCGGTACTCACGTTTGGCGGGCAGACCGTCATCGAGCACCACCATCGACCCGACGTAGTCGGAGCCCTGCAGGTGGGCCATGTCGTAGCACTCGATGCGCAGCGGGGCCTCGGGCAGATCGAGAGCGTCCTGCAGCTCGGTGAGCGCACGGCTGCGGGTGTTGTGGTCGCTCGCCCGCTTCATGCGGTGGCGGGTGAACGCCTCCTTCGCGTTCTGCGTGACCGTCTCGAGCAGCGTCTTCTTGTCGCCTCGCTGGGGAACCCGGATCTCGACCTTCGAGCCGCGGCCCATGGCCAGCCACTCCTCGTAGATCTCGCGTCCGTCGGGTTCGAACGGCACGAGCACCTGCTTCGGCACACCCAGCACGGGCTCGTCGCCGTACATCGATTCGAGGATGCGATCGACCATGCCGCCCGGCGTGAGGTGCTCGACCTTGTCGAGCACGAACCCTTTCCGGCCGACGACGCGGCCCTTGCGGACGTAGAAGACCTGGACCGAGGCCTCGAGTTCGTCGTCGGCGACGGCGATGACGTCGAGGTCTTCGTTCTTGTCGGCCACCATCTGCTGTTTCGCGATGGCCTTCTCGACGGCCTGGAGCCGGTCGCGGAGTCTCGCCGCCTTCTCGAAGTCGAGGTCGTCGGCGGCGGCGCGCATGTCGGCGCTGAGTCGGCGGACGATCTCGTCGGTGTCGCCGTCGAGGAAGTCGCACAGCTCGGTGACGAGCTGGCGGTACTCCATCTCCTCGATCTCACCGACGCACGGACCGGAGCACTTCTCGATGTGGAACAGGAGGCAGGGTCGGCCGAGTCGCTCGTGTTCGCCGAACTTGTTCTCGCTGCACGTGCGGATGGGGAAGCTGCGCAGCAGCAGATCGAGGGTGTCGCGAATGGCGTACGCATGGGCGTAGGGGCCGAAGTAGCGCACACCCTTGCGCTTTCGGCCGCGCATCACCATCGCCCGCGGCCACTGGTCGGACGACGTCACGGCGAGGAACGGATAGCTCTTGTCGTCGCGGAGCCGCACGTTGAAGCGCGGATCGTGCTCCTTGATGAGGCTGTACTCGAGCATGAGCGCCTCGACCTCGTTGGCGACGATCGTCCAGTCGACCGACTCGGCGGTCTCGACCATCTGGGCCGTGCGCGGGTGCATGTTCCGCGGGTTCTGGAAATAGTTCGAGAGCCGCTGACGGAGGTTCGACGCCTTGCCCACGTAGATGACGCGACCGTGCCGATCCTTGAACTGGTACGACCCCGGGGCCTCGGGGATCGTGCCGGCGGGCGGCCGCTTCATCATGATCCCGTCAAGATACGGGCTGGCGGACGCGAGAGATGCGGGCTGGCAGGTCTGCGGCCCGACGGTGCCGGTACCGTGGTGGGCTGTGTCGCAATACCTCGCCGCCATGTTCAGCCGTCGCCCCAACGACGGATGGTTCCGGGTCGGCCGCTACGACGCCACGACCATCGACATCCTGTGCGCACTCTCGGTCGCCACGATGTTCCTCTACGGGATCAACGTCGACTGGTGGTCACGACTCATCTTCTTCCCCGACGCCGTCCGCGACTTCGAGATCTGGCGGATCGTCACCTGGCCGATCGCAACGCCACCGAACCTGTTCGCGCTGATCGGCATCGCCTTCTTCTGGTCGTTCGGCCAGCAGGTCGAGGGCCTCATGGGCCGCGGCAAGTTCGTCACCTGGATCGCGGCGGTGACCATCGTGCCCGCCGTGGTCCTGTCGCTCACCGGCGGGATCTTCCCCGGGCTGAACTTCATCTACTCCAACGAGCGGACCGTCGTGCTCGGGTTGTCGACGCTGTTCCTGTGCGCGATCTGGCTGTACGCGGCGACGTATCCCAACGTGCGGTTCTTCGACGTCGTCCCCCTGTGGGTCGTGGCCGGTGTGTTCACGATGCTCAACATGTTGAGCTTCTCGGGCGACCGCCTCGGCGGCATGCTGCTCTTCTTCATCATCGCGATCGGCACCGCGCTCAGCGTCGGTCGCTCGCTCGGATTCGCCACCGCGTGGCCGATCCCGCACATTCCGCTGTCGGGGGGTGGCGGTTCGAGTGTCAGCCGCCCGCGCCGTCAGAGGAAGTCGAAGCCCAAGTCGACGGGTCGGGGCGGCGGATCGAGCGGCGGCAGCGGCCGCCGGGTCGTCGAGGGCCCGTGGCGCGGCAACGACGAGCCGGCCGCCCCGAGCGGTCCCCCGCTGCGCCCACCTCCGTCACCGGCCGACCAGGCCGAGCTCGACGGCCTGCTCGACAAGATCGGCAGCCAGGGCATGGAGGCACTCAGCGGCGAGGAGAAACAGCGCCTCAACGAGCTGTCGAAGCGCCTGCGCAACCGCTGACGCCCGGCAGCGCCGGCCGACTTCACGTCAGCGCATCCCGCGATTCCGCCAGGTTGCGCTGACACACATGAACGACCGAGCCCCTCACGTCAGCGCATCCCGCGATTCCGCCAGGTTGCGCTGGCATGGCCGGTCACCGCGTGCGCCGAACGGCGCGCCGCGATGACAGTGCCACCGTCATTGACGCCACGGCAGGAACACGCCCGCTTCGTCATCTGCGTGACACCCCCGCTCTAGGGTGCCCGACGTGGGACTGCCTCGATTCGCGGTGGTCGACGTCGAGACGTCGGGGCTGTCGTTCAGCCGCCATCGCGTGCTCCAACTGGCGGTCATCACCGTCGAGGCCGACGGAACCGTCGTCGACGAGTGGTCCACGCTCGTCGCGCTCCGTCACCGCTGGTCACGGGTCGGGCCGACCCACGTGCACGGCCTCACGCGGCGGAGCCTGAAAGACGCTCCCGCCATCGACGACGTGCTCGACGAACTCGCCCGCCGGCTCGACGGCTCGCTGTTCACTGCACACAACGCCCGGTTCGACGGCGAGTTCCTCCTGCGCGCGGCGCGGCGGCGCAGCGACGCCGCACTCGCGGCATCACTCGAGCGGAGGCTCTGCACCCTGCGGATGTCGCGCCGTCTCGACCCCGATCGGGTGCTGTCGCACCGTCTGGCCGACGTGGCTGAGCGGTACGGGGTCGAGCTCGTGAACGCACACGACGCAGCCGCCGATGCCGCCGCCACAGCGGAGGTGCTCCCACATCTGATCGCCGCGCACGGCGTCACCGATGCGGCCGACCTCGATCCGTTCCTCGACCGCCCCCTCCCCCGGCGCGGTCCCGTCGAGCGCGCCCGACGTCGCGTGCGGCGATGGACCCGTCGGTTCCGGTCGTCGCCGCCCGCGAGCGCCGAGCCGGTCGTCGGGCGTCAGTAGTTGGCGACGATCTCGCGGGCGAGCCGTTCGGCGGCCTCCGCCAGCGAGGCGGGCTCGATCACTTTCACGTCCGGCCCGAGCCGCACCACCAGTCGGGCGAGCCACCGCTCGGATGCGATCGGGAGTCGGACCTCGCGCCATCGCCGTGGCCGCGACAGGTCGCGCACCTCGTCGTACGGGTACTGATCGAGGATCCACGCCGCCGACGGACCGATCCGGAGCACCGCCCGGGGAAGAGCCGGGTCGTCGAAGAACGACACCTCGCCCGAGGGAGGCTCATCGAGGGTCGGCTCCGGCTCGTCGATCCGCCCCGTCGCCTCGGCCGACTCGATCCGGTCGATGCGGAACGTCCGGCGCTCCCCCGACCGGTCGTCGTCGGCGTCGACGTACCAGTGCCCGCCGTCGACGAACACCCGTCGGGGAACGATCGACCGTGTGGACGTCTCGTCGGTCGCGGGTGAGTAGTAGGCGATCGACAGTTCGATTCCGTCGGGAACGGCGTCGGTGATCGCATCGGCGTGGGGCGGACGTTCGAGGTCGATCGCGACCCCGGCGGTGTCGTCGGCCCCGCCTCCCCCGGAGCCGCCCGGACCAGCGTCGTCGGCCAGCGCCACGGACAGCTTCTGCAGCCCGCGGGCGAGCGGACCGTTCACATCGGCACCGGGCAGCTCCATCGCCGCCCGACCCGCGGCGAGCAGCGAGAATCCCTCGGGCGCCGTGAGACGAAGCGCCCGCGTGAACAGACGCGGGACGCCGACGAACACGAGGCCGTCGTCGACGAAGACGTCGACCATCTCGTCGACGTACGGCGGCAGTCCGCACATCGCCACCAACTCGAGTTCGCTGACCACGGCGTCGGTCGACATCTCGAAACGCTCGGCGACCTCCCCGAGCGGGACCTCGCCGCGCTCCATCAGCCACGGCAGCATCACGAGCAGGCGCTGGAGCCGATCGGCGGCGCTGGCGGGTCCACTCATCGACGCACCGCCTCGTCATCGATCGATCGGGCCAGCCAGTCGAGGAGGTCACGGCGCACCTCGTCGGGCTCGAGCACGACCGCATGCGTCGTGAGGCCCAGCACCCACGAGCGGAACGCCGGCAGATTGGTCGCCGGCACCCGGACCTCGATGGAACCGTCGTCGCTTCGCGCCTCGACGCAGTCGGATCCGACCTCGCGCTCAACCGCGGCCGCCCGCACGCGATCGATCCGGACCAACGCTTCGAACCCGTCGTCGCTCGCGTGGCCGATCTGCTTGGGGTCGCGCGGGAACGCATCGCGCGGATCGAAGTCGGCAGGCCGCTCGAAACCTCCCGGCTCACCGACCGACGCGGCGCCGTCGATGCGATCGACGCGAAACGTCCGCTTGGCGCCGCGCAAGTGGTCGAACCCGACCAGGTACCAGAACCCGCCGCGCAGGAGCACCCCCCACGGTTCGACCGAGCGTCGCTCACCGCCGTAGCCGAACTCGACCAGCGAGCGCGAGGCGACCGCCGCTCGGAACGTGGGCAGCTCGGGATGATCGGGGAGCACCGCCGTGACCGCCGCACGATCGTCGTCGAGCGCACCGCCGAGCTTCCACAGCGCGTCGCGTCCGCCACTCGGGCGGGTGGTGGCGACCGCGACCTGCAGCGCCCTCATCTCGTCGGCCTCGAGCTCGAGGTCGGCGAGCTCGTAGCGGCCGCGGTCGATCCGGTAGCGGGTCTGTCCGGCCAGCTCGGTGCCCTCGTGGACGATCGTGTCGATCGGAACCCCGATCGACCGCAGCGCCGCCTTGTCGCGTTCGAACGCTTGGCGGATCGAGGCGTCGGATCCCGAGTACTGCCCGTCGAGCTCGGCGACGATCTGGGTCAACGCGAGCGGCTCGATCGTCTCGAGGAGGAGAGCGAGGAGGTTCGTCAGCCGCTCGACCCGGTCCGCCATCGCCGCCACGATAGGCCGACCGTCACCTGGCTCGGCCCGGGAGAAAACACGGTCCCGGCCGTAGAATTCTCATCGTGAGTGACGTCGTCGAACCGCTGTTCTCCATCGAGGGACTCCGCGCCCGTCCGGCCGAGGGCGACGCCGACGAGATCCTCCGCGGCCTCGACCTCACGGTCATGCCCGGCGAGGTGCACGCCATCATGGGGCCCAACGGCTCCGGTAAGTCCACGCTCGGCAACGCCCTCATGGGCTCGCCCGAGTACGAGGTGACCGCCGGCTCGGTGAAGCTCCACGGCGACGACATCACCGACTGGGAGGTCGACGATCGAGCCAAGGCCGGTGTCTTCCTCGCCTTCCAGTACCCGCAGGAGATTCCGGGCGTCTCGGTCATCCAATTCCTTCGCCAGGCCCTGTCGGCCCGCAAGGGCGTCGACCTCTCGGTCCTCGAGCTCCGCCTCGCCACCATGGACTGGATGAAGCGCCTCGGCATGGACTCGTCGTTCGTCGACCGGTACCTCAACGAGGGATTCTCGGGCGGCGAGAAGAAGCGCAACGAGGTCATGCAGATGGCGATCCTCGAGCCCGAGGTCGCCATCCTCGACGAGACCGACTCGGGTCTCGACATCGACGCCCTCCGCATCGTCGCCACCGGGATCGAAGCGGTCCGGGCCGAGCGACCCGAGATGGGCGTGGTGCTCATCACCCACTATCAGCGGCTCCTCGACGAGGTCACCCCCGATCACGTCCACATCCTGGTCGACGGACGCATCGTCGCCAGCGGTGGCATGGAACTCGCCGCCACCCTCGAGAACGACGGCTACGAAGCGTTCCGCGCCGAGGCCGAGGCGAGCGCCGGGGCCGCGGGCTGAGGCCGGACCGCACGATGTTCGACGTCGCCGAGATCCGCCGCCACTTCCCCCTCCTCGATGGTCGCACCATCGACGGCCACCGCATCGTCTACCTCGACTCGGGCAACACGTCGCAGAAGCCCACCGAGGTCATCGACGCCATGAACGACTTCATGGCGACGTCGCACGCGCCCATCAATCGCAGCTCGTACCGACTCGCCGGCGAAGCCACCGAGGCCTACGAGGCCGGCCGACAGGCGATCGCCCGGTTCATCAACGCACCGTCGGCCGACGAGGTCATCTTCACCAAGAACGCCAGCGAGGCACTCAACCTGATCGCTCAAGCCTGGGGACGGGCCAACCTCTCCGAGGGTGACGTGGTCGTGCTCACCGAGATGGAGCACCACGCCAACATCGTCCCGTGGCACATGCTCGTCGCCGAGCGTGGCATCGAGCTGCGGTGGATCCCCATCACGTCCGACGGTCGCCTCGACCTCACCGACCTCGACCAGCTGCTCGACGGCGCCAAGGTGCTCTCGTTCACAGCGATGTCGAACGTGCTCGGCACCATTCCTCCGACCGAGATGCTGTGCCGTCGGGCCCGCGAGGCCGGTGCGCTCTCCGTCGTCGACGCGTGCCAGTTCATCCCGCACAACGTCACCGACGTGCAGGCCTGGGGCGCCGACCTGGTCGCATTCTCGAGCCACAAGATGTGCGGACCGTCGGGCATCGGGATGCTGTGGGGACGCATGGAGATCCTCGACGCCATGCCTCCGTTCCTCGGCGGCGGGAACATGATCGACACGGTCACGTTCGACGGGTTCACCACCGCTCCCGTGCCGGCCAAGTTCGAGGCGGGGACGCCCCCCATCGTCGAGGCCGTCGGTCTCGCCGCCGCCGTCGAGTTCCTCGAAGGCCTCGGCATGGCCGACGTCCGTCGCCACGAGATGGACCTCACCCGCTACGCACTCGACACCCTCCACGGGCGCTTCGGCGACGAGATCACCATCTACGGACCCGACAACGTCGAGGAGCGCGGCGGCGTGCTGTCGTTCGAGTTCCGCGATCTGCACCCGCACGACATCAGCCAGGTGCTCGACGAGACCAACGTCTGCGTGCGCGCCGGGCACCACTGCGCGAAGCCGCTCATGAAGACCCTCGGGGTCAACGCCACCACCCGCGCCAGCCTGTACCTGTACAACGACGAAGCCGACGTCGACGCCCTGGCCGACGGCCTCGACGGCGCCACCGATATCTTCGGCTTCTGAGACGTCGACCCCGACGGCCGACACCGACTCCCGGGACCCACGAACCATGCCAGGACTCGAAGACCTCTACCGAGAGATCATCCTCGACCACTACCGCACCCCGCGGAACCGTGGTGAGCTCGACACGCCTCCGGCGACCCGGATCGACGGTCACAACCCTCTGTGCGGCGACGAGATCACCCTGTACCTCCTCATCGACGGTGAGGGCGACGATGCGGTCGTCGCCGACATCAATATCGGCGGACAGGGGTGCTCGATCTCGCAGTCGTCGGCCTCCATGATGAGCCAGGCGGTCCTCGGCAAGCCGGTGTCCGAAGCGCGAGCGCTGCTGCGGCGGTTCAAGTCCATGATGGGCATCGACGACATCGAGCTCGTCGAGGGCGACGACGATGTCTCACTCGGCGACCTCGAGGCGCTCCAGGGTGTGGTGAAGTTCCCCGTTCGCATCAAGTGCGCCGTGCTCGGCTGGAACACGCTGGCCAACGCGCTCGACGACGCCACGGCCACCACGACCAGCTGAGTCCGCTCGCATCCGACACCCGCCGACCCAGGACGGTCCGGATCGCGTGCCGGATGTCGTCATCGGGTATGACCGAAGGATGAGCGATCGACCCTCCTCCCCGTTCGTTCCCGCGGTCGCCGACGCACGAGCCCGCGTCGGCCGCGCCTACCGCCAGCTCGGGCACGCGATCTCCGGACATCTCATCGAACTCGAGGAGCTGGCCCGGCTGGCGGACGATCTCGAACGCTGGATGCAGTCCCTCGAGGAGCGCCCCCGACGGGATCGCGTGACCGAGCGTCCGACGGGCGACTGGGGACCCGCCCCTGCTTCGGGTGAGCTGATGTACAGCTTCGACGAGCGACCCGTCTCGGGCCGGTCCGCGCCGCTCGGGTTCGACGTCGAGGTCCGGCGGGAGGACCGCGAAGCCGTCGGCCGGCTCACGCTCGGACCGGCGCACGAGGGAGCGCCCGGACGGAGCCACGGTGGCATCGTGGCGGCACTGTTCGACGACCTGTTCGGTTTCGTGCTCACCATCGAGCAGCAGGCGGCGTTCACCGGCGAACTCGGCATCCGCTACGAGGCCGGCACGCCGATCGGAGTCCCCTTGGCGTGTCGCGTCCGGCTCGCGGAGCGGGACGGCCGAAAGCTGAAGATGGACGGCGAGTTGACCGTGGCGGGCCCGGCTCCGCTGCGCGCCGTCCCCTCCCGACCGGACGAGCCGACGAACGACCCACCGCCGCCGGGAACGGTCGTCGCTCGTGCGACCGCCACGTTCATCGCCGTCGATCCCGAACAGTTCCGCGTCACGTAGTCCTCACGGTCCGCCGACACGTCCGTGGTCGAGCCGGACACCTACCGTCTCGTCGATGAGTGAGCAGACGGCATCGGTCGGCATCCCGGGACAGGTCGACGACATCACGGTCGACTGGCTGAACACGGCGTTGGCCGACGACGAACGGTTCGGGACGATCGTCGGCGTCGACACCGCCCACTTCGCCGAGGGCGTCGGCATCCTCGGTGAACTCGCCCGACTCACGCTGACGTACGCCACAGGCGAGACGGGTCCGCCGACCGTGGTGGCGAAGTGCCAGTCGCCGGCGCCGGAGAGTGTCTTCCTCGCGTCGATGATGGGGTTCTACCTCCGCGAAGTCAGCTTCTACCAGCACGTCGCCGGCGACGTGTCGATCCCGGTCGCGCAGCCCTATCTCGCCGAGTGCGGCGACGGTGGCATCCCGTTCGTGCTGCTGATCGAGGACGTCGTCGGCGCCACGTGCCCCGACCAGATCGCGGGTCTCAGCGTCGACGAGGTCGAGACGATCATCTCGACCATCACCCCCCTGCACACCCAGTTCTGGGGCACCGACGAACTGTTCGGCCTCTCGTGGCTCCCACCGATGAACAACGATCTCTACAAGGGCGGTCAGGTCATGGCGACCGAGCGCTTCCCGGGCTTCGCCGAACACTTCAGCGACCGGGTCGACCCGGCGTTCATGGACCAGATCGGACACGCATGTGACCGGTATGCCGAGATGCTCGACCATCTCGTCTCGCTCGGCACACCCACGTTCACCCACACCGACTGCCGGGCCGAGAACTACCTCTTCGGCGGTGAGGTGGGCGGCGAGGAACGAGACGTCACCGTGGTCGACTTCCAGCTCTCGACCCGTCACTGGGGGATGTGGGACGTGGCGAACCTTCTCGCGGGATCGATGGATCCCGGGCTCCGACGTGAGCACGAACAGGCGGTGATCGCGCGATACGTCGAGCGCGTCCGTGCCGCGGGGATCGACTACGACCTCGACCAGGCGATGCTCGAGTACCGCCTCTGTCTCCTCCAGCAGACCACCGCGCAGGTGATCACCCACGACCTCCAGGGTGGCAACGACCGCGGCGCCGAGTTGCTCGAGCAGCTCCACCTGCGCCCGGTCCTCGCTGCACAGGACCACCGGGTCGGAGACCTGCTGTCGACGTTCTGACCACCCGTCGACCGCCCGAATCCGCCACCGTCACCGCTTGAGATCGGTCACGGTTCCGCGGCTCGCAGCGACCAGCGACGCCGGAGTGATCGGGAACACGTCGTTCCACGTCCCCGCCGCCGCCCAGACCTCGTCGTGGGTCAAGAGGTCGGGGTCGATGAAGACGGCGAGGTCGGAGTCGTGACCGAACGGTGGCACACCACCGATCGGGTACCCGGTCGCCGACCGGACCGTGTCGGCGTCGACCCGATGGCACCTCTCGCCGCCGGCGGCGGCCGCGAGCTTCGACTCGTCGAGCTGGTTCGACCCGCTCACGTACGCGAGGACGAGATCGTCGTCGACACCGAAGATCAGGCTCTTCACGATCTGACCGACCTCGACGCCGATCGCGTCCGCAGCGTCCTGTGCGGTCTTCGCACCCTGGGGGTAGCTGTGCGGCACGACCTCGACGCCGAGATCGCGTCCGGCAGCGATCACCTGACGGACGTTGCGGTGCAGGTCTCCCGGTGCCGAGTCAGCCGGTTCGATCGGCTCGGATGGCGTGTCGGTCATGTCATCGTCCTCCCGAGACGTCGAGCAGGGTTCCGGTCACGTAGCTCGCCGCATCGCTGCCGAGCCAGAGGATCGCCTCGGCGACCTCGTCGGCCGTGCCACCCCGTTGCAGGGGAACGCCGCCCTTCAGCTTCCCGATCCGGTCGTCGATGCCCGACAGTTCGTGGATGTCGGTGTGGATGAGGCCCGGCCGCACCGCGTTGACCCGGATGCCGTCGGTGGCGACCTCCTTCGCGAGTCCGATGGTCATCGTGTCGATCGCCCCCTTCGACGCGGCGTAGTCGACGTACTCGTTCGGGCTCCCGAGATATGCGGCCGCCGACGACACGTTCACGATCGACCCGCCGGACCCTCCGAACCGAGTGGACATGCGACGCACCGCCTCGCGTGCGGCGACGAAGGCACCGACGACGTTCACCTCGAAGACGCGTCGGATGCGATCGACGTCGAGCTCCTCGACCCGCGTGGCGCGATCGAGCAGGCCGGCGTTGTTGACGAACACACGCGGGACGCCGACGGCCGACACGGTCTCATCGAAGGCGGCCACGATGTCGCCCTCGTTCGCCACGTCGGCGCGAAGCGCCACGGCGGACGCGCCCACCGCAGCGCACGCGTCGACGACGCGGTCAGCGGAATCGGACGCGTGCACGAACGTGATCGCCACGTCGTGGCCACGTTCGGCCGCCATGACGGCGGTGGCCGCGCCGATCCCTCGACTCCCGCCCGTGATCATCACCACCGGCCGGGATGCCGAGGTCATCCGGCGACCGCCTCGTCGACGTCCGAGTCGACCTCTGCGGGTCCGGCGGCGCCGATGATGCAGGCGCCCACGAGACACAGCACGGCAGTGATCGAGTACGGCCAGTCGTAGTCACCGAAACGATCGAACAACCATCCGATCAGCAGCGGCCCTCCGGCGACGCCGATGATGCCAACCGCCTGTGACCGGCCGAAGATGCGCGGATAGTCGCGGACACCGAACCGCTCGGCCACGAGGAGTGGCTGCATCATGAGCAGGTTTCCGACGGTGGCGCCGAACACGATGATGAAGACGAACATCAGCCACGTGGTCGAGGTCCACGCCAGGCCCACGAGCGCCCCCGCCTGCAGCGCTGCGAGAACAGCGGTGAACGGGGTCATCGCGACCACGGCCACGAGCCGACCGCCGACGAGGCGGGCGATCACCGAGGTCGTCGCCAACGCCGTGATCGCGAACTGTGCGGTCGATTCGTCGGTGCGGTCCTCGACCAGCTTCACGAGCTGTTGGATGCCACCCACTTGCGCGCCGAGGGCGAGCACGTAGCCCCAGGTGACGAACCGGTAGAACCTCGTCACGACGGCGTCGTCGAACGCCATGCCACCGGCCGGAGGTGGCGTGGCGCCGACGGCGAGGCGCGCACCGTCGGGAGCGAAGCCGTCGGCGACCGGGTCGGGCCGAATGACGAACAACGCCACCGGCACCGTGATGAGCACGTACACGAGGCCGAGCCACGGTGTCGACGCCGCGAGACCTCGATCATCGATCAGCTGTTTGGCGAACGGGGTGATGACGATGCCGCCGGCCGACAGTCCCGTCGAGGCGACGGACAGCGCCACCGATCGCTTCGCATGGAACCAGCGGGTCACCACCGTGGTCGCAGGGACGAGGCCGGCGAACGCGAAGCCCACCGCGAACAGCACGTACGTCGCGTAGAGCTGCCATCGCTGCTCGACCTGCCCGACGACGGCGAGCGATCCGCCGGCGATCACCCCGCCGACGGCGATCACGTACCGGACGTCGTAGCGGGCGATGAGTCGGCCGGCCCACACGCCACAGATCCCGCCGACGACGAAGAAGATCGTGACGGCGAGCGAGATGCTGCCCAGCGTCCAGCCGCGTTCCTTGCTGAACGCGTTCAGGTAGACGGCGAGCCCGTAGAACGCGAGCCCGGCGTTGACGAGCAACACGGTGAAGCAGCCGGCGACGACCCGCCACCCCGGAAACGACCGGGCACCGTCTCGTCGGTCCGTCTCGGCGCGCTCGTCGGCCGGATGATCGGACGGGCCCGGGTCACCTCCGGCGGCTGCGACGTCGGACGACGTCACCCGTCGACGATCTGGTCGATGCGCGACGCCATCTCGCGATCGAGATCGGTGACCGTGTTCCCGGCGTCGTGTGTGGTCAGCGTGATGGTCACCCGTGAGTACACGTTCGACCACTCGGGATGGTGATTCAGGTCCTCGGCGACGAATGCGACCCGGGTCATGAACGCGAACGCCTCACGAAAGTCACGGAACGTGAACGTCTTCGTCAGCCGGTCTCCGTCGTCGTCCCACGCCATGCCCGTCGACGATAGACGCTGCGTTCCGGCGGTGTTCAGCCCGCGATCCGTGCATCGAGTTCCGGCGCGACACGCCGTGATCGCAGACTGGCAACGGTCGATTTCAGCACGTCCTGACCAGGTATTTAGCGCTAAGCGTGGGCGGTACGGACGCAGAGCGTCGACGAGTTTGCTGCTACGTTCGACGCATGACCGACGTCCGGAACCAACTCGACACGGCCAGCGACGAGGTCGGCCGAACGGCGTGGACGTTCCTCTCGAACCACGCACGCGTCCTCTCGTGCCTCGCCGACGATTCGTCGATCCGGCTACGCGACGTGGCGGCTCAGGTCGGCATCACCGAGCGAGCAGCTCAGAGCATCGTGGCCGATCTCGCGACCTCCGGTTTCGTCACGCGCACTCGCGTCGGCCGACGCAACCGGTACGAGGTGCACCGCGAACGCGGACTCGGCGAGGGCCCCGACGGTCTCGAGGTGGGGGCGCTGCTCGAACTGCTCGCACACCAGAGCAGCACCACTCGGTCGTTCGCCGACGACGACCTCGCCGATCAGCGCGGTCGCGCCAACTGAACGCCAGCTGAGTCGTCGCAGCGGGTCCGACGGTCGGGCCCGCCCCTCGATCAGAGCAGGTCGGCGAGCGCGCTGGCCGAGGCGTCCTCGGCCGAGTCGTCGGTCGGACTCGACCAGGCCCCGTATCCCTCGGCCTCGAGGCGCGCAGCCAGGTCGGGCCCGCCGCTCTCGGCGATCACACCTCCGGCGAGGATGTGCACATGGTCGGGACGCAGCTCCTCGAGCAGCCGCGAGTAGTGCGTGATCGCCAGGACCCCGAGTGGTTCACCACCCGCGGTCGGTTCGTTGCTCATGGCCTCGACGCGGCGGGCGCAATCGCGCAACGCGTCGATGTCGAGACCCGAGTCGAGTTCGTCGAGGATCGCGATCCGCGGTGAGAGCGCGGCGAGCTGCAGCGTCTCGTTCCGCTTCTTCTCACCACCGGACAGGTCGACGTTGAGCGGCCGAGCGAGGAACCGTTCCTCGAAGTTGATCCGGTCGGCCTCGTGCACGAGGAGATCGTCGAGCCCCTCGGCCGAGCGCTCGCGTGACGCCAACGCCTCGCGGAGCACGTCGTGCAGCATCACACCCGGCACCTCGGTCGGATATTGCATCACCAGGTGGAGACCGGCGACCGCACGTTCCCACGTGGCCATCGCCAACACGTCGACTCCATCGAGGCGGACCGAACCGGCCGTGACCTCGTAGCCCGGCTTGCCCATGATGACGGCCGAGAGCGTGCTCTTGCCCGCCCCGTTCGGGCCCATCACGGCGTGGACCTCACCGGACGACACCTCGAGATCGATCCCCTTCAGGATCTCGTTGCCCGCGACGCTGGCGCACAGGCCCTCGATGCTCAACGTGCTCATGATCCGCTCCCTTCGCCGTGGGATCGGCGAGCGATCTCGATGCGACCATCGACGACCGTGGCGTCGAACACCTCGACCGGCTGAGTCGCCGGCAGCGTGCTGGGCTCTCCCGTGAGGAGGCTGAACGCGCTCGAGTGCTTCGGGCACTCGAGTTCGAGTTCGTCGCACCAGACGTCTCCCTCGGAGAGCGAGACGTTGGCGTGCGAGCAGATGTCGCCGATCGCGTGGACGGCCTCGCCGATGCGGACGATCGCGATGGGAGTGGGTCCGTCGGCATCGCCGAGGTCGACCTCGATCCGCATCGCCTCGCCGTCGCCGAGATGGTCGAGTTGCACGGTGTCGCTCACGCCGCCACCTCGTGCGCTCCGATGTCGAGCTTGTTCGCGACGCGTGCGCGGAGGTCGGCCGTGTCGTCGCCGACGGGAAGTTGGTCGATGACCTCGTCGAAGAAGCCGAGAACCACCAGACGCTCGGCCACCTCGGGTCGCACGCCCCGGCTCTCGAGATAGAAGCGCTGGTCCTCGTCGATCGGACCGACGGTGGAGGCGTGTGCGCACTTCACGTCGTTCGTCCGGATGTCGAGGTTCGGCACGCTCTCGGCCCAGGCACCCGGGGAGAGGGTGAGGTTGCGGTTGGTCTGGTATGCGGCCGTGCCGCCGGCGTGCTCCCGGATCTTGATCAGACCGGTGTAGACACTGGCGGCGTCGTCTTGGACCGCGCCCTTGAAGAGGAGGTCGCTGTCGGTGTGCGGCGCGTCGTGGTCCTGGATGGTGCGGAAGTCGTGCATCTGGCCGCCGCCGGCGAAGTAGAGGGCGACCTGCTTGGTCGAGCCGCCCTGACCGGAGATACGCGCCTCGGTGCGAGCGCGTACGTAGTCGCCGCCGAGGGTGACCGTCGCCAACGTGACCGACGAGTCGCGGTCGCCGACGGCCTGCTGGTTGCCGATCTGCCAGGTGGCTTCTCCGGCCTCGTTGAGCGCCAGGTACGTGACGCGGGCCGCCTGCGCCGCACGGATCTGCACCACGGGCACGACCAGCGCCTGGTCGAGATCGGCCCCGTCGGCGGCGACGAACCGCTCGACGACGGTGACCTCGCTGTTCTCCCCGGCGTCGATGACGAGGCGGGGGAACACGGCGGTTCCGTCCCCACCGAGTCGGTGGGTCACCACGATGGGTTCCGCGGACGCTCGACCTCGCGGGATCGAGATGACCGTCGGCGTCATGAACGCCCGGTTCAGATCCGCGAAGACGTCGGGGGTCTCGTCGGCGAACACCTCGGGCTCTCGGTCGGTGACGACGAGATCGGCGTGGGATCCGGTCACCGTCGTGGACGACGCCGTTGGCGTGTACCGCTCGGGATCGAACCGGTCGATCCGGCTGTAGCGCCAGATCTCCTCATCGGGAGTGGGGACCGGCGCCGAGCGGGTGCGCTCGGCTGCTGCGAGTCGCATCTCGGACCAGTCATCACCCACGGAACGGACGTGGTCGACGCTGAACATCGCGTCTGGAGGCTACCGCTGAGCAGGGGCGCAGCAGCCGTCCGGGCCCGGTGTCACGCCGATCATCCGGCCGGTCTCGCGGCCAAACGAGGATGGCGATCCAGGCGCCTCAGGACGAGCGTTTGCGGCGGAAGATGCGCTTGATGAAACCGCCGCGCTCACGCTCACGCTCGGCGTCGATCTGCGCCATCACGTCGAATCCGGCAGCGTTGACGATGTCCTCGGCGGCATCGAGCACGGCCGCCGCCGACCCGTCGTCGAGACCGGCCGGTTCGGGTGGGGTCACGCCGACGGTGAGGCTCCCGTGGGTCCACGCGGCGTCGGCCAACCTGCGCTCGTATCCCGAGCACTGATCGGGACACCGCCACGGGGCGTCGGGCGCCAGGTCGAGATTGCACTTCCGGACCGTGTCACCGTTGGGATACGACCGGGACTCGAAGTTCTTGCACTCCGTCCGCATCGGCACGACGCCAGTCTAGGTCCGCCCGGAATTCCCCCCGCCGCGACCCCACCGCTCGGTCACCGTTTGTTACGAACTGGTGGCAGCGGGCGGGAACGATCGACAAGGAGTTCCCCCATGAGTCACCTCGACCCCACCACCACCCGGGACGACGACGTCACCACGAACGACTCCCCCGGCTCGACCGACGATCGCCGGTCGGCCCTGCGCAAGATCGCGCTCGGCGGAGCCGGCGCCGCCGTCGGAGTCCTCGCGCTCCGTGAGACCGCCCACGCCGGCGACGAAGCCGGCGCCGCCATCGGTGGCAACGCCCTCGAACTCGGCGAGGGCGTCGCGAACACGTCGGCGACCCCGACGTCGTTGGCGGTCACCCCGGCCGCCGCCGTGACCCAGGGACCGTCGATGCTGTCCGTGGCGGCCGCGGTCCCGGCGGTCGATGCGCCCTTCCCGGCGCAGGCCGGCGGATACGGCGACGACAACGTTCCGAACGGCGTGCACGGCTCGACGACCGCCCTCGCCGGCTTCGGCGCGGTCGCCGCGAACCTGTCCGACGCCGCGCCCGACGACACCACCGAGGCCCCGGCAGCACTCGCCGTGGCGTCGGCCAATGGCGCACACATCAAGTTCGTCCTGCTGGCCGATCCCGTGTCGGGGCCGACACCGGGTGCGCACGTCGCGGGCGAGATGTACGTCGACGCCGACGGCACGCTCTGGTTCACCGTCCCCACACCGCCCGAGACCATCGGCGGCGACCCCGGCGTGCGGTTCGTGAAGCTCGCGGGGAACGACACCGCCGGTTCGTTGCACTTCCTGCCCGAACCCGTCCGCATCGCGGACACACGCGAGGGCGGCGCCACCAAGCCCGCCGCCGGCAGTACCAACGTGTACGACACGAAGCTCGCTCTCGACGGCACCACCGCCACCGGTGTTCCGGCCGGCGCGACGGGCGTGGAACTGAAGATCGTCGCCGCCCAGACCGGCGATGGGGCCCTGCCGACCGCCGTGAACGGCTACTTCACGGTCGCCGCAGCGGGCACCACGTTCACCGACGATCCGACGTTCTCGAGCGGCAACTGGGACGGCATCGGACAGATCGTCAGCACGTCGGCGCTGTCGGCCGTCGACGCAGACGCCCAGATCGCGATCTTCCTCGGCCCCGAGTCGGGCTGTCACCTCATCGTCGACGTCATCGGCTACTACCTCTGACGAAGGTCAACCAGAACAGCACGAATCGGACCCGGCACCGAACGTGCTGAATTCAGCACGAATCGGACCCGGCACCGAACGTGCTGTTCGCACGAGGCCGGCCGACCCCGAGCCTGAAGACCGAGTGAGGCAGACGGCGTCGGGGATCAGAGCGAGGCGGTAGGGCGTGAGCCCGTGCCGAGCGAGATCACCGGCGTCGTCGGCCGAACGGGTCTGTGACGGGGCGGTCAGCCGACCGACCCCTCCATCTGCAACTCGATCAACCGCGACCACTCGACCGCGTACTCCATCGGCAGCGTCTTCGTGATCGGCTCGATGAAGCCGTTGACGATCATGCCCATGGCCTGCTCCTCGGAGAGTCCGCGCGACATGAGGTAGAAGAGCTGCTCCTCGGCCACCTTCGAGACCGATGCCTCGTGGCCGATCTCGGCGTCCTGCTCGCCGACCTCCATGTACGGGAGCGTCTTCGACACCGAGTCCTCGTCGAGGATCAGCGCGTCGCACTCGACGTGGCTCTTGCAGCCCTCGGCTCCCTCGTCGACCCGCACGAGCCCGCGGTAGGTGGTGATGCCACCGTCCTTCGAGATCGACTTCGACACGATCTTGGAGCGGGTGTTCGGGGCGGCGTGCACCATCTTGGCGCCGGCGTCCTGGTGCTGGCCCTCGCCCGCGTAGGCGACCGACAGCACCTCACCCGTGGCGCCCTCGCCGACCAGGTAGACGGCCGGGTACTTCATGGTGAGCTTCGATCCGATGTTGCCGTCGATCCACTCCATGTGGCCGCCGGCCTCGACCCGGGCCCGCTTGGTGACGAGGTTGTACACGTTGGGCGACCAGTTCTGGATGGTGGTGTACGTGACGCGCGCACGCGGCTTCACGACGATCTCGACGACCGCCGAGTGGAGCGAGTCGCTCGTGTACACGGGGGCCGAGCAGCCCTCGATGTAGTGCACGTTCGAGCCCTCGTCGGCGATGATGAGCGTGCGCTCGAACTGGCCGGCGTTCTCGGAGTTGATGCGGAAATAGGCCTGCAGCGGCATCTCGCAGTCGACGCCCGGCGGGACGTAGATGAACGAGCCACCCGACCACACCGAGGTGTTGAGTGCGGCGAACTTGTTGTCGCCCGGTGGGATCACCGTGCCGAAGTACTCCTTCACCAGGTCGGGGTACTCGCGCAGGGCGGTGTCCATGTCGCAGAACAGGATCCCCTGGGCCTCGAGGTCCTCGCGGTTCTTGTGGTACACGACCTCGGACTCGTACTGCGCCGTCACGCCGGCGAGGTACTGACGCTCGGCCTCGGGGATGCCGAGCTTCTCGTAGGTCTTCATCATCTCTTCGGGGAGCTGGTCCCACTCGTCGACCTGCTCACCCTTGGGCCGCAGGTAGTAGTAGATGTCCTGGAAGTCGATGTCGGGCATGTTCACCGCGAACCACTCGGCCATCGGCTTCTTGTCGAAGAGGCGGAGCGAGCGCCTGCGCATCTGGGTCATCCAGCGCGGTTCTCCCTTCCACCACGAGATCTGTTCGACGACGCCTTCGTTCAGACCCTTTTCGGGTGTGAAGGCGTATTCGACCTCGTCGCTCCACCCGAGGTCGTACTTCGTGAGATCGAGATCGAACGTGGTCATGGCGCCTCCTGTCGAGCGCCCCATGGGGAGGGGC
>JBCDAK010000021.1:0-36379 GCA_039185545.1 Actinomycetota bacterium
GAGGTAGCCGCCTGCGTGGACCAGGTCGCGCGATGACGTGTCGGTGAACGTCTGCCACCGGGTTCCGTGACGGTGCGTGTGGTCGTCGACCTTCAGGAGAGAGTCGCTGTCGCGGCGCGCCCACCACCACCCGACGGCGACCGCCGTGAGAAACGACGCGAGGAACCGAGCTGCGACCAGTTGCGGCTCGCCGGGGAAGGCGACGGCGGTCGAGATGAGCACCACCGGGTTGATCGCCGGGGCGGACAGGAGGAACGTGAGAGCGGCAGCGGGTGGTGCACCCGCGCTGACGAGTCGACCGGCGATGGGGACCGACCCGCACTCGCAGCCGGGAAGGGCGAGACCGGCGGCGCCAGCGGCCGGCACGGCGAGCGCCGGACGTTTCGGGACGAGTCGCTCGACGATCGAGGGGGACACGAAGGCGGCGATCACCCCCGACAGAACGACGCCGAGCACGAGAAACGGCAGTGCCTGCACCGTGATCGAGAAGAACAACGTCGACCACAGACGAACGTCGTCGCCCTGGAGAAAGCCGACCCGGTTTCGGAGCAGCAGTGTGACGACGAGCGGAACGACGACGAAGACCGGACCCAGCTTCAGCCACGAGTCACCGTGGTGATGATCGTGCTCGTGATCGCCGAGTTCGCGTTCGGGAGAGTGGATGGCGGCGGAGGTCACCAACCCTGTATCGGATCGGCGACCGCCCACCGTGAGGACAGTATTCGCGCGATCGTCCGCCGGTCGCTCAACACCGTCACATTCACCTCGCCCGACGCGGCGCAGGCCAGGTGGTCGTAGGTCAGCTCGGAAGCCGGAACACACTCACGATCACGGCCCCCTCGTCGGTGCCGAACTCCTCGTGATCGGTCCCGGCCTGCGCGGCGTACGCCTGGCCCGCCGGCATCACGACCCCGTTCGAGAGCAGCGTGCCCTCGAGTACGTACGAGAACTCGGCCTGTTCGTGGTGGTGCGGGGTGCCGCGGTACCCGGGCTCGAACCGGAACAGCGCGATCGCCGTGCCGTCGGCGGTGGCGAGCATCTTCATCGAGACCCCGTCGCCGATCGCCTGCCACTCGACGGCGTTGGCATCACCGAACGTCCAGCCGGTCAGATCGAAGGTCGCCGCGGCAGATGCGGCATTCGTCGTCTCGCTCATCGTCGAAGTGTCGCACGCGATCACGAGGGATCGGGCCGTCGCGACTCGCGAACCCGGCACGCGCCGAGCCGGCGATGGACACGACGTCCCCGGTCATCTGCTCTCCCGCATCGCGGCCTGCGCTACGCAGCGCTGCGTTTCGGTCGTTCGGATCTGAGGGTGGTGCCGTCGGGGAGGGTGATGGTGAGTTCCCGGTTCGGGCCGAGTTTGATGTCCCAGCTGTGGTCGTGGATCTGGGTGTGGTGGTGTTGGCAGACGGGCAGGAGGTTGTCGAGATCGGTGTGTCCGCCGTGTCGCCACCAGATGACGTGGTGGAGTTTGCAGCGGTCGTAGTGCGTCGCACATCCCGGCACGGCACACGTGGAGTACAGGCCGCGCAGCGCCCGTCGTTGGGCCCGGTTCGCGAGCCGGGTGGTCCGTCCGAGGTGGAGGTTCCCCGGTGCGTGGAGCACTACGCCGTTGGCGACGATGACGACGTCGGGTGTGGTCGCACCGAAGACGTCGCGCAACACCGAGGTGGGTACTTCGATCGGAAGTCCCCAGTCGACCGACGGCCCCGTCGACGCACCGGACGTCGGGATCGCAGTGGTGGCGTCGACGACGGCGATCGGTGCACCGTTGCGTGAGCGTCGGTCGATCGACCCCGTCGAGGGGTCGTCGAGCACCAGCCGGGACAACGCCAGTGCGTGGAGGTGTTGCTGGCGTTCCAGCCGATCGACGGGCGCGGTGGCGGGGGTCGACTCGGCGAACAACGATCGCGTCGCAGCTTCGATGGCGTCGTGGAGGTGCTTTCCGGTGATCGGGTCGAACTTCCCCGACAGGTTCCACATGCCATCGACCTGGTCGACCCACGACCGCGACCGGGTGGCCTTCTTCTGTCGTTCGAGTCGGGCCTCGGCGTCGGCTTCGGTCTGCAACGCCTGCGCCTTCTTGCGCACGTGCTGTTCGAAGTCGCGGATCGACGACGACGCAGCCACACCCGCCAGCTCGTCCTGCTGGTCGAACAACTCGGCCTTCTGATCGTCGTCGAGACCTTTCGCTGCGCGCGTGAAGGCGTCGACGTGTCCCGGTCGGATCTCGCCGGCATCGAGTGCGGCGGCGAACGACTCGGCTCGATCGAGCGTGGAGGCTCGCTCGGTCTCCTTCGCTGCGGCGTTCAGTGTGCAGCCGGTCGAGTCGGCGATGTCGGCCTCGGGGAACGAGCCCGGCTTCGTCGACAGCATCCGCGCCAGGGCGGCTCGCCGAGCCGCCGCCCACGACTCGATCCGTGCGACGTCATCCAACGCCTGCGCGATCGCTGGTCGGCTTGGAGCGGTCGCCGAGCAGGTGTCGGCGACCCGCCGAACCCGCTCACAGACCACCGTCGAACTCATGCACCCCATTCTGCTTCGGGGGTGTCACAGAGTTCCCCGAACCCTCTGGCCAGGCGCGATGCACCGAAACAGCCCACGCCCCGACCGACGAGCTGTCCGGATCCGGCACGGGCGGAAACGGAGGGTTGGAACCAAGCGCGTCAGGTGGTCAGTTCGTCGAAGCGGGCTCGGGCATCGTCCCGCTGGTCAAGGGAGAACAACTCCTGGCGGACGAACCTGCCAGCCGGGTCCAGCACGCCGACGGCCAGTCCGTCCATCAGCGTGGACTCGTCGTCGTCGATCACGAACGACACACGACCGAGACGCACGCGCCCGCGCACGACGGTGCTGCGGACGGTCGCCGACGCTCGCCCGACCACTGCGCCGGAGGAGGTGAGCCACTCGTCGCGTCGTCGTACCCCGAGACCGAGCGGACGGTGGTCGACCGACACGAAGTCGGCCCCGACGATCTCGTCGAGTGCGTCGACGGTGCCACTCCGGAAGATCGACGAGAAGCGGCGGTCGAACGCCGCCCACTCCTCAGACCCTCCACGTTCGACCCACGACCGATCAAGCTCGTCGAGCGCGTCCCGACGCTGCGCGCCGTCCCAGTTGCTCCAGAACACCACGCGCCGCACGAGATCCTCGTCCGTGTCGACGAGGGCCAGGTACGAGACTCTGAAGCCCTCGCGCTCCAGCGACCCACTGGTGAGGCACAGATCGTCGCCCCGGATGGCGATCACCTCCCGGTCCGTGACCGTCTGCACCTCGCCGCCGACACTCTCGACGTACTCACGGAAGTCGGCGAGATAGTCGGCGCCCGACTCGAGCTGCCCTCCCAGACCGGCGAACGCAGCGCTGCGCTCGTCGAACACGTAGTCCGGATGCATCACGGCCTCGACGTCATCGAGCGCAGATCGGTGCTGCGCATCGAGCATCGCGAGACTCAGGCGGTCGGCGGTGTTGGTGAGTCCCACGATTTCGTCGACATCGGGTCCGTCATCGGCCACCCGATCCCCGGCAACCAGCTCGTGGAACCGAGTGCGAGCCCGGTCGACGTCGGACCAGTCGAAGATCTCGTACCGATCGACCCGACCCCGGCCGTCGACCCGGAGCAGATACAGCAGCTCCCAGCTCCCCTCGTCGGCCTGCGACACCGTGCCCCGGATCAGTCCGATCCGATCGGTGTGCTCCAGCACCTGGTGCATCACGAACTCGCAGCGCCCGGCGAGCGGCGTCATCGAGTCCACCCACTCTCGGTACCCGCGCACCCCCATCCCGAGCGCCCGATGGTCGACGCTCTCGAGTTCGAGCGACACGAACGCCTCGACGCCGGCGACATCACCTTCGCGACCCAGTCGACGGAACTGCGTCATCACCTCGACCAGCGGCGCCGGACCACCTCGCTCGACCCAGCGCCGATCGAGTTCGTCGAGCGCATCGTGGAGTTCCGTCTCGCTGCGGATCGAGAACCGGCTGATCAGACCGTCCGTCAGCTCGCCGAGGGCGACCCACGAGACCTCGTATCCGTCTCGCCCCTCGGTCGTGATCGCGACCTCGAGGTCCTCCCCGCGAACTGCGACGACGGTCCGGTCGATGAGGCGAGACACGTCGCCAAGGAGCCGCTCGACGGTGTCTGCAAAGTCGCCCACGTACCCGACGAGCGCTCGTGCCTCGACGCCGAGCGTTGCCGCGGCAGCTCCGTTCTCCTCCTGTTCGAAGTCAGGGTGGAGCAGGGCGCTGGCCCCATCGATGTCAAGTTGCTCGGCGGCCCGCCACAGTCGGTTCACCTGGTCGGTGACATCGTTCGCCAGTGAACGGCGCATCGGCTCTGCGGAGAGCTCGTCGAATCGCCGGCGAGCATCGTCGGACTGCGCCGTGTCGAACAGCTCCAGACGTTGCGTCAGGCCATCTCGCCAGACGCCGATCATCCAACCATCGACGAGCACGTCGCGATCGACGCTGATCTTGATCAAGGCGAGCTGGACGTCGAACTCCGGCGTGTGTTCGACCACTTGACGGACGACGACCGACGCTCGACCGACCACCGGCGTCAGGGACTCGACCCAGGTGTCCCGGTCACGGGTGCCGAAGCCGATCGGGCGATGGTCGACCGACACGAAGTCGGGCGAGGCGATGTCTCGGAGTGCTTCAGGTGGGCCGTCGCGCATCGCCTCGCGCAGGCGACGACCGACCTCGTCGAACCGAGGCGAGCCGCCGAGTGCGACGTACCGCTCGTCGAGTTCCACCAACGCCTCGTCGAGCTGCTCCTCCTCGTAGAAGACGAGCCGGCTCCACCGACCGGTGGAGCCGAGCTCCGCGACGCTCAGAAAGACCTGCTCGTCGCCGTCTGCAGTCCGGTTGGCGAACCGCTTCAACGAGAGATCGTCCCCGCGAACGGCGAGGACGTGCAGGTCGGTCAGCCGCGCCCCCAACGACTTCCAGAAGTCGCTGATGTCGATCGCCATCGCGACGCCGCCCTCGACTCGCACCACTCCGGTCCGCCGCGCGATCCACTTCACGTCGGGCTCGAAGAACCGGTCGACGAGCTCCGAGTCGGCAGGCCAGGCATTGGCGTACTCCCGCCACAGCTCGACCTCTCGATTGGTCAGCTCCAGCGGTGCGTTCCGGTCGGCCCGAGCGACGTTCGAGGTCAACTCGTCGAAGCGCCGTTGCGCCTGCTCGAACTGTTCGAGGTCGAACGCCTCCTGCAACTCGAGTCGGCCATCGTCGTCGAGGAGCGTGATCGTGAGGCCGTCGAACATCTCGTCATCGCCGGAGAAGCCGGCAGCGGCATCGAACGAGCAGCGATCGGTCGCCCCGATCGTCTGGCGAATCAGGAGGGCCATCTCGCGTTCGAGGCCGAGCCCCGTCGACTGGAGGAACGCCGCTCGATCGCGTCGTCCCATCCCGAGGGGCCGATGGTCGATCCGCTCGAACGACGGCGAGAGCAACGGGTCGAGGGCGGCGATGTCTCCCTCCGAATACGCAACGCCGAATCGGCGAGCGAAGTCGTCGAGCGGACCGCCTCCGAGTTCCATCCACCTCCGGTCGAGTTCCCGAGCTGCCTCGCCGAGCTGATCGGGTTGCCACTGGGTGAGGGCGACGATCTGACCGTCTCGAACCTCGGCCAGCGCGAGGTATGGCAGTTCGTTCCCGTCGATGGAGTCGACCGATCGAGCCAGCACGAGTTGCTCGCCTCGGACGGCCATCACCTCTCGGCTGACGATCTGCGGCACGCTGGCTTCGAGCCCGACCTTCGGTTCGTGCTTCCACTCGGTGAGACCGACCTGTCCCACGCCCAACTCATCCCATCCGGGCTGTCGACGCGTGAGTTCCAGGGCGGGTGAGACGAGCGCTCCCTTCGCAGCATCGTCGCCGCGGTCGCGCGCATGGAGGAACCGGACCACGATCTCGTTCGCCTCGTTGGTCAGCTCCGGCACGCCGATCGATTCGGGACGGTCGTCGGGCTCGTCACCGCCGTCGATCGACGTGAGCTCGTCGAAACGGCGACGCGCCTCGTCGAGTTGTGCCGTGTCGAACATCTCCTGCAGTTCGAGCCGGCCTTCGTCATCGATGAGCCCGAGGGCCAGGCCGTCGACGAGTTCGTCATCGCCGACGGTGGTCGAGACGAGCGCGAGTCCACATCGATCCGTCGCTGCGAGATGCCGTCTGGTCACGAAACGGAGTCCGGGCCCCGCGCTCGGCGTCGTCGATGCGAGGAACGCGGCGCGGTCGCGAACGCCCAAGCCGAGCTGGCGATGATCGATCGATCGCATGTCTGGCGCGAGCAGCCGATCGACCTCAGCGAGATCTCCCGACTGCCACGCACTCCGCCACGCCCTGCCCCACGCTCGCATCGGGCTGTCGCCGTCGATCTCCACCCACCGTCGGTCGAGCTCCTGCAGCCCCTCGCCGAGCTGTTCACCGCGCCACGTGGTGATCGACACGATCCGTCCGTCGCGGGACTCGGCCAGGCCGAGGAGATCGCGCTCCCAGCCGTCGTTGGAATCGAGCACGCGAGTCAACACCAAGGTGTCTCCGCGGACAGCGACCACCTCCCGACGCAGAGCCCTCTGCCGCCTCTCCGCGAGGTCGGCGGTCATCAGGGGCGAACTCCAAGCTGCAGTCGTCAGCGGCGGAACGCCGAGGGCCTCCGCTTCCGGCCTGCGTGAGTGCTCTTCGTAGTCGGGATGGAAGATCGAGAGGATCCGCTCGTGGTCACCGCTGTTCCGTTCTTCGTGCAGCTGGAGCATGAGCTCGGTCGCCTCGTTCGTGAGCGCCAGCGGGTCGGTCGCCTCAACCGTCGAGGTGAGCGAGTCGAACAGGGCCCGCGCCTCGTCGTACTGGTCGAGACCGAAAGTGCGCGTCTCGACGAGCTCCGTTCCCCGAACCCGACTGACCTGCAGCATCTCCCACGTCGACCCACCCTCGTCGAGAACGAAGTGCACCTCGTTGAACACGAACGGAGGGCGCTGATCGAAGTTTCGGGCGATGTACATCGCTTCGATCGGCATCACCGCCCTCGTCGTCTCGAGCACCTCGTCGAGCGTGCGCCGACCCAATCCCACCGGCCGGTGATCGATCGTGACGAAGTCATCGGTGAGCGGCAGGTCGGCTCGATCGAGGGTCGGTTTCGCCATCGCTCGCCGATACCGACCGCCGATCTCCGCGACCAACTCCGCCACACCGAGTTCGACGCACCGCCGATCGAGTTCGTCGAGCGCGTCGCGCAACTGGTCAGGCGACCACATCGTCAATGCGACCATCTGACCGTCGCGGCACTCGACGAGGGTCAGAACCGGCCACTCGTTGCCGTCCTGGGAGTCGACCAGTCGGGCCAAGACCAGCTCCTCGCCGCGAACGGCGATCACCTCGCGGCTCACGATCTTCATCGGGCCCGAGACGACATCGGCGAGCGCTTCGCCAACCCTGCTCACATACCCGGTCCGGTCCACGGTTCGATGACCGAGCGCGTCGCTCTCCGGCGTCAGCCATCGCTGCTCGAAGTCAGCGTGGATGAGCTGAATGCCCACCTCGGCATCGCCGAGGTCTCTGGCGTCGAGGATGCGGACCGCGATCTCGTTTGCTTCGTTCGTCAGTTCGGGCACACCACTCGAGTCGCCCGGTGACGTCAGCGAGTCGAAGAAGGCCCGGGCCTCGTCGTACTGGTCGAGATCGAACTGGTGGCTCTCGACCATCTCGACTCCGCGAAGTCGGCTGATCGTCAGCATCTCCCAGGTCGACCCACCTTCGTCGACGACGTAGCGCGTCTGCGTGAACACGAACGGAGGACGGACGTCAAAGGCTCGGACGGTGTACACCGCTTCGATCGGCATCACGGCCCTCATCGTCTCGAGCACCTCGTCGAGCGAGCGTCGCCCCAGACCGAGTGGCCGATGATCGACGGTGAAGAAGTCGTCGGACATCGGCATGTCGGCTCGATCGAGCGTCGGTTTGGCGATCGCACGTCGCATGCGACCGATGACCTGTCCGTCCAACTCCGTTCCGCCGATCTCGATCAACCGCCGGTCGAGTTCGTCGAGCGCATCGCGCAGTCGGTGCTCCGGCCAGGTGTCGGTCGAGACCACCTGTCCGTCGCGGCACTCGGTGAGCGCGACGTACGCAGCTTCGTTGCCGTTCACGGAGTCGACCGAACGGTTCAGCACCAACTCGTCCTGCCGGATGGCGATCACCTGTCGGGCGAGCAGCTTCGGCGCCGCCTCCAGACGCGCCGGTAAAGTTCGAAGATTCTGTAGCCAGTCGGCTCGTCCGAGCGACTCGGCATCGAGTGCCTCCCACGCCGCGTCGTGTCGCCGGAAGACGAACTCCTCACGGAGCAGCGACGCAGCGACGTCGACGTCACCTCGATCCCGAGCGTCGATGAGCCGCAGGACGATCTCGTTCGCTGCGTTCGTCAACTCGGGCAGACCACTCGAGTCGCCCGGTGACTCCGCGGCGACCTCTCGGTACCGCTCGTCGAGGCGCTGGTACGCGTCGGCCAGTTGGTCGGTTCCGAAGCGGTCAGTCCGCCGCGACCGCCCATCGACGCACTCCCAGACGCAGAAGCGGGCGAGTGCGTCCTCCTCGAACGGGACCGTCTCCATGTCGAGGCACAGGCGGTCGCCACGTACTGCCAGCAACCGCCGTTCCCGTCCGGAACGACCCGGGAAGACGTCCGCTCGCAGCGCACCCTCCACGGCGCCGTCAGCATCGAGGTCGAGGACCCCGTCACGCCCGCGGTGCTCGTAGTCATCGGCGAGCAGCGCCCGCATCCGATCGCGGTCGCGATCGGTCCACGCGCCTACGTAGGCCTCGACGACGTCCCACGCCTCGTTCGGCACCGGCCGAGCGACGTCCGGCACGGCGGGATGATCGGCGGGCGAGGTCAGCGCATCGAACAGCGCGTGCGCCTCGTCGAACTGATCGAGGTCGAACACGTGAACCTCGACCAGCTCGGCGCCGTCGCGCCGGCACACCGTGAGCGTGTCCCACGTCGACCCGTCGGCGTCGACCACCAGGCGCTCCTGAGCGAAGTGGAACGGCGGACGATCGTCGAAGTACCGGACGGGATGCCACTCCTCGACCGGAACCACCGAGTCGATCGACTCGAGGTACTCGCCGAGCGAGCGCCGACCCGGACTCCCCCGGCGGTGATCGGCGGTGACGACATCGTCGGAGACCGGCAGATCGGCTCGGTCGAGAACGGGTCGCATCATCGCAGTGCGCCATCGCTGCGAGATCTCGGCCAACTCAGCCGAACCACCGAGCTCGACCCACCGACGATCGAGCTCGTCGAGCGCTTCTTGAAACTGGCCGGGCGCGAAGACGGTCGTCCGACGGAGCAGCCCGTCCTCGATCTCGGCCACGCCGCAGTACGGAATCGCATCATCGCCGAACGTCTCGACTCCTCTCGACATGACGAGCGAGTCGGCGCGAATCGCGACGAGGTCCCGCTCCACGATGCGGGGTGTGCCGACCTTGACCCAGAACTCCGGGAAGCTGCGGAGCATCTGCTCGCGACCAGGTGACGGCGCGTCGAGCGCGCGACCGGTGACGGTCGCCTCGACGTACTCGAAGTCGGGGTGGAGGATCGCTCCGATCGCGTCGAGGTCACCAGCGGCTCGGGCGGCGTGGTACCGCTGCGCAACGTCGTTCGCCCTGTTCGCGAGCGGTGGAAGGCCGGCGTGGACGGCTCCGAGCGCCCGGAACGCCGTGATGGCGCCCGCTCGATCGTCGACGTCGAACTGGGTCCAGCGCGTGATCAGGTGGTCGTCGCCGGGTCCGGCGTACTCGGTGAGCAACAGCATCGCCCACGACGACTCGTCGACCGTCGAGCGCACCTCGACCCTGGTGAGCGCCGCCTTGTCTGACGTCTCGATCGTCTCCGCCGTCCACGCGATCACGTTGCCGACCAGCGCCGTGTTCGACTCGATGAACGCAGCCAGGTCCCGGGTGCCGAGTCCCATCGCCCGGCGATCGACGACCACGAAGTCAGGCGCGAAGCACGCAGCGAACACGTCGAGTGGCCCGACAGCGATCGCCAGCGACACTCGATCGACGTGCGCACGACGCCCGGGCTCGACTGCCTCCCATCCAGCGCCCAGCGAGGTCACCGGATCGTTCGGGTCGACCGTGACCGATCGCAGCTCCGCCAAAGCGTCGACGATCTGGTCGTGGTCGAACGAGACGAACCGTGTCCCCCGTCCCTCGGTGTCGAGCTCATTGAGGAAGACCATCGAGCTGAGATCGCCTGCGGTCGTCGTCACGGTGGCGCGGATGAGGCATCGGTCGTCGCCGTGCTCTTCGATCGGGTCCGAGTCGATGCCCTCCAGGCCGACGTCGACCCAGCTCATGATGTGCTGGTCGATGAACACGCCGATCGGCCCGGCGAACGGCGGTGAACTCGCCCTGCGCACCTCGAACGTCGCATCGGGCGAGAACATGCGGTCGTACCCGTCCCGGTCACCGGCGAGCATCCGCTCATAGAAGTCGAGGTTCCACCGCCAGACCCGGCTGCTCGTGACCTCGTCGTTGCGAGTACTCGCTGGATCGGTCCGGTCAGCTCGCTGCTCGGCCCAGCGCCGATCGAGTTCGGCGATCGCCTCGTCGTACTGATCGGGGCCGTACGTCTCCCACAGCTCGAGCCGATCGTGCTCGTCGCACCCACCGAGGACGTAGAGCGTCATGTCGAAGTCGCCCGACGGCTGCTCCAGCCGGGTCAGGTGCAGTCGTTCACCTCTGACGGCGACGATGACGCCGTCGATCGAATCGACGTGCCCGGTGCTCCCACGGTTGAAGACCGCCTCGGTCATCTCCTCGACCGTGCTCGACTCGACCGACCGCATCGGCTCGTACCGGCGGTTGATCAGGCCCGGCGCGGTCGCATCGACGAACGCCGCCCGGTCGCCCCGCCGCGCCGCCTCCAACATCCGCTCCATCACTGCGGCTGAGCGATTCCAGAGCGCAGGCGAGCTGGCCGGTTCGGAAGGAGCGCCGTGAGTGTTCGGGCGATCGGGTTCGTCGACGGAATCGGTGGCGACACCTCGTTCGGCGGTGACGCCCTTGTCGGCGAGCAGACGGCGCGCATCGGACTGCGCAGCAGCGGCCGCACCGGGATCACCCGCCTGCCGAGCGACCCGTCCAGCTGCTTCGACCGCCAGCGCGTGGTCGAGCACGATGTCGGTCCGTGCCGCGATCTCGACTGCCTCGGCGGCGAGGACGGCCGCTTCGTCATGTCGCTCCTGTGCAGCGCGGACCTCGGCGAGCGCCGCCCGACTGCTGATGGCGGTCTGCAGGTTCTGCCCCGCCGAGTCGAATGCCTCGGTCGCCAGCGCGTCGGCGGCATCGAGGTCGCCGAGATCGAGCAGTGCCCGCGCGAGCAGCGCCGCCGCCTGGCCTGCATCGGCGCCGATGCCCAACCGACCCAGTCCTTCGTGCGCAGTCCGGAGGTGCGGCTCAGCGGCGCCGGGGTCACCAGCCCACAGCTCGACGAACCCGGCGAACAGCTCGGTCTCGAACAGCCCCTGACGCAAGCCCAACTCCCGCGACGTCGCCCGCGACTGCTCCAGCTTCTCCCGCGCCGAGTCGATGCGACCGCGCAACGCTTCGAGCACCGCCTGACAGCGGATCGACGTGGTCTCGACGGCCGGAGACGCCGTCGTGATCCGCAGCAGCCGCAGCACGTCGAGACACCGGCCGCCCGCACGGGAGACCGGGCTCGGACCCCACAGCGCAGCCAGGGGCGCGGCCCCCAGCACGGCGACGGTGCGCCGCCGATCCCCGGCGTCACGCGCGGCACCCAAGGCGAGGTCGAGTTCGCTCTCGCACTCCCCGACACGCCCCAGTCGCGCCAGGCATCCGGCCCGGACGAGACGCGCCTTCGCCACACCCGCCGGGTCGCCGAGCCCGCCCAACGTCTCGGCCGCAGCGTCGGACACGTCGGCCGCTTCACTCAGACGGTCGGGGTCGGTGAGCGACCACCGCTGCGCCCGGAAGCAGTCGGCCCAGGCCGCCAAGCGATCGTCAGTCGATCGGTCCGTCAGCTCGCGCACGAGCGGCTCCGCCGCCACCACGTCTCCCGACGACAGCAGCGCCTCGCACCCGACGAGGAGTAGCTCGTCGCGTTCGGCCGAGGTCTCGTCGACCAGATCGAGCGCCCGTCGTGCGGCGGAACCGGCGGCCGGCAGATCCTCACGAGCGAGCGCAGCGTCAGCCGAGCGGCGCAGTCGCACCACCGCCTCGCGGGCCAGCTCGTCGGTGTCGGGATCGACGATCCCAAGGGCGCTCCGGTACCGCACGACCTGTTCGAAGTGGTGCGCCACCACCACATCGGTCTCGTCACCGCCCGGGTGATGCTCGTCGACGTGCCACCCGACCAGTTCGTGCAGCGCCGCCCGCCGCTCCTTCAGCAGCCGCCGGTACGCCGCGTCGCGGACCAGCACGTGGTGGAAGCGGTACACGGGATGGTCACCCGACCACGCCCCCGATGGCTCGACAAGATCGCGACGACGCAGCCGATCGAGGACCACACCCAACGGTTCCGGCGCGCCGTCCTCCATGGCGATCGCCGCCAACGTGCCCCGGTCGAAGTCGGTCCCGATGACGGACGCGAGCTCGATCGCCCGCCGCTCGTCGTCGGGGAGACGCTCGACGCGACTCGCGAGCAGCGAGATGATCGTGGGCGGCACGTCGATGGCGTCGGCGTCGATCGTGAGCCGCCACCGGTCGCCGTCGCGTTCGAGCGTGCCGTCGTCGACCAGCATGTTGACGAGCTCACGGACGAAGAGCGGGTTCCCGTCGGTCGACGCCGGAATCCGACCGGTCAGCTCGCGCGGCAGTTCCTCGACGTCGAGCAGTCGGGCCGCGAGCTTCCGGGTGTCGTCGGCGCCCAGACCGTCGAGCGCGATCGACGCCGCCACCCGGCGGCCCGCCTGGGTGAGCTCGGGTCGCAACTCGCGGAGCTCGGGTCGGGCGAGAGCGATGACGAGAACCGGTGCCTCGGTCCACTCGACGAGGTGGTCGAGCAGGTCCCAGAACAGCGGCTCGGCCCACTGGATGTCGTCGACGACGACCAGCAGCGGACCGTGTCGCTGGGCAAGGTGTTCGAGCAATCGGCGGACGCCCCAGAACGACTCCTCGGTCGAGCGCACCGCCTCGAACCCGAGCATCGACCGGAGGATCGGCACGAGGCGATCACGCTCGTGGTGCTCGTCGAGGAGGCGCGCCACGCCGTCGGCGGTTCCGTCGGTGATCAGACGGAGGAGGTCGGCGATCGGGCCGAACGTGGTCGAACCGCGCCGCTCGAAGCGGAGATCGAACGAGCGTGCCGACGTCGCACCCCGTACCTCGGAGGCGAGCCGCGTCTTGCCCACGCCGGGATCGCCGACGACCGTGACGAGCCGAAGGACCGGTGAGTCACGGGCCTCGGCGAACGCGTCGAGGAGTTGGGCGAGTTCGGCGTCGCGCCCGACGAACGGGATGTTCTCCTCGATCGCCGCGTTCGGGAGTTCGGCCACCTGGAACGTGGCGATCGGTTCGGACTTGCCCTTCACCGAGATCTCGCCGAGCACCTCATAGCGCACGCCCGACCGCGTGAGCCGCCAGGTGTCCTCCCCCACGAGGACCCGGCCGGGGGCGCACGCCGCTTCGAGCCGAGCGGCAGTGTTGAGCACGTCGCCCACGAGGTCTTCGTCGTCGTCGCCGACCACCAGCTCGCCCGAGTTGACCCCGACCCGCAACCCGAGCTCGACGCCGTGCCGATCGCGAACGGTGTTGGCGAACGCACCGAAGCGATGCTGGAGGTCCTGACCCGCTGCGACGGCGCGGCGGGCGTCGTCCTCGGCGACCTCGGGGAGACCGAACACGGCGAACACCCCGTCGCCGGTGAACTTCACGACGGTGCCGGCATGATCCTCGACCGTCGATCGGAGAATCTCGAAGTAGGGCGTGAGCGCGGCCCGGGCGGCCTCGGGGTCGACCCGCTCCCCGAACGCCGTCGACCCGACGAGATCAGCGAAGAGAGCGGTGACCTGCTTGCGAACTGCCTGCGACGTCGGCGCGGGGTCGGTGGGTGCTCCCACTGCCGGGGTGGTCACTGCCCCGAGCGACGTACCGCACTGATCGCAGAACGCGGCGTCGGGGGCCGGGCGAGCGTTGCAGGTGGGGCATCGGCGTTCGAGCGGGGCACCGCACGCGGCGCAGAACTTCGCCGTCGGCGAGTTCTCGTGTCCGCACCGCTCGCACTCCATCAGGCCACCCCTGACAGTCTCGCGTGTCTCGTCGGAGGCCATCCCTTCGGCACTCTGCCGACGATCCCTCCCCTCGTCCGTGATCTACATCACGGTGCGACGGACCCGACCCGGGCGAAAGCGGACACTGTCCGCCTGCGCCCGTGCCAAAAGCGGACACTGTCCGGATCTGGCACGGGCAGAAGCGGACAGCTCAGGAGTCGTCGTCCATCTCCATCTCGTCGTCGTGGCCCTCGTGGTCGTCACCGTCGTGGTCGTGGTCCTGGTCCTCGTGATCGTCGTGACCCTCGTGGTCGTGGTCCATGTCCATGCTCTCGACCTCTCGGACCTCGCCGGTCACGTCGAGCGTGCTGCCGTCGTCGAACTCGAGGGTGACGTCGACCTCGTCGGGGTACGTCGCCGGATCGATGTCGAGCAACATCACGTGCAACCCGCCCGGCTCGAGCGTGATCGACTCGCCGGCTGCGATCTCATAGCCACCGTCGCGCTCGCGCATCGTCATCGTGCCGTCGTCGTTCATCACGACCTCGTGCAGCTCGACCGAGTCGGACACCGATGCCGTCGCAGCGACGGCCGTGATCGCGTCGTCGCCGTCGTTGGTGATCACCCCGTAGAACGCACTCGAGGACTGACCGTCGACCGGGCGACGCGACCAGGGGTCGCTGATCGAGACCGAACCGGAGGCCGGATCGGGGTCGTCACTGCCACACCCGGTCGCAGAGATCATGAGGAGGGCGCCGAGCGTGGCAGCGGCGAGTCGGGTCGCGGAACGGGACATGAGGGTCCTTTCTGAGGAACGGAGTGGGGTGATCAACGAACGAGGAGCGTTGTGACCGCGACGGTCAGGCGTTGCTCGGGTCGACGTAGACCGTGAAGGCACCACTCGGATGCACCGAGCACGCGCCCTCGAAGACGCCCACGGTCACGAACCGCTGACGCAACGTCTCGCCGGCGCCGACGAACCAGGGCCCGAGGATGTGCGCCCGGTCGTCCTCGTTGCGGATCAGGATGGTCTCGCCGACCTGGGTCTTGAGCTCCCGCGGGAGGATGTCGAGCACCTCGCCCTGCTCGATCAGGTCACCGGAGCCCGCCGGAATGATGAACTCGAACGTCGGCTGCTCGGGCCCGGACGACTCCGATTCGCCGCCGCACGCAGCCGCGACGACCATCACGAGGGCGAGAAGGACCACGGAGATCGCGCGTCGGACCACGGGAGTGCCGGGCCCGCTCGCGGTGATCGTGTTGGTCGTGATCGTGTCGGCGGTGAACGTGTCGGAGGAGGTCATGGTTCAGGCGTTGGTGAGGTCGAGGAGTCGGGTCATGTCGTCGGCCAGCAGCTCGCTGGGTGTGCCGAACTGCCACGTGAGACGCAGCTGACCCTCGTCGTCGACGGCGTACAGGAACGGGGTGTGGTCGACTTCGACGGTGCCGTCGTCGAGGACCCGGACCTCCCAGTCGGCGCCGAACGGATCACCGGCAGCACGGAGGAGCTCCTGGTCGTCGGTGAGCAACGCCGACGACCCGGGCACGAAGGCGTTGGTGTACGAGTGCAGGTAGTCGAGGTCGCGTTCGGGATCGACGCTGACCATCGACACGTCGACACGCTCGGCGTCGTCGCCCATCATCCGCAGTGCGACCGCGAGATCGGCCATCGTGGTCGGACACACGTCGGGGCAGGCGGTGAAGCCGAAGTACACGACGTGCAGGTCACCGGGATCGGCGGCGAAGCTCACGGTCGTCGACGGATCGTCCACGAGCGGCAGCTCCACCGCATCGACCTGTGGCAGCGGATCGCGCACGATCCCGTTCCACCCGTCGACGAGATCGTCGGATGCGCCATCGCCACCGTCTGCCGACTCACCGCCACCCCCGCCGGACGAGTCGCCGGCGAGCAGTCGGTCGACGTGCTCGTTCAGCTCGTCGTCGTCGAGCACCCCCGTGGTCTCGTGAACCTGCCCGTCTCCGTCGACGAACACGGTGGCCGGGAACGACGTGATGCCGAGCGCCGTCTGGAACTCGGCGACCTCGTCGCGGAACAGGTCGTACGACACGCCCCGCTCCGTCGCGAACTCGTTCATCTCGTCGACCTCGTCGAGCGGGTTGACGCCCACGAAGCGGACGTCGTCCCGCTCGGCGTCGACGGAGGCGAAGTCGGCCAGCTCGGTCGCACAGGGTGCGCACGAGCTGTACCAGAAGTTGATCACGAGCGGTTCGCCCACCCACGACGCCGTCGAAACCGTCTCACCGGCGGGACCGGTGAGCTCGACGTCGGCGAGGGGGACCCCGCCGGCGCCGGCGGCGCCACCCGATCCGTCGTCGGAGGAACACGCGCCGACCGCCAGAGCGCTGACGGCGAGGGCGATTGCCCCGCGCCGCCAGCGGCCCGGCCTGCGTTCCGCTCGTGACACCGTGTCCACGTCGATCCGTCTCGTGCGAGGCGACCGCTCAGGCGGTCACTCCGGCGGGGTGACCACGACGGCGGTCACCATGCCGAACATGCCCTCGGTCCGCTCGACGTGGGTGAGGATGTGGCAGTGGAACACCCAGGTGCCCGGGGTGTCGGCGTGGAAGAGGATGCTGTACCGCTCACCGGGGGCCACGTTGATCGTGTCGGCCCAGTACGGCTGATCGAGCGGAATGCCGTCCTTCGCGTACACCAACTGCGGGAACTGGTGCAGGTGCATCGGGTGCGCCGTGAGTCCCTCGTTGTAGTAGTGGATGACACCCCAGTCACCCTCCTCCATCACGAAGGGCTTGGTGGCGGGGAAGCTCTTGCCGTTGAGCGTGAGCCCGATCGTGCCGGCGTCGTTGAGGACCATCGGCTCCTCGAAGACCGGCTCGAGGTCGGCGGGGATCTCGACGCCCGAGTACGTCTCGCCGTACGGGATCGGGTTCTCTCCGATCGTGAAGGCGGCGAACATGCCGTTCACCACCGAGGTCTGGCTGTGCATGTGTGCGTGGTACATACCGATCGCCGGGTCCTCGGCCACGAACTCGTAGGTGAACGTCTCACCCGGCTTCACGGGGTCCTGCGTGTACGGAGCCACGCCGTCCTGATCGTTCGGCACGTGGATGCCGTGGAAGTGGATGTCGGTCGACATCGGTGTGCTGTTGGTCAGCTCGACCTGGACCTTGTCGCCGACGTCGAGGGCGATCCAGGGACCGGGGATCTGACCGTTGTAGGCCCAGCCTTCGACGATCTCACCCGGCGCGACCTCCCACGGGATGACCTCGGCCTCGAGCACGAACTTCTTGGTGCCGTCGGCGAGGATCTCGGGCTCGAGCTTCTGGTTGCTCAGGCCCTCGGTCTCGGCCGGGAAGGCGAGCATCGAGTCGATCATCATCTGGTCGACCTCTTCGGCCGTGAAGCCGTCGTGGTCGCCGCTGAGGTCGGCCGGCTCGAACGTGTCACCATCGACGACCTCGAGCTCGGCGACCATGCCCGACGCCTCATGACCGGCGATCGAGCAGAACAGCTCGTAGGTGCCCGGCGACAACTCGCCCAGCTCGAGCGTTTCGACGCCGCGGGACATCATGTTGCGACTCGTGATCCCCAGCTCTCGCACGGCCAGGTTGTGCTCGATCGCTCCGGCGTTGACGATGTTCATCGTCACGTCGCCGGCTGGCGCGACGAGCTCGCCTTCGATGGCGAACTCGGTCAGCGAGACGTCGAGCTGCGTCGACATCGCTCCGTCACCTCCGCCCGAGCCCTCGTCACCGGCGATCGTGATGATCGCGATGATGATCAGCCCGACGATCGTGGCCACGATCGCGAGGCCGATGACGGCGATGAGCCCGCCGTAGATCAAACCGGAGAGTCCGTCGTCGGACGGCTCCGGTGGGGCGGGTTCGGCCGCCGCTGGGCGGTCGTCGATGACGGTCATGAGGAACTCCCGTTCGTGGTCAGGAAGCGATCGACGCGGTTGTCGGACGCTTGAAGAGGAGTCTTCGCTACGTCTTGGCCAGCTGAGCAGGGACTTTGGTCCCCAGGTCGTCCGCGGCGAATCGTTCTTTCCGAACGGACCGATCACGATCCGGAATGGTCTGTTCGACCCCCGATGGAGGCCACCCGACGACCTTCGAGTCGACATGAAGGTTTGTGTTCTCGCCGGTAGCCTCGAACCATGAGGATCGGTGACATCGCACGAGCTGCCGGCGTGTCCACCGCGACCATCCGCTACTACGAATCGATCGGCCTCATCGGCGAACCGGCCCGCACGGCGTCGGGCTACCGCGACTACTCGGCCGCCGCCGTGGAACGGCTCGACTTCGTGAAACAGGCGCAGGCGACCGGTCTGTGTCTCGACGAGATCGCGTCGATCCTCGCGATCAAGGACGACGGTGGCCGATCGTGTGAGCACAGCCTCGGTCTGCTCGCCCGCCACCTCGATGCGCTCGACGCACACATCGACGAGCTCCACCGAGCGCGGGTCGAGCTCCGCGAGATGTACGACCGGGCGGCAGCGCTCGATCCCGACAACTGCGTCGACCCGAACCGATGCCAGATCATCGCCTCCGGCTCGCCCGACGCCTCGCCGCTCGCATCGGCCGAGACCACGGTGGTGACGTCATGACGGCATCTCCATCCGTCGAATCGTCGGCCGACCGCGAGACTCCGCTCGACTTCGAGGTCGGCGGGATGACCTGCGGGTCGTGTGCCGCACGCGTGCAGAAGGTGCTGTCGCGTCAACCCGGCATCCAGATCGCCGAGGTCAACTACGCGACCGGCCGAGCGAGCGTCACCCCCGACGCAGGCGTCACTCTCGACCCCTCCGACCTGGCGGTCGCCATCGACCGGATCGGGTACTCGCTCGCCCCGGCCCACACTCCCGACGACGACGGTCCCGACTCCGAGGCGAGCGACGGCTCCGAGGCCGACGGCTGGAAGTGGCGCACGCTCGCGGCGCTCCCCGCGGCCGTCTTCATGGTGTCGACCATGTTCTTCCACGACACGGCCATGCACACCACATGGCTCCGCTGGCTGCAGTTCGGGCTCGCACTCCCGGTTCAGTTCGTCGTGGGCTGGCCCATCCTCGCCGGCGCGGCGAAGCGGGCCCGGCACCTCACGGCCGACATGGACACACTCATCGCGGTGGGCACGCTGTCCGCGTTCACCTACAGCACGGGACAACTCCTCACCGACGGCCACGAGCTGTACTTCGAGGCGGCGGTCGTCATCATCTTCTTCATCTCGCTCGGGCGGTGGATGGAGGCCCGGGCCAAGAGCCGCGCCGGAGCGGCGCTCCGTTCGTTGCTCGAACTCGGAGCCAAGGAGGCGCGGCTCGTCGAGGGCGCCGACGGGTCCGATGAACGAATGGTCCCGGTCGACTCGCTGCGAATCGGCGACCTCGTGCGCGTCCGGCCGGGTGAGAAGGTGCCCGTGGACGGCGAGGTGGTCCACGGGGTGAGCGCGGTCGACGAGTCGATGCTGACCGGTGAGTCGGTCCCGATCGACAAGTCGGTCGGCGATCAGGTGGCCGGCGCCACCATCAACACCTCGGGTGTGCTCACCGTGCGCGCCACCCGCGTCGGCGCCGACACGGCGCTCGCCCAGATCGTCCGACTGGTCGAGCAGGCCCAGACCGGCAAGTCCGCCGTGCAGCGACTCGCCGATCGGATCTCGGCGGTCTTCGTGCCGGTGGTGCTCGTCATCGCCGCGGCGACGTTCCTCGGATGGTGGCTCCTCGGCGACGACCTGCGCGACGCCGTCGACGCATCGGTCGCCGTCCTCATCATCGCCTGCCCGTGTGCGCTCGGGCTGGCGACACCCGTCGCGATCATGGTGGGGACGGGTCGTGGAGCGCAGCTGGGGATCCTCATCAAGTCGGTCGAGACCCTCGAGCAGACCCGCCGGATCAGCACCGTCGTGTTCGACAAGACCGGCACGCTCACCGACGGATCCATGTCGGTGGTCGACGTCGTCACCGACCCCGCCGACGCCGACGGCATCACCGAGGGCCTCCTGCTCGCACGCGCCGGCGCTGTCGAGGCAGACAGCGAACACCCCATCGGGCGCGCGATCGCGGCCGAGGCCCGCCGGGCTCACGGCTCACTCGACCCGGTCGACGCGTTCGAGGCGATTCCCGGCCACGGCATTCGCGCCGACGTCGACGGCTCCACCGTGTGGGTCGGTCGACGGGAGCTGATCGGGGCAGCCGGTCTTCATCTGGCCACCGAACTCGACGACGCAGCCATCGCCCGCGAGATCGAGGGACGGACGGCGATCTTCGTCGGATGGGGGGGTTGCGTGCGCGGGGTGATCGCGGTGTCCGACACCACGAGCCGGTCGGCGGCTGCCACCGTCGCACGTCTCCACGACCGCGGGCTCGCGGTCGCCATGATCACGGGCGACAACGAGCGCACCGCTCGTACGGTGGCTGACGAGGTCGGCATCGATCGTGTGATCGCGGGAGTGCTCCCGGCCGGGAAGCAGTCCGAGGTCGAACGACTCCAGGCCGACGGCGAGATGGTCGCCATGGTCGGCGACGGGATCAACGACGCGCCGGCGCTCACGCAGGCCGACCTCGGCATCGCGATCGGGACCGGAACCGATGTCGCCATCGAGTCCAGCGACCTCACGCTCATGCGCGGCGACGTCGCTCACGTCGTCACGGCGATCGATCTCTCCCGGCGCACCTACCGGACCATCGTGCAGAACCTGTTCTGGGCGTTCGCCTACAACACGGTCGCCATCCCGCTCGCCGTCGCCGGGCTGCTGAACCCGCTCGTCGCCGGTGCGGCCATGGCGTTCTCGTCGGTGAGTGTGGTGGCCAACAGCCTGCGGCTGCGCAGGTTCCGACCGACCGACGTCCCGCCGAGCGTCCGCGACGAGGCACCCGTCCCGACGACGCCCGGCGTGCCCGTCTGACGAACACACCGATCCCGAAAGCGAGAACCCGATGCCGACCGTCTATTCCGTTCCCGAGATCTCCTGCGATCACTGCAAGCAGACCATCGAAGGGGCCGTCGGCGTGATCGACGGCGTCCGGATGGTCCACGTCGAGGTCGACGACCGCACGGTGTCGGTCGACGGTGGCGACGATGCCGCCATCCGCGCTGCGATCGAAGGCGTCGGCTTCGACGTCGCCGACTGAGGGCCGACGCGCTGCCCCGACGCCGATGACCGCTCGATCGATCGATCGACCTCGTTCAGGTTCGGCCGCCGCCGTTCGGCGGGTCGTGGCCGCCGGCCTCGCAGTCCTCGTCTCGGTCGTCTCCCTCCTCGCGACGTCGGCACCGGTTCGCGCGCACACCGACCTCGAGTCGACGGCTCCGGCCGACGGCGACGTGCTGACCGAACCGGTCGAGACGATCGTCCTCACGTTCAACGGCGAGGCCACGCCCACCGGCGAAGGGTTCGTCGCACTCGACGTCACCGGTGTGGTGCGGGCACCCGTCGAGGTCGACGTCACCGACGGACGCGTCTTCACGCTGCGATTCGATCCCCCACTCGCGGGCGGCCCGGTCGGGATCAGGTGGACCGTCCGATCGGGTGACTCCCACGTGATCGACGGCGCGTTCTCCTTCACGGTCGACGCGCCAGTTCCCACGACGGCGCCGACGACGACGCTGTCCACGACCTCGGTCCCCGTCACGCCGGCCGCCTCGACCGAGCCTCCCGCCGACTCCGAGCCGACCGACACGAGTGGATCGGTCGGTGTGCCACCCCCGACCGCGGCACCCTCCGACACGTCGACCGCGGCGGTCCCATCGGCCGGCGCCGACGACGACTCGTCGGTCCCTCCGCCTGCCGAGGCGACGTCCGCGGGAGAAGGAGCCACGGCACTCGACGACTTCCTCGCCGAGGCCGACGGCGAGGTGTCCGGAGACGGCCTCGCGACCGCCGGGCGCGCCATCGGGTTCCTCGGAGTCGCCTTCGCTCTCGGCGTCCTCGCGTTCCTCGCCACCACTCTTCGGGGACGCGCCACCGAAGTCCGCGCCACGATGCGCGCGGTCCGGCTGCTCGCACTCGCGATCGCGACCGGGGCGGCGATCGAGTACGTCGGTGTCGCCCGAATGCTCGACGAGGCGCTCACCGACGCGTGGTTCACGTCCGCCGGCTTCGCCGCCACGCTGCGGTTCACCGGAGGCATCGCAGTGGCGCTGGGACTCGGCGGCGTCGTGGCCGGGCGGTCCGCCCGGTCGCTCTCCGCTGCCACGGCCGCCGTCGATCTCGATCTCGAAGGCGACCGTGACGAGCCCGACGCGAACGGGACGGCACGGTGGCGACCCGACACGCGGACGTGGACGGCTGGTGCCGGCGTCCTGGCGGTGGTGGCCTCGTTCTGGTTCGACGGCCACACCGTCACCGAGGGTGCACGGCCGGGCCACGCCGTCGTGAACAGCGTGCACGTCGTGGCCGGGGCGGTGTGGGTCGGCGGCGTCGCCGCCATCGCTGCTCTCGTGTGGAGCCGTCGACGAGCCGGACGTCCCGGCGGCACGATCGAGATCCTGCTCCGGTTCTCCCGCACCGCAGCGCTCTCGCTCGCCGCCGTCGTCGTCGCCGGCGGCGCGATGGCCGTCATGATCCTCGACTCGATTAACGACCTGACCGGGACCGACTGGGGCCGCACGCTCCTCGTCAAGTCCGGCGCTGTGGTGCTCGCCGCCCTCGCAGGCGCCTACAACCATGTGCGACTCCTGCCCGCGCTCGAGGCCCGACCCGACTCGCCAGACGTGCTCCGACGACTGCGAAACGTCCTCACCGCCGAGGCGATCCTGCTGGGCCTCGTGGTCGTCGTGACTGCGTGGCTCGTCGCCGCAGCCATCTGACGCGCACATCGGCCGACGGCGCGCCTGACGCGACCTCAGGCGTGCTCAGGCGTGGAGGTGTTCCTCGTGGTACGCGGCCATCATCCGGAAGATCGTGAGGACGTCGGGCGGGGTGAACGCCGCGTCGAGTTCCTTCCAGATGGTCTGGACGTTGACGACGATCCGCTCGCGATCGGTCCACTCGGCGTACGGCGTGTCGTCGATGTGGGCATCGATGTCGCGGATCGCGTCCTCGACCGTCATGCCACCCGCGTGCCGCTCCCCCACCATCTCGCCGACGAGGACGAAGTAGTCGCGCAGTCGGACGACGCCCGCGACGTCGGTGAGCGGTCCGTGCCCCGGGACGATCACCGACGGCTCCAGCGCGACGATCCGGTCGAGTGCATCGATCCATCCCGACAGCGGACCGGCCCACATGATCGGCGTGCCCTCGATGAACAGGATGTCGCCGGTGAACACCACCCGTTCCTCCGGCATCCACGCGATCACGTCGCCCGCGGTGTGCGCCGGCCCGACCTCGAACAGCTCGACCCGCCGGCCACCCGACTCGACGGCATGGGTCCCCTCGAAGGTGACGGTGGGCGACGGCGGGTCGATGTCGTGGAAGTCGAACGCGCCGAACGCGTGGCGCACGTATCGACCCAGCGCATCGTCGTCGGCGCCGTCGACCATCGCGGCGAGGAGCGCGGGCGGGACCTCGTCCATCTCGCGAGCTGCTGCGGCCGATGCGATCACGTCGACGCCGGGCGCCGCCACGAGCTGGTTCCCGTAACAGTGGTCGCCGTTGGCGTGTGTGTTGACGAGGTGACGAATCGGCCGTCGCTCGACCTGCGGTCGCATCGTGTCGAGCATCGCCCGCGTCAGCGACAGATCGAACAACGTGTCGACGAGGGTCGACTCGTCATCCCCGACGACCAGACCGGCGTTGCTCCATCCCCACGTGCCGTCAGGCTGCAGGTAGGCGAAGACGTCGTTTGCGACCTCGACGAATTCGGGTTCGTTCACGCGATGTCTCCCGTCGTGAGCCACGCAGCGTCATCAGGCGACAGCAGCGAGGCGGTGAGGGCGGTGACCCGCCCGACCTGCTCGTCGGACAGCAGACGCCGCCCGCGCCCCGAGCCGCCGAGGTAGAAGAACGCGTCGGCGCCGCCGTCGAACGCGCGGTCCATCTGTGTGCCTCGTGCCGCCTCGCGCATCTCGTGGAGTTCGCAGCGTGCGACCTGCACGCCGAACGTCGCCGGGTCGACCGGGATCTCGAGGAAATCCGCGATCCGCCGCATCGCCCACGGCAGATCGGCGTGCATGTCGGCATAGTGGAGAAACAGGGCGTTGGGAGCCGAGCGCAGGTCGACCGACCGAGACAGATGCACCGCCGGCGACCAGAACCGTGACCACTCCTCGAAGAGGACGTCGTAGTCACCGTCGAAGCATTCGGGGATCGGCTCGATTCCGTCGTGGGCAGCCGACTCGTTGAGCGCAGCCACGACGTCGGGGCGCAGATTGGCGCGATGATTCCCCCACGACACGAACGCGTCCGCCGGGTCTCGATAGACGAAGACGTACCGGACGGCGGAGTCGTAGGGCAGCGCGTCGGCGGGACAGTGGCTCTTCAGAAACCGACGGTCGGTCTGCGCATCGAGAGCGGCCGCCATCTCCTCGACCGATCCGAGGCGCCAGTCGGGCCATGGACGTGCAACGGGAGCGTCACCGTCGGGCCACAACAGCGAGGCAACGATGGCCTGCGTCCACGTTGTGCCGCATTTCGGCGGCGTGCTGATGACCACGTCGGTGGGCCGCAGCGTGACGTGCCGCCAGCGACGGCTGTCCTCGACCGTCGAGACGTGGACGGCGATCGGCTCCACGCAGCTCACCCCCGCATTGTTCCATCGACCCCGTGGCTCGACGGAACAACGGTCGATCGTTCCGTCGACCCCGTGGCTCGACGGAACAGTGGGTCAGGTGGAGGCGCCCAGGATGACGTTGCCGTCGCCGTATCCGTCGATCGAGACGGCGAAGCTGGTGAGCACGCCGCTCGCCTTGACGGCGTCGAGCGCGGCGTCGTCGTGGTCCATGCCGGGATCGAGGCGGATCCGTCGGGCCATCGCCTCGTTGACCGCGCGCGAGAGCACGTTCGCGATCTCGCGATAGAACTCGAGCCACTCCTCGTTGAGCTCGTCGCCATGGTCGGCGACGACACCGCCCGGCACGGCGGCCAGCGCCGCGCCGGTCATGTGCACGAACGGCTGATCGGCGGCGATCAGTCCGACGAGACGATCGTCGTCGTCGACGAGGCCCGCCCGCGACTGCGGGAGGATCTCGAAGTCGCCGCCGTCGGTCACCGTGACCTCGCGACCGACGAGCTTCTTGAGGATCCGAGCGACCTCGAACGGCTTGATGATCGCCTTGATCTTGATCATGCGATGACCGCCTGGAGTGCATCCGACAGGTCGTCGACGTCGATCGGCTTGCTGAGGAAGAAGGCCGCACCGGCCGACTCCGCCTGCTGCTTGATCTCGTCGGTCGACTCCGACGTGATGAACCCGACGGCGAGGCCGCCCGCTTCCTTGTTGAGGGCTCGGAGCATCTCGATGCCGGTCATCACGGGCATGTTCCAGTCGGCGAGGATCACGTCGGGCATCGCGCTCGTGGCGATATCGAGTGCCTCCTTGCCGTTCTCCGCCTCGATCACGTCGGCGTCCGGGTAGCCGGCTTGACGGATCGAGCGCGAGACGAGCTTGCGCATCACGGAGCTGTCGTCGACGACGAGGATCTTCATGGCGGGGTCTCCTTCGGTGTGACGCCGAGGTCGGCGTTCAGTCCTCTCCGACGTGAATGTCGAAGGTGCCCAGTTCGTGGGTGACGTGAGCGGTGGTCAGGGGGGTCAGGGCGTCGAGCTCGACCGCTCGACAGGTGGGTACCTCGAGCGCGGTCTCCTCGGAGAACATCGTCTTCGCCGAACCGCCGAAGACATTGCACATCTCGGCGAGGGTGCCGCAGGCGTCGTCGACCGTGATCTCGTCGACCGGCTCGTCGGTGAACCCCACGGTCAGGGCGATCGCGTTGGCGAGCGAGGTCCGCAGGGTCAGACGTGCGCGCATGTCGGGCCCCACGATGGGGAGCGTCGCCTCGATCACGGTCGACGAGTCGTCCGCGACGAGAGGCAGGGGTGTCGTGACGGCACCCGCCTCGGCCAGACCGTCGAGCGTCTCGGCGACGATCTCGGCGAGCTCCTCGTGCGTCTCGGAGGTGTTGTGATCGAGCAGGTCGCTCATGACGTTCCTTTCGGGTAGTAGAAGGTCGACGAGCCGACTCGCCGGCTCTCGTAGCCGGGATCGATGCCCGTGGTCGTCTCGCTGGCGCCGAGCAGCAGGCAGCCGCCCGGCTTGAGGACATCGGTGCGAATCCGCTGGAGGATGTCGCGCCGTGCCTCGACGGTGAAGTAGATGAGGACGTTCCGCAGGAGAACGACGTCGCAACGGGGGATCCCGTTCCACCGTTCCAGCAGGTTCATCTCGTGCGTCTCGACCATCGCCCGAAGAGCGGGCTTGGCGACCCACTTGCGGCCCATCTGGTCGAAGTGCTTGACGGCGAGGTTGGCCGGCAGCCCTCGGTTCACCTCGAAGCGGGAGTACTCCCCCGCCTGAGTGCGCTTCACCATCTCCGGCGAGACGTCGGTCGAGATGATCCGCGTCCGTCCGGGCCCGGCGAGTGCCGGGACGTTGTCGACGATGGTCATCGCCAGCGTGTACGACTCCTGGCCGCTCGAGCAGGCACCGTTCCACACCGTCAGACGTCCGTCGTTGCGACGGGCGACGTCGGGCAGGACGTTCTCGGCGAGCGCCGTGAACGGGTGCTGGTCACGGAAGAACGACGTCTCGTTGGTGGTCATCGCCTCGACGGCGACGTCGGCGAGACGCCGGTCGCCGCGATGGATCGCGGCGAGCACGTCGTCGACGCTGCTGAGTCCCTGCTCGCGAGCGACGGTCTGCAACCGACTCTCGATGAGGTACTCCTTGCCGGCGAGCTGGACACCGATGCGGCGGTCGACCAGGTCGACGAAGCTCCGGACCGCCGGCGAGGCGACCTCCGTGTTCGGTGCGGTCGTGGCGCTCATCGGGCCGCTCCGCTGACCGCGGCGGTCCGGCGCTGGTCGCCACGGCTCATGACGAGCGAGGCGATACGAGAACCGATCGAATCGAGAGGGAGGATCTCGGTCGCGAGACCGGCCTCGACCACGCTGCGGGGCATGCCCCAGACGGTGCTGGTGGCCTCGTCCTGCGCAAGGACGTCAGCACCGGCGTCGGCGAGACGTCGGGTGCCGTCGGTGCCGTCGGCGCCCATTCCGGTCAGCATGACCGTGAGCGCGTGGCGACCATAGATCTCAGCGGCCGACGCGAACAGCGGGTCGACCGACGGCCGACACGAGTTGATCGGTGGCGCGTCGTAGACCTCCAGAACGACCGAGACGGACCGCTTCCGCAACCGCAGGTGGTGGCCTCCGGCGGCGACGTAGAACGCACCGGGCTCGGCTGTCATGCCGGGCTCCGCCTCGACGACGCGGTGGACCGTCTTCCGATCGAGACGCTCGGCGAGTGCCCGCGTGAAGTTCTCGGGCATGTGCTGGACGATGAACGACGGCACGTCGAGAGGACGTTCGATGTCGAGGAGCACGCGCTCGAGGGCGGCGGGACCTCCGGTCGAACTACCGATCACCAACGCACCGACCGGCGGACGCTGCGACGAACGCTGGGCGTACGACACCGGCGCGTTCGAGGCGGTCGTCGGGCGAGCGGCGGCTCGGCTGCGACGCGCACCGACCAGCGCACGGATCTTGGCGATCAGCTCATCACGGACCTGGTTGAGTGCGTCGGAGGTCGCACCGGACGCCGTGGGCTTGAGTGCGTAGTCGGACGCACCTGCCGAGAGAGCGTCGAGTGTCGTCGACGCACCGCGCCCGGTGAGCGTGCTGAACATGATGATCGGCAGCGTCGGGTGGTTCTGGCGGATCGCTTTCAGTGCCTCGAGACCGGTCATCACCGGCATCTCGACGTCGAGAACGACGAGGTCGGGCCGGTACTTGTCGACCTTCTGGACACCGATGCTCCCGTCGGCGGCCGTGCTGACCACCTCGAGATCGGATTCCGCGTCGATGAACCGGCTGAGCATCCCCCGGATGACGATCGAGTCGTCGACCAGGAGGATCTTGGCCGGGGCGCTCACGACGTTCCGCCGGAGTAGACACCCATGATCTCGAGACGCTCACGGATCATCCCGGAGTCGACGGGCTTGAAGAGGTACTCGTCGACCCCACTCAAGAGCGCCTTGGCGACCCGCCGCGGGTCGGCCTCGCTGCTGATCATGAGCACCGGCACGAGCGCTGTCTCGGGAGCCGAACGCAGCGCCTTGGCGAGTTCGGTGCCGTCCATCACCGGCATGTTCCAGTCGGTGACTACCGCATCGGGCGGGTTCGACGGGTCGAGCTTGTCGAGCGCGTCCTGACCGTCCTTGGCGGTCGTGACGTCGAACCCGAGTTCGGTCATCATCTTGCCGACCATCTTCCGGGCGACGCCGGCGTCGTCGACGACGAGGGCTTTCATGCTGCTTCTTCTCCCTGGGTCACGTGGGTCTCGACCACGCGGGCGACGTCGACGACGAGCAGGAGCTCCTCTTCGAGCTTGTAGGTACCGACGATCAGCTCGGCGACGGCCGGGTCGATCGTCACGGGTGGCGGTTCGTAGTCCTCGTGATCGACCGACAGCACGTCGCCGATGCGATCGACGAGAAGCGAGACGGGCTCACCGGCCGCTCGCACGACCACGTGCATGGGTCCACCCTCGAGCTCGATCGAGTCGAGTGCGAGGCGGGTGCGCAGATCGATCGTGGTGGCGATCTGGCCCCGGAGGTTGATCAGCCCTGCCACGGCGGGTGCCGCGTGGGGAACGGGGGTGATCTCGGCGTGGCGGAGCACCTCCTGCACGTCACGCACGTCGACCCCGAACAGGAGGTCGGCGAGACGGAACGTGCAGAGCAGGGCTCCGGCGGTCTGTTCGGTCGTCATCAGTAGGCTCCGATCGGGACGGCGCTCTCCAGGCGGAGCACGCCACTGTTGAGGGCGATCTCGTGGGCGTCGACGAGGTCGATCAGGCGGCCCTCGACCACGACGGACTCGACATCGCCGGCGCCGTCGCGACGCACGTCGGGCTGGGACACGATGTCGAGGATCCCGTCGACGGCGAGCCCGACGGGCTGGCCCTCGATCGAGCACACGACCACGCTGACCGACTGGCCCATGCCGATCGTCCCGGACCCGCGTCCGGTCGACGGACCGAGGTCGACCAGCGGCATGACCTCGCCGCGGTACTGAACCACGTCGCGATGCCCACTCATCTCGATGGCATCGGGCGCGAACTCTTCGAGGCGGTCGACCTGATCGAGCAGGATCGCCGCCCGGTTGTCGTCGGCGAGGCCGACGAGCAGGACCGTGCGCCCGTCGATGGTGTCGAGCGAGTTGGCCTGCTCGGCCTCCTCCTCGGCCTCCATGGCCACCGACGCGGCTGAACTGAGAACGCCGCTCGAGGCAGCGAGACCGTTGACATCGAGGATCAGGGCGACCGATCCGTCGCCCATGACCGTCGCGCCCGAGAACATCTCGCTGTCGCTGACCGTGCGGCCGAGCGGCTTGATGACGATCTCCTCGGTGTCGGCGATCGAGTCGACGATGAGCCCGAACGGCCGACCATCGGCGTGGAGCACGACGATGTTGGCGTCATCGCGATCGACCCGATCGGCACCGAGCTGCGACCGGAGGTCGACGATCGGCAGGAGCCGATCGCGGAGCCGGTACACCGGCGCCCCGTGGACGTCCTCGATCTTCTGGTTCGGGCCGAGGCGGACGAGCTCCTGCAAGCTGAGCTGCGGGAGGGCGTACCGCTGACCGTCGCACCGCACGATGAGTGCCGGGATGATCGCCAGAGTGAGCGGGATCTTGATCTTGAAACTCGTGCCGCGCCCGACGGTGGTCTTCACCTCGACCGATCCACCGATGCGCTCGATGTTGGTCCGCACGACGTCCATTCCGACGCCCCGTCCCGACACACCGGTGACCTTCTCGGCAGTCGAGAAGCCGGGGGCGAAGATGAGGTTGACGGCGGCTGCATCGGGCAGCGTCTCGGCGACCTCGGCGGTGATCACACCCTTCTCGACGGCCTTCTTGCGGATCTTGGCGGCGTCGATCCCGCCACCGTCGTCGGTGATCTCGATGTTGACCTGGCCGCCCTCGTGACTGGCGCTCAGACGGAGGTAGCCCTCGGCGTCCTTGCCCGCGGCGACGCGGACGTCGGGGTCCTCGATCCCGTGATCCACGGTGTTGCGGATCATGTGGGTGAGGGGGTCCTTGACCGCCTCGAGGATCGTGCGGTCGAGTTCGGTCTCCTTGCCCTCCATCTCGAGCCGGATCTGCTTGTCGAACTGGTGCGACAGGTCGCGCACCACTCGGGGCAGCTTGTTCCAGATCGTTCCGATCGGCTGCATACGCGTCTTCATGACGCTCTCCTGCAGCTCGCTGGTGATGAGATTGAGCCGCTGCGCGGGGGCGACGAAGCCCTCGTTCTTGTCGTCGCCGGTGAGCTGGACGATCTCGTTGCGTGAGAGCACCAGCTCGCCGACCAGGTTCATCAGGGTGTCGAGCACGCCGACGTCGACGCGGATCGACGAGTCGGCGGCACCACGCTGACGCGATGCTGCGGTCTCGACGTCCTTGCGCTCGGCGCGACCTTCGTCGACGAGGATGTTGCCGATCTTGCGCGAGTCACCGAGCGACTGCTCGGCGGCGGCCACCTCGACGTCGGTGCGATCGGCGACCCCGTCGGCGACGAGGAGGTCCCCGATGCGGTCGGAGGACGGATCGTCGGCCTTCGCCTCGGCGATGACGCCTTCGACGAGCTCGCTCGCTGCGGCCTCGGTGTCGACCTCGGCCTGTTCGGCGACGAGGGATGCGTCGTCGGTGGACTCGTCGGATGCCTCGACCTGCTCGACATCGGTCTCGACGCCAGCGTCGGTCTCGGTGTCGGCCGGCGGCTCGGCAGCCGGCTCGTCGGCGACCTCGATCGTCTCGGCGGGCGCAGGCGCTGCTGCTCCACCGGACGTGACGTGGTCGGCGCGAGCGGCGAGCGTCTCGAGGGTCGCGATCAGCGACGAGAAGTCCTGATCGCCCTCTTCACCGGACGCTTCGATCGATCCGAGGATGACCCCGATCGCGTCGTTCGTGGCGAGCAGCGCGTCGGTGATCTCCCCGTCCATCTCGAGGACGGAGTCACGGAGAAGACTGAGCAGGTTCTCGCCTCGGTGGGCGACCGTCTCGAGCTTGCCGAAGCCCAAGAACCCACACGTTCCCTTGATGGTGTGCAGGATCCGGAACACCTCGGTGAGGGTCGGCGTGTCGTCGGGAGTGGCCTCGAGAACGACGAGACCTTGCTCGATGCGCTCCAGACCCTCGTAGCACTCGGCGAGGAATTCGCCGATGATCTCGTCGTCTTCTTCCATGTCAGGTCCTTGATGTGGTGGGCGGGTACGGGTCGGATCAGCGGTAGTTGCCGACGAGCCGGTTGAGGTCGGCGGCCATGCGAGCCAGTTCCTCGGCCGAGGTCCTCGTCTCCGACGTCGACTGGCGGGTCTCTTCCGCAGCGTTCGCGACGTCACCGATGGACCGGGCGATCTCCTGGGTTCCCATGGCGGCCTCCTCGACGGAGCGACCGATCTCGGTCGTGGTCACCGACTGCTCCTCGACCGCTGCAGCGATCGTGGCCGAGATCTCGTTGATCCGCTCGATGGTCTCGCTGATGCGCTCGTTCGCCTCGACGGCACCGGACGTGTCGGACTGGATGCCTTGGATCCGGGCCGAGATCTCCTCGGTCGCCTGGGCGGTCTGATTCGCCAACTCCTTGACCTCGTTGGCGACCACGGCGAAGCCCTTGCCGGCTTCACCGGCGCGAGCCGCCTCGATGGTCGCGTTGAGAGCGAGGAGGTTGGTCTGCTCGGCGATCGAGTTGATCACCTTGATCACGTTGCCGATCTCCTCGGACGACTCACCGAGCTTGGCGACCGAGTCGGACGTCACCCGGGCGACCTGGACGGCGTCGTTGGCGACGTTCGATGCGTCGGTGGCGTTGGTCGACACCTCACGAATCGAGGCGTTCATCTGCTCGATCGCGGCGGCGACCGTGCCGACCGACGCCGACACCTCGTCACCGGTCGCCGACGCTGCCGTCGCCTCCGACGACGTGCGCTCCGCGCTGGTGCTCATCGAGGTCGACACGGCGGTGAGCTCCTCGGCCGCTCCGGCGAGCTGCTGGGACGAGTTCTTCAGCTGCTCGACCATGTCGGTGATCGAGGCCGTCATCGATCCGAAGGCGGCGCCGAACTGGCCTGGGATCTCCACCTTCAGGACGGGGTCCGAGATGTGGCCGTCCGCGATGGCCTGCGCCTGCGACCCGACGGTAGAGAGCATCCCGGACATGTCGTTGAACGCACGTCCCAGGTCGCCGATCTCGTCGTTCCGGTTCAACTCGAGCGGCTCGACGTCGAGCTCGCCATCGGCGATCGACCGAGCCCGGGCGGTCACGAGCTTCACCGGCGTCGAGATGCTCCGGACGAGGAGCCATCCCCCGATGAGGAGAACGGCACCGAGCCCGAGCGACGACAGCCATGCCGTCGTCGCCTTGTTCGAGGTCTTGTCGTCGATCGCCGTCACCACTTCGGCCTGATTGGGCACGTAGATCTCCTCGACGATCCCGTCGAGGACGCTGCGGACGCCGTCGAAGGCGACTCGACTCTCCACGAGGTCGGAGCGGAAGTCCGGATCGGTGCTGGCCGTGTCGTTGACCAGCCGATCGACGATCGAGTCGGCCTGTGCGACCCATGCCGACCGGGCGATGTCGAAGCTCGGCCACCGGGACTCTTCGTCACCGATCCCGCGTGCGATCTCGGTGTACTCGACCCAGCGGGTCTGCGTCTGATCGCGGTTCGCTTCGTAGTCCTCGACGAAAGGACCACGCTCGGCGGGCGGCGCCTGAGTCATCTGTTCGATCGCGATCTGCGCCTGGTAGGCGTCGCGGTCGATGTTGAGCAGCAGCGCCTGGGCCGCCATGTCGCGCTCGACGATCTCGGTCAGCTTGTCACCGACTCGGTTCGCACCGTTGGCCTGCCAGACACCGACGACCACGAGGGCGACGACCATCACCGCGAGCCCGGCGATGATCTTCGCGGCGAGGCCGACCCGGCGAGGCGACGCCGAGAACGCCCGTGCGACGTTCGATCCGTCGGAGGACGACGGAGCATGGTGTTCAGCGTTGGGAGCGAGCATCGTTTCTGTCCTTGGGGCGTGGAGACGTATCCGGGCCTGTGATGGTCGAGGAGGCGGCTGTGTGACCGATCAGTCGTCGAGGGACTGGGTCGTCGAGGCCGGGCGATGGGCGGGAGCGGAAGGGGCGGGGTCCATGTGATTCACGATCAGTTCGGCAGACGCCCATCTGGACGGGTCGTCGTTCGGGCTCGCTGGAGTCATCGGCAGGCCGACCGACGACTTGAGACAAACAACACGGGAAGTCGACGGCGGCCCTGCCCGGTGCGGGGCAGGGCCGATCGAGGACTCGCGGCCGGTCGGACGGCACTGTCGGATGTACCGTGGACCTCCGCGCTGGCGGTCAGCGGTAGTGGCCGACGAGCTGGTTCAGGTCGGCAGCCATGCGGGCGAGCTCTTCCGCCGACGTGCGGGTCTCCGAGGTCGAGTTCCGGGTGTCCTCGGCTGCGGCGGCGACGTCGCCGATGGAACGGGCGATCTCCTGGGTGCCCGTTGCGGCCTCCTCGACCGATCGACCGATCTCGGTCGTGGTCACCGACTGCTCCTCGACCGCCGCGGCGATCGTGGCGGAGATCTCGTTGATCTTCTCGATGGTCTCGCTGATCTTCTCGTTGGCCTCGACGGCACCCGTCGTGTCCGACTGGATCGCCTGGATGCGGGCCGAGATCTCCTCGGTCGCCTGAGCCGTTTGATTCGCGAGTTCCTTGACCTCGTTGGCGACCACGGCGAAGCCCTTGCCCGCCTCACCGGCACGAGCCGCCTCGATCGTCGCGTTCAACGCCAGCAGGTTGGTCTGCTCGGCGATCGAGTTGATCACCTTGATCACGTTGCCGATCTCCACCGACGACTCACCCAGCTTCGCCACCGACTCCGACGTCATCCGAGCCACGTCCACCGCATCACTCGCGACGTTCGACGCCTCGGTCGCGTTCGTCGACACCTCACGGATCGACGCATTCATCTCCTCGATCGCCGCTGCCACCGTCGACACCGATGACGACACTTGATCACCGGTCGCCGACGCCGAGGTGGCCTCCGTGCTCGTGCGCTCTGCGCTCGTTCCCATCGAGGTCGACACCGCGGTGAGCTCTTCGGCGGCGCCGGCGAGCTGCTGCGACGAACCCTTCAACTGCTCGACCATGCCCTTCAGGGAGGAGACCATGGTCGAGAAGGCGTCACCCAGCTCACCTGGCACGCGCTCGTCGAGAACCTCCGAGGACACACGACCGTCAGCGATCGCCTGAGCCTGCGCACCGACGGTCGAGAGCACCGACGACATGTCGTTGAACGCCGTCGCCAGATCGCCGATCTCGTCGGAGCGGTCGATGTCGAGGTCCTCGACGTCGAGATCGCCATCGGCGATCGAGCGAGCTCGCGACGTCGCCAGCCTGATCGGACCGGCGATGCTCCGAACGAGCAGCCACCCACCGGCCAGGAGGACGGCACTGAGCACCAGCGCCGAGATCCACGCCGTCTGCTGCTTGTCGTTGATCTTGCCGTCGATGGTGCCGATGACGTCGGCCTGGTTGGGGACGTAGATCTCCTCGACGATGCCATCGACGACGTCCCGGAGTCGGTCGAAAGCTGCTCGCGTTTCGATGAGCTCCTCGCGAAGCGCAGGATCGGCGGGGTCGAGATCACCCGTTGCGAGACGAGCAGACAGCTCATCGGTCAATGCGACCCATTCCGCTCGGGCCAGGTCGAAGTTCGGCCAGCGGCTCTGCTCATCCGAGATCCCTCGGGCGACCTCCGTGTACTCGTCCCACCGGCTCTGGGTCTGGTCACGATTGCCTTCGTACGCCTCGACGAGCCCAGGCAGGTCGTCGTCGGTCGCCGTCACCATCTGCTCCAGCGCGATCTGAGCCTGATACGCGTCTCGATCGATGTTGAGCAGGAGGGTCTGCGCCGCCATGTCGCTCTCGACGACCGTCGTGATCTTGTCGCCGACTCGCTCTGCGCTCGTCACCTGCCACGCAGCGACCGCGAAGAGCGCGGCGGCCATCACGGCCAACCCCGCGGTGATCTTGACACCGAGCTTGATACGTCGACGGGCACTCACCGTGCCGTCGACCGTCGAGTGGCGGGGGTCCGAGGTGTTCGAAGCGAGCATGGGGAGGTCCTTGCTGGGGCTGCGGCATCGCACGGCGGCGACGGTCGATCTGGGGGGCGAGCGACGCTGAGTTCTTCGGCCCGAGACAGAGAGGTCTTGAGGCTTCTGTGCCACAAGTTGATGTCCGAGTCACTCGATGAGCCGGGAGCTCAGCTGTTGTCGACAACCAGCGAATTCCCCGCAGCTGATGCTCGTGCCGAGGTGCGACCCTCCGGCACCGTCGTTCGATCTCGTGTCCAGCGTGAGCTTCTCGCATCTGCGATGACACAACATCGAGCTCAGAGCGCCCCCGGCTCCCCGGCACAGAGCGCGGGGACCTCCACGCGACGGCTCTCGACCGGGGCCGAACACCCGGGAAGCTGGAGTGTTCAGCGGTAGTTGCCGACGAGTTGGTTCAGGTCGGCAGCCATGCGGGCGAGCTCTTCCGCCGACGTGCGGGTCTCGGAGGTCGACTGACGGGTGTCCTCGGCGGCTCCGGCGACATCGCCGATCGATCGGGCGATCTCCTGAGTGCCCATCGCAGCCTCCTCGACCGAGCGACCGATCTCGGTCGTCGTCACCGACTGCTCCTCGACCGCCGCCGCGATCGTGGCCGAGATCTCGTTGATCCGCTCGATCGTCTCACCGATCTGCTCGTTGGCCTCGACGGCGTTGGTCGTGTCGGACTGGATGCCCTGGATGCGCGCCGAGATCTCCTCGGTCGCCTGAGCCGTTTGATTCGCGAGTTCCTTGACCTCGTTGGCGACCACGGCGAAGCCCTTGCCCGCCTCACCGGCGCGAGCCGCCTCGATCGTCGCGTTCAACGCCAGCAGGTTGGTCTGCTCGGCGATCGAGTTGATCACCTTGATCACGTTGCCGATCTCCACCGACGACTCACCGAGC
>JBCDAK010000022.1:0-34811 GCA_039185545.1 Actinomycetota bacterium
CTCGACCGAGGTCGCGACCGGTGACCTCCTCGACCTCATGGAGGACATGACCATGCTGGACACCACCCTCGACCGACGGATCGCGATCCTCGTGTACGACGACATCGACGGGGCCTTCGACCACCTGAGCCGGGTGTTCGGCTTCGGGCCGGGCGAGATCTCTCGCGACGGCGACGGACACGCCGTGCACGCAGAGATCGAGGCCGGCGACGGCGTCATTTGGATGCATCCCGAGAGTCCCGAGTACGACCTGTCGACGCCGAAGCGGCTCGACGGCGCCAGCGCGACGATGGCGATCATGGTCGGCGACGTCGACGCGCACCACCGGCACGCCGTCGCCGAGGGCGCCACCATCCGGTACGCCCCCGTCGACCAGCCCTACGGGTACCGCGAGTACAGCGCGATCGACCCGGCCGGACACCTCTGGTCGTTCATGAAGCCGCTCACCTGACGCGTCACGACAGATCGCAGTACCAGACGACCGACTGAGTGAAGCTCTCTGGCTCGATCCACCCCTCGATGGCGTACTCACCAGCGATCAGCTGGTCGTACTGTTCGACCTCGAACGTCTGCACCATGATCTGCGTCTCGGCGAGACGCTTCACCTTGTCGGCGGCCACGAGCGGAAGGGCAGCGGTGGCCATCGCGACTCCTCCGACGTGGTGCTCTCTCATCAGCTCGAGCCACATCCGGCCCTGCTCGAGCCCGTCACCGTTCGACAGCGTTCGCATCGCCGCGTCCGACGCATAGCCCTGCATCTGTTCGAGCGGGACCCCGGCGCCGCCGTTCGCTCCCATCCACCCCATCACGGTTTCGGGTCTCGCCGTCGACCGACCCCAGTCGGTCAACCAGGCCCGCATCATCCCGACCTCGATCGACTGGTTCTGAAGGACCTCGGTCGCAGCCGCGACGACCGGATCACCCACGTCCCGACCGAGGACGCGCTGGCACATCGCGAGCGCCTGGACGTGATGCGTGGCCATGTCGGTGCAGAAGCCGGCATCGGCGTCGCTCGGTCCGTCCGATGCGGACTCGACGGCTCGGCTCGAAGAACCGACAGCGGCGCCGATGATCGCCGCACCGGCCGCCGAGCGCAGCGCAGCGCGACGCGAGATCCTCCGCTCGACATCCGCACTGCTCGTCGTGACATCGCTGCGATGGCTCATCTCTCGATCACCCCCCGGCCGGCGGTCCGCCAGGGCCACCCGCGCCGCCACCTCCTCCGCCACCTCCGCCTGCACCATCGAGATCGACCACGCCTGAGTAGCAGCCGAGGACGTAGGGGAACGTGTCGGTGGTGTAGTACGCGTAGTTGCCGTCGCCGTCGACACGCCCATTGCACTCGTCGAGGTCGCCGGACCCTTCCACGTACGAGTGGGCCGCCCACGTGTCCGTCGCGAACAGCGACGCGTCGGTCAGCTCCCACGACGACGTGTACTGGTCGTTGCCGGTGTAGATCGGATAGCCGTCGAACGCATACCCGACCAGCTGCGGTTCGGTGGCCACCTCGGCCGGCGCGAACAGGCAGTCGGTGGTCTCGCTCGTGCCGAGCAGGTGGATGTGGAATCCGGTCGGCCCGTTGTGGCTGCCGCAGTCGCTGAGATTGTCGAGGTCCAGCACGTCGCCGCCCGTCCCCTCGGTCGGGCCGTAGATCGGGATCCCGGTGAGCGACACCGCCGCGGTTCCGAGTCCGGGGACGTCCGTCGTCTCGCTCGCCATCTCCGGCTCGGCCGGGATGGTGAAGACGTGATCGGCGGCGCGCGGCGACCCCGGCGACGTCTCGATGTACGTGTAGTCGGGGATGCCGTTCGACGTGACGACGATGCTGTCGCCGTCACAGACTGCGCTCGCCTCGGGGTCTGCGAGGTCGGGGTTCACCGACGGCCCGGCTGCGAACAAGGCCGCCTGCTCGTCGCACGTCAACCCGGCGACACCCGCGACGCGGTCGGCCGGATCGGACGCGACCGCCGGCTCGTCGATGGTGTCACCGTCGGTGAGCGCATCAGTGTCGATCGGCTCGAGGTCGGCGAGGGTCGCCGACGTGTCGGCGACCGCACCGGAGTCGTCGTCGGCCCCGCCGCAGGCTGACGCGAGCACGAGAAGCGCGGCCGCCGTGACGACCGGAACGGTTCGATTCGATGACATTCGACGACTCTCCGACGCACTCCTGTGAGGACGCTGGGAGCCGGGGAAGAGGAGGGTGAGAACAGCATGTCCGGTGCCGGGTCCGTTTCGTGCTGTTCCGGAAACGCTGCGTTCACACGGTGGTCTTATGGTCAGACCATCATGAGCGCTGAACGATTGACCGCCACCCCCGACACCTGCTTCTGGGGTCATCTCGACGCCGACATCGAGCCGACGCTGCGGGTCGAATCGGGAACGGAGCTCACCATCGAGGCGGTCACCCACCACGCCGGCGACGCACCCGACCTCCTGATGGACGACGGCATCCGTGCGATCTGGGACGGGATCCCCGAGGCGAGCCGGGAGCCCGGCGTGCACATCATGACCGGGCCCATCGAGGTCATCGGCGCCCAGCCGGGCGACACGCTCAGGGTCGAGATCACCTCCATGAACCCCCGGCTCCCTTACGGGTCGAACTGCGCCGCCAACTGGGGTCTGTTCCACGAGAAGATGGGCAAGGAGCGGATCACGATCTACGAGCTCGTCGATCCACCGGCCCGCGCCGACGGCTGCGGCGTCGAGTTCCCGGCGACCGCCCGACCGATGTTCGCGTACGACTTCACGACGCTCGAGCTGTACGACGTTCCGGGCGTCGTGACCCAGCCCGACCCGGCGAGCCGGGAGCCGTTCAGCCGACCCGTCGAGGTGCCGGTCCGACCGCACCTCGGAGTGATGGGCGTGGCACCCGACGGGGAGCGCCGGTCGAGCATTCCGCCGGGTGTGTGGGGAGGCAACGTCGACAACTGGCGGTTCGGAGTGGGAGCCGCCGTCCACTACCCGGTGTTCCACGAGGGCGCCCGCTTCTACGTCGGCGACCCGCACTTCGCCCAGGGCGACGGCGAGATCTGCGGAACCGCGATCGAGGCGTCGCTCGACGTCACGCTGCGGCTCTCGATCGCCGACGACGTCGACACCAACGGACCGCTCCTTCGGACCGCCGACCAGTGGTTCACCCACGGATTCGGCGACGGGGTCGAAGCACTCCACGACGCCATGGCGATGGCGGCCGACGAGATGCTGAAGCTGCTCGTCGACCGGGGCGGGTTCTCGCTCGACGACGCCTACTCACTCGCATCGGTCGCCGTCGACCTCGGAGTCACACAGGTGGTCGACGGCACGGTCGGCTGCCACGCCGCCGTCGACGCCGCTCTCCTCACCCGATGAACCCGACAGACGGTGTTGGACACCATCTGTCCGACGACCCGCCGAAGCCAGGGCAGATGGGACAGATGGTGGCTGACACCGTGTGTCCGCGCCGCGCGATGATCGGACCCGCATGCGACTGACCCCTCACGAACAGGACCGGCTGGCGGTGCGTACCGCCGCCCAGCTCGCTCGGGAGCGACGAGAGCGAGGGCTCCGGCTCAACCATCCCGAGACGGTCGCGGTCCTGACCGACTGGGTGCTCGAGTCAGCGCGTGACGGGCGCACGGTCGCCGACCTGATGCAGGACGGTCGCCACGTGCTCACCCGGGCCGACGTCATGGTCGGGATCCCCGAGATGCTCCACCAGATCCAGGTCGAGGCCACGTTCCCCGACGGCACGAAGCTCGTGACACTCCACGACCCGATCGGCGGCGACGCGCCGGCCGACGACCTCGCGCTCGTGCCGGGCGAGATCGTCGGCCCCGACGGCACCCCGGACGGCGGTGACCCCATCGAGATCAATGCCGGTCGACCGGTCACCACACTGCGCGTCGAGAACACCGGCGACCGACCGGTGCAGGTCGGATCGCACTACCACTTCGCCGAGTCGAACCCGGCGCTGTCGTTCGATCGCGACGCCGCTCGCGGTCAGCGGCTCGACGTTCCTGCGGGAACCGCCATCCGGTTCGAGCCCGGCATCGCCACCGACGTCAGCCTCGTCCCGCTCGTGGGTGATCGCATCGTCGCCGGTCTCCGGGGTGACGTCGCCGGACCACTCGACCGACCGGGCTCCGACCCACACGACGGGAGCAGCGCGTGAGCTACATCGAACGATCTCGCTACCGCGCTCTGTTCGGCCCCACGACCGGCGACCGGATCCGTCTCGCCGACACCGACCTCTGGATCGAGGTCACCGAGGACCACTGCGTCGGTGGAGACGAGGTCGTCTTCGGCGGCGGAAAGGTCATTCGCGAGTCGATGGGTCAGGCCACGACCACCCGCGGCGGCGGGGCGTGCGACCTCGTCGTCACGGGGGCCGTCATCCTCGACCACTGGGGTGTCGTCAAGGCCGACATCGGCATCACCGACGGCCGTATCGTCGGCATCGGCAAGGCGGGGAACCCCGAGACGATGGACGGCATCACCGACGGCCTCGTGATCGGTCCGTCGACCGAGGTCATCGCCGGCAACGGACGCATCGTCACCGCGGGCGCCATCGACTGCCACGTGCACCTCATCTGCCCTCAGCAGCTCGACGAGGCGCTGTCCGCCGGCATCACCACCATCGTCGGTGGTGGCACCGGCCCGGCCGAGGGCACCAAGGCCACCACGGTCACGGGCGCCTGGCACCTCGAGCGGATGCTCGAGGCGCTCGACCACTGGCCGATCAACGTCGCTCTCCTCGCCAAGGGCAACACGGTCTCGCCCGACGCGCTGTGGGAGCAGCTCCGGTCCGGGGCGGCGGGCTTCAAGCTGCACGAGGACTGGGGAACGACGCCCGCCGCAATCGATGTGTGCCTGCGGATCGCCGACGAGTCGGGTGTGCAGGTGGCGATTCACACCGACACTCTCAACGAGGCCGGCTACGTCGAGTCGACGCTCGACGCGATCGACGGTCGGTCAATCCACACGTTCCACACCGAGGGTGCCGGCGGCGGTCACGCACCCGACATCATGACCGTGGCCTCGCATCGGCACGTGCTGCCGTCGTCGACCAACCCGACCCGGCCGCACACCGTCAACACCGTCGCCGAACACCTCGACATGCTGATGGTCTGCCACCACCTCAATCCGACGGTTCCCGAGGACCTCGCCTTCGCCGAGTCTCGAATCCGCCCGTCGACCATCGCCGCGGAGGACGTACTGCACGACCTCGGCGCGATCTCGATGATCGGCTCCGACTCGCAGGCGATGGGCCGTATCGGTGAGGTCGTCATCCGCACCTGGCAGACGGCGCACGTGATGAAGGCGCGGCGAGGTGCGCTGACGATCGGCGACGCGTCCGACGGTCCGGCCGACAACCTGCGCGCTCGCCGCTACGTGGCCAAGTACACGATCTGCCCGGCGATCACACATGGCCTCGCGAGCGAGGTCGGTTCGGTCGAGACGGGCAAGCTCGCCGACCTCGTGCTGTGGGAGCCCGCGTTCTTCGGGGTGCGTCCCCACGCCGTGGTGAAGGGCGGCATGATCGCCCACGCCGCGATGGGCGACGCCAATGCGTCGATTCCGACGCCGCAACCCGAGCTGCCCCGCCCCATGTTCGGCGCCGCACCTGGCGTCGCGGCTGGCCGATCGGTCGCATGGGTCGCAGAGGCCGCACTCGACGACGGCATCGAGAACCGGCTCCGGGTCGCCCGCCGCCTCGTCCCGATCGACGACACCCGAGCCGTCGGCAAGGGGAACATGCCGCTCAACGACGCCACGCCGCACATCGAGATCGACGCCGACACGTTCGCCGTGCACGTCGACGGCGAACTGATGACCGAAGCCCCCGCCGTCGAACTCCCGATGGCCCAGCGTTACATGATGTTCTGATCCAGTGCCTCACGTCTCTCATGCCTCACGTCTCTCGTGGGAACTGTCCGCTTCCGCCCGGGCCAGATCCGGACAGTGTCCGCTTCCGCCCGGGCCAGATCCGGACAGTGTCCGCTTCCGCCCGGGCCAGATCCGGACAGTGTCCGCTTTCGCCCAGGTCGGTGCCGGGTCGTGGATGGTGACGCCGCGTGAGTGATCTCGACGTCGTGATGATGGTGCTCGCCGACGGGCGTCTACCCACCGGGGGTCACACTCACTCGGCCGGAGTCGAGGCGGCGGTCCAGATCGGGGACGTGGTCGACCTGGCCACCACGGAGCGCTTTCTCACCGGACGGCTCGCCACGACCGGACTCGTCGACGCCGCCTTCGCCGCCGCGGCCGTGGTCGGCCACGACCTCGACGACCTCGACGCCGAGTACGAGGTGCGCACACTCTCGCCGCACCTCCGTGAAACGAGTCGGTCGCTCGGACGCCAGCTCCACCGAGCGGGTCTCACTCTCATCGACGACCGCGCCGATCTGCTCCGCCGCACTCGCGATCGGCACCGGGCGATCGTGATGGGTGCTCTCGTCGCCGATGTCCGAGGAACGCCTCTCGACGCCGCTCGCCTCGAACTCCACCACCTCGCCTCGGCTGTCCACGGAGCCGCCGTCAAGCTCCTCGCCCTCGATCCACTCGCCGTGGCCGCCGCGCAGCTCCGAGCCACCCGGGCACCCGGCAGCGCACGCTCACTCCGGACACGCCCGCACCACCCTCCGCCTCGGGATCGGCGGGCCCGTCGGGTCGGGGAAGACCACACTCGTTCAATCGCTCTGCTCGCTGCTGCGCGACGAGATGTCGGTCGTGGTCGTCACCAACGACATCTTCACGACCGAGGACGCCGATGCGCTCCGGCGGGCGGCCGCACTCGACGACGATCGGATCGCCGCAGTGCAGACGGGCTGTTGCCCCCACACGGCGATCCGCGACGACATCTCCGCCAATCTCGACGCGGTCGAGCGGCTCGAGGAGCTCCACGGCGACGTGGACCTCGCCATCGTCGAGTCGGGCGGCGACAACCTGACCGCGATCTTCAGTCAGGGTCTCGTCGACGTCCAGATCTTCGTGATCGACACGGCCGGCGGCGACGACGTGCCCCGCAAGGGCGGACCCGGCGTCGCACTCGCCGATCTCCTCGTGATCAACAAGACCGATCTCGGTCCGCTCGTCGGAGCGGACGTCGATCGGATGGTCGGCGACGCACAGGAGCGACGACCCGGGCGTCCCGTCACGCCGACGTCGCTGCGCAATGCCATCGGCGCCGCCGCCGTCGCGGACTGGGTCCGTGCCGAAGTGGCGCGTCGACACGACGCACACATCGCGGCCTCCTGATGCGCGCAGCCGCTCACCTCCGACTCGGCGCGACATCACGTTCTGGGTCTGACCCCAGGCGTGACGTGCGGATCGTCGATGCGAGGTGTGAGCCTCCGTACGCCGTCCGGTGCGCGGGCCGACGGGTCCTCGTCGCAGCGTCCGCCGCGGGGCCCCTCGGCGGAGATGAATTCGACCTCTCGATCGCCGTCGATCCGGGCGCTGTGGCCGACGTCGGCACGGTCGGCGCTGCGATGGTGATGCCGGGTGCGTCCGGTGCCGCGTCGTCGTCGCACACGAGCATCACGGTCGACGCCGGCGCCCGACTCGACTGGTGGCCGGAACCCACGATCTCGGTAGCGGGATCCGATCACACCCTCGCGACGCACGTCCAACTCGCCGGGGACGCCGCCTGCACCGTCGTGGAGGAGATCGCCCTCGGTCGGTCCGGTGAGGTCGCCGGACACCTCCACGCGTCGCTGCGCGTCGAACGGAACGGCCAGCCCCTCCTCCACCACGCGGAGTCCTACGGACCCTCGGTGCCGGGCACCGGCAGCGTCGTATCGGTCGGCGATGCCCGCCACGTCCTGACCGCCGTGATCGTGGGCGCGAGCCCCGCACGCGGCGCGTGCGAGAACGCCGTGCCCGAGACGTCCGAGACAGACGAATCCGTCTCAGACGCATCCGTGACAGGTGAAATCGTCCTCGGTGAAACCGTCCTCGGCACCGCCGCCGCCCGCCTCGCTCTCGGCGAGGACGTGTCGGTCGTCCTCATCGCTGCGCCCGATCGACCGGCGGCGCTCGATGCTGCCGCACGTCTCGGACTGACGCATCGACGCTGCGCGGCACCACGAATCGACCGCGTCGACCGAGGAGCTACAGTCGACGCTTTGGTATGACCATCAGACCAATCTCCCGTCCGACACCCGGAGGCACCACACGGTGTTGATCGAGAACGCTGCGCTCACCGACCACTGGTACGTCGTTGCCGAATCGACCGACGTCGCCGACGGCCCCCTCGCCGTCCGGCTCCTCGGTCGCGACCTCGTGCTCTGGCGTTCGGCCGACGGTCGCGTCGTCGGCGCTCCCGACCGGTGCCCCCACCGCGAGGCTCCGCTCAGCAACGGGTCGGTCTCCGACGGATGTCTCGAATGCCCGTATCACGGCTGGCTCTTCGGCGACGCGGGTCGGTGCGTCGAGGTCCCCTCGTCCGGTCCCGGTCGCCCGGTTCCACCGGCAGCACACCTCCCGACCGTCCACGTGGCCGAGCGATACGGACTCGTGTGGCTCTGCCTCGCCGACGAGCCGGCCGGCACGATCCCGTGCATCGACGCCGACGACGACCCGGCCTACCGACGGATCAACTCCGGTGTCGAGACCTGGACCACGTCGGCGACCCGGATGACCGACAACTTCCTCGACATCTCCCACTTCCCGTACGTGCACGTCGGCACCTTCGGTCTGCAAGACCGCACGGCGGTCCCGAAGCTCGAGCTGCAGCAGCTCGACGACGACTTCTACGGGTACGAGTACACGGTCGAGGTCGGCAACGAGGCCGGCGCGGTGGCGTCGGGGCTCGAGGGCGACGTGATCACTCGGCGCATGACCACCGGCTTCCACCTGCCCTTCACCGTGCGGAGCACGATCCACTACGAGACCGGGCTCGATCACCTGATCCTGCTCTGCTCGTCGCCGATCGACGACGTCACGAGTCACTTCACCTTCGTGGTGTGGCGCAACGACGACCACTCGACCGATCCCGAGGAGATCATCTCGTTCGACCGCGCCATCGGCGCGGAGGACAAGGCGATGCTCGAGACCGTGCCCGGCGTACTCCCACTCGATCAGCAGGCGACCGCCAGCGTGCAGTCCGACAAGCCGTCCGTCGAATGGCGACGTCGATTCGCTGCACTGATGTCGCCGTAGCCCGATCGTCGTCCGGGCGTCGCTCGCCGCGGCTGCCGGACGGGGCAGCCCCGGCGAACCTGTGACAGCCTGACCGCATGGCTGGTGACACGACGCACACCGACGATCCGATGTCCGGATCCGCTCACGACGGCGACCACCCGGACCGGACCGACGAGTGGGAACGGCTCCGCACGAAGCACCTGCTGCCCACAGAGCAGCGACCGCCGTCGTCGGCTCGCGGCCAGCACCACGAAGCGCTCATCTCGTCCGACGTCGAGCAGACCATCGACTTCTATCAGGGCCTGCTCGAGTTCCCGCTGACCGAGTTGTTCGAGAACCGCGACTACGTGGGCTCGACGCACTTCTTCTTCGACATCGGCAACGGCAACCGGCTCGCGTTCTTCGACTTCCCCGGTCTCGGGCTCGACGACTACGCCGAGGTCCACGGCGGCCATCACCACCTCGCGATCTCGGTCACCCCGGAGAACTGGTCGCGTCTGAAGGACAAGCTCGACGCGGCCGGCGTCGAGATGTTCGTCATCGGCGACTCGTCGATCTACTTCGCCGGACCCGACGGGGAGCGCCTCGAGCTGATCTCCGATCCGCTCGGCGAGATGTACGGCAACCCCGACATCTGACGCCCTGGCCGGTCCGCCGCCGGCTCGTCGGCCAGAGTGGAGCGGTGGACGGACCGGCTCTGCTCGCCATCGGCGCACCGCTCGTCGGCATCGCTGCCGTGTGGGTCGTCGGTCGTGACGGCGACGACTCGTTGCCCCGTGCAACCGGCGCCCACGCAACCGACGCGGCCGCCGACGACGACGATCAGGCTGTTGCGGGCGGTCCCGTGGGCGTCCGTTGGCTCGTCCTCTGTCTCGGCGCCACGGCCATCGTGTTCGGGACGGTCGCGATCGCCCGACTCGTCCTGCGCGGTGGGGGGTTCTTCACCGTCATCCGCTTCCTGTACCACGCCATCGTGATCGCGGCGCCCCTCGCGATCATCGGAGCAGCGATCGTGCTCGGTCTCGGCCGCGGTCTCACCGGGGGCGCCCGGGTCCTGGCCGGCCTCGCGGCCGCCACCGCCGCGGTCGGTGTCTACGCAACGCACATCGAGCCGTGGTGGCTCCGCGTCGACCGCATCGACGTGAGGACCGAGATGGCCACCGAGGAGACGATCCGCATCGGCGTGCTCGCCGACATCCAGACGCGGTCGGTCGGGTCGTATGAGCATGACGCCGTCGACCGCGTGCTCGACGCCGACCCCGACGTGATCGTCATCGCCGGCGACGTCTTTCAAGGCGGCGAGAGTGAGTTCGACGTGGAGGTCGAGGGGTTCGCCGAGCTGATGTCGCGCATGTCGGCGCCACATGGCGTGTACGCGGTCGAGGGCAACGTCGATCGTGTCGCGTGGCTCGCGGAGATGACCGAGGGCACCGAGGTCCAGGTTCTCGTCGACGACATCGTCGAGCTCGACATCCGCGGCCAGGTGGTGCGGATCGGCGGAAGCCGCGACGACTGGTCTTCGGACGAGTCGACCGGCATGATCGACGACCTCCTTCGTTCCGACCCCGGAGATCTCGCGATCCTCGTCTCACATCGCCCCGACGCCGTGATGGGACTGCCCGCGAACTCGACGGTCGACGTCACGATCTCTGGCCACACGCACGGCGGACAGGTGGTCGTTCCCTTCGTCGGACCGCTGGTCACGTTCAGCGACGTGCCCCGATCGGTTGCCCGCGGTGGCCTCCACGACGTGAGCGGCAACCTGATCTACCAGTCGACGTGCGTGGGGCTCGAGCGAGCGGGCGCACCCCAGGTGCGGTTCCTGAACCGCCCGTCCGTCGGCATCCTCGACGTCGCAGCCGGCTAGCACAGCTCGCGGTCACGGCCTCCCGGCGCGGGGATGGTCGACGCGGGTCGACCAGATCCGCCCGGTCGAGCTGCCACTGACCTGATCGGGGTGGGAGCCGGCCGAGCAGAGCACGAACAGCGTGCGCCCGTCATCACCGCCGAGCATGCAGGCGAACGTCGAGTCGGGTGTGGCGAGCCGGGTGACGTTCGGATCGTCGACGCCGTGGTCGCCCTCGACCACCCGGACGACCTGCGAACCCATGGCGTCGGAGTACCAGACGGCTCCCTCGGCATCGAGCGTGCAGCCGTCGGGTGCGGTTCCCGGAACCTCGGCCCACACCCGGGCATCGGTGAGCGAACCGTCGTCAGCGATCGTGAACGCGGTGTACGTCGCACCGAACGACTCACCCACGATCAGGGTGCGTTCGTCGGGGGTGATCACCGAGCCGTTCGGGAACATCAGTTCGTGGTCGTCGACACGGACGGTGCCGTCCGGCGAGACGATGACCAGCCGGGTGGCGGACGGTTCCTCCCCGCTCTCGAAATCGAAGCCGAAGTTGCCGACGTAGGCGGTCCCATCGGCGGACACCGCCATGTCGTTGCAGAACCCGCCGGTCACGTCGGCCAGTTCGGCGTGCACCACGATCGAGCCATCGGTCTCGCGACGCATCACTCGCCGATCGATCATCGAGACGAAGAGCAGCCGACCGTCGGGGAGCCAGCCGAGCCCGGACGGGCGGCCGTCGTGCTCGACCTCGACGTGTCGCGTTCCCGATCCGTCGGGGTGGATCTCGACCGACGAGATCGTCTGCTGGAAGAAATCGCTGAACCAGAGCCGGCCGTCGCGCCAACGCGGTCCTTCACCGAAGTCGATCCCGTCGATGACGGGTGTCCACTCGGGCGTCGTCGTGTTCGTGACCATGCGGCGAGCATGACACCCGAGCTCGGTGCCGCACGAGAGCGTCCGACGATCGGCGGCTGCTTCGGCGCGAGACGTGCTGGAATGTCGGCCGTGTCGATCTCCGCCGACTCGGTCGCGCCGATCGCCGTCGCCCGGCGGAGCGGGTACGACGAGTCGATCCATCACGGGATCGGCGTGGTGGTGGCGGCCGACGGAGCGGTGGTGTCGTCGCTCGGCGACGTGCGGACGGCGATCTATCCCCGCTCGGCGTTGAAGCCACTCCAGGCGTCGGCGATGGTGTCGCTCGGTCTCGATCTCCCGGCGCATCTGCTGGCACTCGTGTGCGCGAGCCACTCGGGCGAACCCGACCACCTGGCGCGGGTGATCCAGATCCTCGATCGGCACGCGCTCGGTGTCGATGACCTCGAGAACACGAAGACGCTTCCTCTCGGGGCGGAGGCGAACGAGATGGCCCGCCGCACCGGCGTCGAGCCGTCGTCGCTCCAACAGAACTGCTCGGGTAAACACGCCGGGATGCTCGCGACCTGCGCCGTCAACGGATGGCCGACGACCGGATACCGCGATCCGCTTCATCCCCTGCAGCAGGCGATCACCGACCATCTCGTCAGGCTCGGCGCCGCCGTCGACCACGTCGGTGTGGATGGGTGCGGCGCACCGACCCACGTCGTCCGTCTGGTCGATCTCGCCCGGTCGATCGGAACGATCTCGGGTCCGGACGCTCCGGAGGCGGGGATCGCTGCGGCGATGCGTCTCCATCCGTGGATGGTCGGCGGGACCGGTCGGGACGTCACCGTGTGGATGGCCTCGATCGACGGCCTCGTCGCCAAGGAAGGAGCCGCCGGGGTGATGGTCGCCGGGCTGGCCGACGGGTCGGCGGCCGCAGTGAAGGTCGCCGACGGCTCCGACGACACGCGTCGCTCCGTCAGCGTGGAGATGCTCCGACGCCTCGGCGTCGACGTCGACGCACACGAGGAGGCGAGGCGGGTCGCACACGTCGCGGTCCTCGGTCACGGCGAGAAGGTCGGCGAGATCACTCCACTCCCCTGGCCGTGACACCACCGCCGACTCGGACTCGCCGCCACCGAGCCCGTCAGAATGTCATCGTGCAGTTCTTGATGCTCGATCGCGCCGACTTCGAGTACGGGGTGGCGGCGGAGGTGTGTCCCGGCGTTCGGCGCGTGATCGCCCGGAACCCGTCGAAGTTCACCTACCACGGTACGGGCACGTACATCGTCGGCGATGGCCCCGTCGCGGTCGTCGACCCGGGCCCCGCCCTCGACCAACACCGAGATGCACTCGCCAACGCGCTCGAAGGGCACGACGTGGCAGCGATCCTCGTGACGCACTGCCACGCGGACCACTCACCGCTCGCGGAGTGGTTGAAGTCCGAGACCGGCGCTCCGACCTACGCCTTCGGTCCCCACGCGGCGACCACCGAGTCGTGGGACCTCGGCTCCCTCCCGGACGAGTTCGGTGTGGTTCCGGACGATCAGGTCGACGACGACGGCGGGCTCGACATCGACGAACCCGAGGGGATGCCCAAGATGGAGGAGTCGACCGACCTCGGCTTCGTCCCCGATGTCGAGGTCCGCACCGGCGACGAGGTGACCTTCGGGACCGGCGACGTCTCCACCGTCGTGCGGGCGACGCACACACCGGGACACACCTCGAACCACACGTGCTTCTCCGCATCGGTCGGCTCCGCCCCGACCGGCACCGCACCGGTGCTGTTCCCCGGCGACCACGTCATGGGATGGAGCACGACCGTCGTGTCACCGCCCGACGGCGACATGGCTGCATACATCGACTCTCTGCGCCGGGTCGCCGAGATGGAGCACTCGGTCGCGCTTCCCACCCACGGGCCTCCGATCACCGATCCGAGCGGGTTCATCAGCGGCCTCGTCGAGCACCGACTCGACCGAGAACGCCAGGTCCTCGGCGCGATCGAACGTGGCCTCGTCACGATTCCCGACATGGTCACCGAGCTCTACGCAGCGGTCCGGGTGGCCCTGCACCGACCGGCGGCGTTCAGCGTGCTCGGTCACCTCGTGAAGCTGGTCGACGAGGAGCGGGTCACGACCCACGACGGGGGCAAGGCCCGTCTCGACGCGACCTACTCACTCGCTTGACAGCGCGTACTCGGCGAGCGTCGCGTAGCGAACGCCGTCGGAACGCAGGGTGCTCTCGACGAGTGCGACCGAGTCGACGTCCCACTCGGCCGTGAACAGCTCCCCGAGAACGCGAGGCATGTTCGCTCGGCGCTTCAGTCGTGCCAGGGTGAGATGGCCGACGAACCGCCGACGAACCGGGTCGGTCCCGAGTGCCAGGGTCGCGCCGACGACCGATGCGGCGAGTTCGTCGACGCCGGCCGCCGGGAGCATGAGCATCTTCTCGCCGAGCAGGTCGACGGCTGGGCCCAGCCGGACCGACGCTGCGCGGAGGTCGGAGGAACGGAGCGCCACGTCGACCGCGGACGGATCTGCGTCCCCGAGGAAACGGAGCGTGACGTGCCAGTTCTCCGGCGGCACGAACCGAGCTCCGACCTGGTCCTTGCGATGCAGCTCCGACAGCCGCTCCACCACCCATTCGGGCGGCCAGATGCCCACCCACAGCCGAGCCACAGATCGCAGTCTGGCGCGGCGCGATGACGCCGACAATCGGCAGTGTGTTTGACATAGATTCGCGAGGTCGCAGCGATGATGAGACGACGGAAGATGCCATGACCTCCGCCACCAGTTCGTCCGCCACGTCTCACTCCCCTCGTCGTCGACGCCACCGGATCGTCCTCGCTACGGCACTCTCGGCCGGCGCCGCCTTCATGGCGTTCGCTCCGCCCGAGACGGCTCGGGCGGAGACCTTCGTCGTGACCTCACCGGATCCCGGGCTGGTCGACCCGGATGACGGCAGCCTCCTGACTCTGGCGGGCGCGGTCGCCGGCGCGTCCGACGGCGACATCATCACCTTCTCCCCGTCGTTGATCGGGTTCACGATCGACACGGCCAACGTGCCCGACATCGCCGTCGACCTCACGATCGACGGAACGGGCACGCTGGTCACGCTCACCAGTACGGGCGGCGACGTCTTCACCGTCGATGATCCGGACGCCGACGTGATCTTCCGCAACCTCCGGGTGACCGATCCGGTGACCGGCGGGACCACTCCGTCGTCGGCGTTCGTGGCCGTCGAGGCCGAGTCGATCGAGATCGCCGACAGCACGGTGCGAAATGCGGCCCACGGCGCTCTCATCGACGACACCGGCACCGCGACGCTCTCGTCGTTCGTGGTGTTCGACGGCGCGGCGGTGGCGGCGTCCAACACCGATGCCGTACACATCCGGCTGAGTGAGTTCGATCGTGCCGTCGACGACGTCGCGATCCGACTGGACGGCGTCACCGGTGCCTTCATCAACTCCACCGAGCTCGACGGGAACGGGCTCGGCGGGATCGTCGCCTCCGACGTCGACGGTCTTGCGCTGATCGATGTCGACGTGACCGACAACGGGAGGAGTCCGGGTACCGGCTCGCCGACGGGTGGGATCGAGATCAGTTCGGCGGGAGGTCCGAGCGCCGTCGCCATCACCGATTCGACGATCGCCGGCAATGTGGGTGCGGGTGCGGGCGGGATCACGATCACCGGCGAGGTGCGGTTGACACTCCGCAGCTCGACCCTGTCGGCGAATGACGGCGCCGATGCCGAGGCGATCGCCGCCTCGCTCACCGATCCCGACGCAACGCTGACGATCGACGACTCGACGATCTCGTCCCACGTCGACGAGCTCGCACCCTCCGACGCCGCACCCGTGCTGGCGGTCGGAGGCATCAGCACCGGTGTCACCTGGATCAACCGGTCGGCGTTCGTCTCGAACTCGGCCACCCGTGTGATCGAAGCGACTGGCACCGACGTCGACCTCGTCGACTCGACCCTGACGGGGAACGACATGTCGGCGGCGATCGTCGGCGCAGGACCCGGCTCGACGGTCGAGATCATCCGCAGCACCATCTCAGCCAACTCGTCGGGAGGACCCGCGGTCCTCGACCTCATCAGCTCACCCACGACCGGCACGATCAGCGTCCTGAACTCGATCGTCACCGCGAACGGGGCCGCACCGTTGGAGCAGGACGTCGATCCGACGGCGGGTGTCACCGTCACGCACTCGCTCGTCCCCGTTGCGTCCGGTTCGATCGGGACCGGGGTGATCTCGACCGACGATCCGGCGTTCATCAACGTCGGCGACAACGGTGGGCCGACGCTGACGATGCTGCCGGGACCCGACTCTCCTGCGATCGATGCGGGCGATCCCTTCACAACCGGGTCGGGGGACGACGGCGACCAACGCGGAGCCCGCCGCGTCGTGAACGGCCGAGTCGACATGGGGGCCGTCGAGCGTCAGCGTTCGGCACTCGTCGAGACCGTGCCCCCGGCTCGCCTCGTCGACACCCGCGACGGCGAGGCGACGATCGACGGTCTCTTCGCCGGCATCGGCCGCCGCGCCGACGGCGAGACCACCGAACTCCCGGTCACCGACCGAGCGGGCGTCCCCGCCGACGCGCTGGCGGTGATCGTCAACGTCACCGCGGTCGCACCCGACACGCTCGGGTTCATCACCGTGCATCCGTGCCTCGGGAATCTCCCTCTCGCCTCGTCGCTCAACTTCGCAGCAGGACGCGACGCGAGCAACGAGGTCATCGCCGAACTCGACCCCGACGGCAAGATCTGTCTCTTCAACCGATCGGGCCTCCACCTCGTGGTCGACGTCGTCGGATTCGTTCCGGCCGAGTCGCAGTACGACACGGTCGGTCCGTCGCGCTACCTCGACACAAGAGACCTCGGCCAGACGGTCGACGACCAATTCGAGGCGCTCGGCATCCGCGAGCCCGACACCGAGCTCCGGCTGCCGATCGCCGGCCGGCCCGGCGTGCCGGCGTCGGCGACCACCGTCGTGGTGAACATCGCAGCCGTCGCTCCCGAAGACACGGGCTTCGTGACCGTGCACCCGTGCCTCGACGAGCGGCCACTCACCTCGTCGCTCAACTACGAGCCGGGTGTGAACCGGGCCAACGAGATCGTCGCCGGTCTCAGCGATGCCGGCGAGATCTGCCTCTTCACGTCGGCGCGCACGCACCTCATCGTCGACGTCGTGGGCGAACTCGACGGCGAGACGAAGCAGGTGCCGGTCCCACCCGCACGACTCGTCGACACGCGAGACGGCAACCCGACCGTCGACGGCGCACAGGAGGCGATCGGCCGCCTCCCGTCCGGAACCACACTGGTCGTCGAAGTGGGTGACCGGGCCGGTGTTCCGGACGATGCGTCGGCGGCCGTGGTCAACGTGACCGCCATCCGCCCGTCGGAACGCGCGTTCGTCACCATGTGGGACTGCGTCGGCGACCGACCACTCGCCTCGTCGCTCAACGCCCAGCTCGCCAACGAACGGGTCGGCAACGAGCTGGTGGTCAGCCTGAACGCCGACGGCGACGTCTGCCTGTTCAACAGCGTCGAGATGGACCTCACCGTCGACGTGGTCGGCTACCTGCCGGCGTGACGCGTTTCGCCGTGTGAATTCACGGTTTCCTGCCTCCCCGCGTTTCCCTACCTTCCGGTAGGTAGGTAACGTGCTCCGGCGTGAACGACGCGCAGATCCTCGACGAGCTCGAGCCCGTGGTCGAGCAGTTGCTCGAACGCCACCTCGCCTCGTCGAAGGAGTGGTTCCCGCACGAGCACATCCCCCACTCGCGCGGCCGCGACATCGAGCCGGGCCACGTCTGGTCCGAGAGCGACGCTGATCTCGGAGGCGCCACGCTGACCGACGAGGTCCGGTCGGCGCTCTACGTCAACCTGCTCACCGAGGACAATTTGCCGTACTACTTCCGTACCGTCGAGTCGATCTTCGGTCCCGACGGCGCATGGGGCACCTGGGTCCGCCGCTGGACGGCCGAAGAGGGACGGCACTCGATGGTGATCTACGGGTACCTCGCCGCCACCCAGGCCATCGACCTCGTCGAACTCGAACGGGGACGCATGGCGCAGGTGTCGGGCGGCGAGACACCGGCGCCCGACGGGCTCGCCGAGGCGTTCGTGTACCTCTCGCTCCAGGAACTCGCCACCCGAATCTCGCACCGCAACACCGGCCGCCAGATCGGCGATCCGGTGGGTTACGAGGTCATGAAGCGGGTCTGTGCCGACGAGAACCTGCACCAGCTGTTCTACCGTGACCTCGCTGCGGCGGCCGTCGAGCTCGACCCGAACTCGATGATGATCGCCATGGAGAACCAGGTCCGGCACTTCGCCATGCCCGGCACGGGGATCCCGGGCTTCGACGAACACGCCGCTCGCATCGCGAAGGCCGGCATCTACGACCTCCAGATCCACCACGAGCAGATCCTCGCTCCGGTCGTCCTCCGCCAGTGGGGCGCCGACCAGATCGGTGGCCTCACGGGCGACGGCGCGAAGGCGCAGGAGAAGCTGATGAAGCGCATGGCGACCAGCGAGCGCGTCGCCAAGCGATACGCCGAGCGTCGAGACGCCGCCCGCGACGCCGAGCTCCAGCCGGCCTGAACGCGCTGCACCCCGGCGACGACCCGTCGAACAACGCCGAGAGTTTCTCGGCAGGTTGTGTCACGCTGTGACCGTGTTCGGACGGCGGACTCCTCGACACCGTCGATCCCGCGCGCTCGTCGCCATGGCCTACGGGCTGGTCGTCTCGGGCACCATCGTCGCGACCACATCGCCGTCGCTCCTGCCTGCCTCCGCGGCGGGCGGAACGTGGATCGAACGATCGCTCCGCATGGTGACCGCGGTCGACCATCTCGCCGGCGCGACGACACCGGCCGCCACGGGCGCGGCTCCACCCTCGACCGATGTCGACCTGGCGATCTCGTCGGTCCTCGACTCACCTGCGAGCGGTGCCACGCACGTGTACGTGCAGGAGGAGATCGACGGCATCGGCATCGTCGGCGCGATCTCGACGGTGACCCTCGACGACGAGGGTGAGGTCGTCCACAGCGCCAGTCGACGCACGTCCGACGGTTCGTCGGACGAGCTGCGGCGACGGGGACCCTCGACACCCACGCTCACCGCGATCGATGCCGTCGACGCGGCCGCCGACGTGTTGGGTCTCGAGGCCACGGGTCCCGCTCGTGTCCTGCGGTCCGTCGACGGACCCGAACGGTCCCAGGTGCTGTCCGACGCCGGCATCGCCCGGTCGAGCATCGGCGCGCAGCTCGTCTGGGTCACATCCGACGACGAGCCCGCGGCCACGCGCCTGGCGTGGGAGCTGATGATCGACGAGATCGACGGGATCCACTGGTGGCTGCTGCGCATCGACGCCGAGACCGGTGTCGAGCTCGACCGGTTCGACATGGCCGGACGCGACCGGCTCCTCGACGGCGGGGCGCTCGCGACACCCGCAGACGGGTCGTCGTACCAGGTGTTCGCCGCAGAGTCGCCCGAGCACGCCGGTGACGTGCGCGCCACGGTGAACCAGCCGGCCGTCGCCGAGGCGTCACCGTTCGGGTGGCACGACACCGACGGCGTCTCGGACCCGCCCGGGTCGCCCGACTCGACGACCACGTTCGGCAACAACGCCGACGTCGGGACCGACCTCGACGACGACGACGTGATCGACCCCGGCAGTCGGGTCGATGCCGGCAACGGCCTCGACTTCGTCACTCCGTACGCCGCCTCGAACTCCCCGGCGGCCAACCGCGATGCTGCCGTCGTCAACGCCTTCTACTGGACGAACCTCACCCACGACATCCTGCACGGGTACGGCTTCGACGAAGCGGCGGGAAACTTCCAGATCGACAACTACGACCGCGGCGGGATCGGCGGCGACCCGGTCGTGGTGCACGTGCAGGACTCGGCGTCGCTCCCCTCCCGCCCCGTCAGTGGGCGAATCACCCGCAACAACGCCAACTTCGCCACTCCGCCCGACGGGTACGCCCCGCGGATGCAGCTGTACCTGTTCGACGGCGGATTCCCGAGCCGTGACAGCGCACTCGACGCCGGCGTCGTGACCCACGAGTACGTCCACGGTCTCTCCGATCGGCTCACCGGTGGCCCCGCCCATGTGGACTGCCTCGACAACGCCGAACAGGCGGGCGAAGGCTGGAGCGATCTCGTCGCACTGCTTCTCACCTCCGACGGGAGCACCCGGGTGGCGGGCATCGGCACGTACGTCGGCTTCCAGCCCACGAACGGAGACGGGATCCGCGGCGCCCCGTACGGGGATCTCGCCAACATCCCGCGCACCGGTGGCAACCCGTGGGACTACACCGACCTCCTCGTGTTCGATCCCCGCGACGTCCACTCGATCGGCGCCCGGTGGGCACAGATGCTGTGGGCGGCGACCTGGCTGATCAACGACCAGGTGTACGGCGGCGTGACGGCCAACTCGACGCCGCCGGCCGATCCCGCGGCTCCCGACAACGGCTTCCAGGTGATGATGCAGCTCGTCGTCGACGCGCTGAAGATCCAGCCGTGCAGCCCCGGTTTCGTCGACGCCCGCGACGCCATCCTCCAGGCCGACGCCCTCAACTACGACGGCCGGCACACCTGTCTGCTGTGGCAGGCCTTCGCCGCGCACAATCTCGGAGTCGCCGCCTCCCAGGGGAACCCGAACAACATCCGCGACGGAGTTCCGAGCAGTGCGATGCCGACCGAGTGCAGCCCGGCGGAGAACGATCCGATCATCACGCTCGCCGCGCCGTCCGCAGTGAACGCCGGCGAACGCATCACCGCCTCGGCCACGATCCGCAACGGCGGCACGACACTGCTCACCAACCTCGAGATCACCGTGCCCGGGCCGACCGGCGCGTCTCATGTGTCCGGCACGGCCGAGTGCGGCGGAACGCTGGTCGGCTCGACCCTGTCGATGACCGTCGCGAGCCTCGCCGTCGGCGCGACGCAGTCGTGCGACTTCGAACTCTCGACGCCGTCGATCCCCTTCACCACGCGGGTGTACACGACCGGTGGCGACAGCACGGTCGTGCCGGTCGAGGTCACGTTCGCGGCCAGCGTCGACACCGGCGTCGCAACGCTCTCGGCTGCGAACGCCGTCGTTCGGATCGATCCTCCCGAGGGGCAGACACCCACCATCCCCGAGATCAGCTCGATCACCCCCGCTCGCCTGCTCGACACGCGAACCGGCCAGGCCACGACCGACGGCCGCTTCGCCGGAACGGGCCGCCTGGGGGCCGGACAACAGATCGCGCTCCCGGTCGCCGGTCGTGGATGGGTCCCGGGTGACGCCACTGCCGCCGTGCTCAACATCACGGCGGTCCAACCGGCCGCCACCGGCTTCTTCACGGTCCACGCGTGCGAGCCGTCGGTCCCCGTGGCGTCGAGCCTCAACTTCGCCGCAGGGATCAACGTCGCCAACGAGGTGGTGGCCGAACTCGACGGCGACGGCGAGATCTGCGTGTTCACCAGCGTCGAGACCCATCTCATCGTCGACGTCGTCGGCTTCGTTCCCGACGAGTCGGCGCTCGAACCGATCACGCCCGCACGCGCCCTCGACACCCGCCTCGCGCAGCGGGTTCGCGGCGGCCAGGAGATCCGCGTCGGAATCACCGGCGTCGGCGGTGTGCCGGCGTCCGCCGGAGCCGTCGTCCTCAACGTCGCCGCGATCCGCGCGTCCGGGGTCGGTTTCCTCACGATCCACGCATGCGAACCCGACCTCCCGCTCGCGTCGAGCCTGAACTACGTCGCCGGCGTGAACCGCGCCAACGAGATCGTCGCCCAGCTCGACGGGTCGGGCGACATCTGCATCTTCACGTCGACCGACACCGATCTCATCGTCGACGTCGCCGCCTGGTTCCCGGCGTCGGCGGCCATCACGACGGTCGAGCCGGTCCGCCTCGTCGACACCCGGACCACGTTCCCACTCGGAGCGGGCGAGACCGCCGAACTCCAGGTGGGCGGGTTCAACGGGATCCCCGTGACCTCGCGTGCGGCGCTGCTCAACGTGACGGCCGTCCGCCCCGTCGACGTCGGGTTCATCACGATGTTCCCCTGCGGGGCGCGGCCCAACGCGTCGAGCGTCAACTACTCACCGGGCGTCAACGGCGGAAACGACATCGTTGCCGGGCTGTCGCCCACCGGCTCGGTCTGCATCTTCGCGAGCACACAGGTCGACGTGACCATCGACCTGACGGGGGCCATCACCTGATCGTCGCCTCGCCGGAGCGATGGGTCGCCGTGATCCCGCGGCGCGCAGCGCGGCCGGAGATGCCGACCTGAGTCAGCCGCCGCGGAGCGGGCGATCGAACGTGCCCGAACTCGGACCGTCGATCCGCATGTCGCTGCCCCGCGGGACGATGCCGGCGGCCGATCGGAAGAGTCCGAGATCGCGGGTGGGGAAGCGATCGATGTTCGGTGCGACGGTCGAGAGATCGGAGTCGGACACGCCCATCCAGCGACCCAGCGTGGACGCCAGCTGATCGACACCGTGGTACGGGACGAGGCGGCCGCGACCCACGTCGGCCGGTCCGTCGATGCCGAGGATCGGGAGATCGCCGATCACCCGACGACCGTCGACGCTCCCGCCGAGCACGACGTGGTGACCACCCCAGCCGTGATCGGTGCCGTCGCCGTTGCTGTCGAGCGTCCGACTGAAGTCGGAGGCCGTGAAGGTCACGACCTCGTCCACGGCACCCAGCACGCGGGTCGCGTCGAAGAACCGGGACAGGCCGCCGTCGATCGCACCGAGCAGGTCGGGGTGCCGGTTGTTCTGGTTGCCGTGGGTGTCGAAGCCGCCCATCGACACGAAGAAGACCTGGCGCTTGAGACCGAGGACATCGCGTCCTGCGCCGATCAGTCGGGCGACCATGTGCAGCTGCGACATCACACGTCGCAGGTCGTTCGTCGATCCGTCGGGCGGGTCGAACAACGCCCCGAGAGGTCCGCCGTACGACGCGTCGGAGATCGACAGCGCCTGGGCCATCGCGTCGGCCGACTCGAGGGAGCGACGAGCGAGCGTCGAGTACGAGTCGGCGAACAGGCCTCCCGTCTGGAGCATCATCACGTCGCGCAGGGCGTCGGCGGGGAGGAACGGCGATCCATGGCTCTCCCGATCGACGTAGAACGGCGAGTTCTGGAGGTTGTTCACACCGCGGTCCGAGATCCGGTACTGGAGCGCCGTCTCGCCCTGCATCATCAGCGTGTTGCCGGCCACCGAGATCGAGGTGAACATCGAGCGCTCCCCGTTGCCGTCGAGGATCATGTCGGCAGTACGGCCGCTCCATCCGGAACCCGGGTTGTCGGTCGTGGAGGTCTGCCAGAACGTCTGGGAGTCGCTGTGGGAGAAGTTACCCCGCGGTCGCGGCTCGCCGTTCCGGTAGCCCTCCTTGTCGAGCGGCTGGAGCAGCGTCCCGATGTTGGAGATGATCGCCAGCTCGCGGGACCGGAACAGCCGGTGCAGGTTGGGCATCTCGGGGGCGAACCCCATCTGCCGCTCGCTGGCCCACCCGCCGTCGGGCTCGATCGTGAGCGCCGAGCTGCGTGGAACTCCGATGCCACCGCGGGCCGCCGAGTAGGTGTTGAAGCTCGTGTCGTCGGTGGGGATGAACGTGTTGTGCGTGTCGTTGCCGCCGAAGAGGAAGAGACACACGGTGGCTCGGTACCCATCGTCGGCCGAGGCCGCTCCGAGACGGGCGAGGTCGAGCAACCACGGACTGGCGAATCCCGCTCCGGCCGTGATGAGCGCGCTGCGCTTGAGGAACTCGCGGCGTGTGTGTCGGCCGGGGGTGCAGAGGTGGGATCGGTCGTTCATCTCTCAGTACTCGTGGAGGAAGTCGGTGGATGCGGCGATCATCATCACGGCGAGGACCACGCGGTCTCGGTCGACCTCGGGGCGAACCCGGGCGCCGGTGTTCCCGGTGTTCTCGTAGTCGCGGTGCGTCAGTGTTCGACATCGCTCGACGACCAGTGATCTGAGCTGTGGCGAGATGCCCCGGGGGCAGAGCCGGGCGGCGATGTCGTCGACGACGCTGCCGGAGTTCCCGGCGGTGGGCGCCGGTCCGGTCATCAACGAAGCGAGATCGGCGATGTCGAGCACGGTGCGGTCGTAGCGCTGGCCGTTCGCGTTCCCGCGCGATGGCTCACGCAGCTTTCGCGACATGAAGTTGATCCAGCCGATGGCGGAGGACTCGTTGGCGATCTGGAACTCGGGTGCGGTCAGACCGGCGTCACCGAGCGGCGTCTGGGGAGGGACGTATGCCGGGAGGTAGAAGTTGAAGACCGTGGGCGCCTCCCACGGCTGCTGACCCAGCTCGTCCTGGGCATCGCTGAGCGACGTGAACGGCCACACGGCCTCGCGCGAATCGAGTTCGATGTTGAAACCCCGGCAGATCGTGGTGAACCGCAGGACCGGTTCGCGCAGCTTGCCGAAGTAGTTCGGTCCCGGGTTGACGACCCACGCCTCGTCGTCGATGAGGATCGCCCGCACGACCTCGCCGAGATCTCCGGAGGTCGCGATGAACCGGTCGGCCACGCGTCGGATGTACCCCGGCGTGGGATTGCTCTTCACGAGCCGCTGGATGAGCAGCTTCGAGATGAAGGGCGGCACGTTGGGATGTGCGGCGATCGTGTCGAGAGCGACGGCGATGTCCTCGTCGAGCGTGCGGCCCTCCTGCGCCGGGATCGTGACGCCGAGAAACCGCTTCTCACCGGTCTCGTGCCAACGCTCGGCGAAGTCACCGTCGGACTCCATCGACTGACGGAGCTGAGCGGCGTTGGAGTCGTCGTCGACGCGACGCGCCTCGAACCCGGTGAAGACGCGGGAGAGGCCGAGGATGTCGTCCTGGGTGTAGGTCGGGATCCAGTTCGCCATGTCGGGTCCGCCCCGAGGCGTTCCATCGGGGTTGAGCTGCCACAGGCCGATCGAGAAGAGCTGCATGATCTCTCGGGCGTAGTTCTCGTCGGGGAACCGGCCGCGGTTCAGATCCTCGCGCTGGTTTCGGTGGTACGTGAGGTAGTACCCCATCGCCCTCGACCGGGTGATCACCTCGAGGAGGTTGCGATACGTGCCGAAGCAGTTCGCCTCGATGCGCTCGGCAAACTCGGCCACGTCTCGCTGCTCGAGGTCGACGTCGGACACGACGAAGATCTGCGCGAGCGCGTAGGCGACACGTTGGCGGAGCTGGTCGGGCGCCGTGAGGAATGCCTCCCACACGGAGCGCTGGAGGCTCGAACCGGTGTCGGTTCGTCGGTGACGGATGTATCGGTCGACGAAGGGAATCGACGGTGCGGCCGCCAGTTGTTGGTCGATCCAGGCGGGGATGCCGTTGGTCTGGACGTTCGTGACGTCGACCGGGCGCCCGCCGAACGACGCCATCTGGAGGAACCGCACCGCATCGGCGCGGGTGGGAGATGTGGGAAGGCTCACGTGATCTCTCGTGTCGTTGCGAATGTCTTCATGTCAACCCGACACGGAAACGTAACACAACCGTCATGCCGCGCGCACGGCCCCAGCTCCGATTTTCCGGAAACCCCGCAAACTCGCGGTTTCCCGCCCGATCAGCTTGATGACAGCTGTCGTAACGCGACCATCGTGTAGAGCTCGACACCGCGGGGCATGGCCCCCTCGTCGAAGAACACGCGGTTCGAGTGATTCGGCGCCGCCGTGGCGAGATCGGCGTCATGCGGTGTTCCGCCGAGGAACACCATCGATCCGGGGCGTTCGTCGAGCACGTAGCTGAAGTCCTCGGCGCCCATCACGGGGTTCGGCAGCCGCACCGCCGCACCATCGCTCGCTGACGCGACCTCGTTCGCGAGATCGAGAGCGAACGACGAGAAATCGTCGTCGTTCACCGTGACCGGGTATCCGAGCTCGATGTCGACGTCGATGTCACACTCGTGGGCCGATCCGACACCCTCGGCGACCCGCCGCAACCCTGCGTGCACGTCGCTGCGAGTCGACTCGCTCACGGCACGGATCGTGCCGAGGATCTCGGCGGTCTCGGGGATGACGTTGTCGGTCGTTCCGGCGCGGATGCGTGCGATCGTGACGACCGCCGGATCGAAGACGTCGATCCGGCGTGTGATCATCGACTGGATCGCCTGGACGATCTCGCACGCGACGGGCACCGGATCGAGCGCCCGGAACGGCTCGCTCGCGTGTCCACCCTTGCCCGTGACCGTGATCCGAACCGTGTCGGCCGAGGCCATGACCGGACCGGCGCGGGTGGCGAACCATCCGCTCGGCGCCGCCGACGTGATGTGGATCGCGAACGCGGACGTCACCGGCGACGCCGTGCCGTCCGACATCGGCGGCACGTCGAGCATCCCCTCGTCGAGCATGAAACGGGCGCCGTGGTGACCCTCCTCGCCCGGCTGGAACATGAAGAGGACGCGACCGGCGATCTCGTCGCGACGCTCGGAGAGCACTCGCGCCGCTCCGGCGAGCATCGCCGTGTGCGTGTCGTGACCGCACGCGTGCATCGCACCGTCGATCTCGGAGGCGAAGTCGAGGCCTGTGTCCTCGGGCATCGGCAGCGCGTCCATGTCGCCGCGGAGCAACACCGTGGGTCCGGGACGCGTTCCCTCGAGCAGGCCGACCACCCCACTGGTCGTCTCGTGCGTGGTGACGTCGATCGGAAGGTCGTCGAGTGCGTCGAGGACCACCTCCTGGGTCGCCGGCAGCTCGTTGCCGAGCTCGGGGCGCCGGTGAATCGTGCGCCTCATCCGCACGGTCCGATCGACGTACTCGGCGACGTGCTCGCGCACGGCGGCGAGCTGCGGGTCGATGTCATCGGCGGTCGCAGATTCGCTCGTCATGGACCGACAGTACTGCTGCCCGTCCGGGTGGTCGCCGGTAGCGTCTGGCCACCGTGCGGCGCATCGAACAGTTCGAGGTCGTGGCGTTCGACGCCGACGACACCCTCTGGCAGAGCGAAGACCAGTTCCAGCGCACCGAGGCACGATTCGCCGAGCTCGTCACGCCGTTCGCCGCGGCGGGCATCGACGTGCTCGACGCACTCCACGCGATCGAGCGGACCGACATCTCGACGCAGGGCTACGGCGTCAAGGCCTTCACCCTCTCGATGATCCGGGCGGCGCTGTCGATCAGCGACGGAGCGGTCGAGACGGCGGTCATCGACGAGCTCCTCCGCCTCGGTGCGTCGATGCTCGTCGAGCCCGTCCACCTCCTCGACGACGTTCCGCTCGTGCTCGAACGCGTCGGCGCCGTCACCTCACTGGTCATGATCACCAAGGGTGACCTCGTTCACCAGACGCGGAAGGTCGAGACCTCGGGCCTCGCCCACCACTTCGACGAGATCGAGATCGTGTTGGAGAAGGACCCTCAGCAGTACGACCGGATCATCCGTCGACTCGGTGTCGACCCCGACCGCTTCCTCATGGTCGGCAACTCGGTCCGCAGCGATGTCCTCCCGGTCCTCGCGCTCGGCGGCCACGCCGTGCACGTGCCGTACCACCTCACCTGGGAACTCGAACGCGTCGACGACCACGACGAAGACGTCGTCGAACTCCCCCGACTCGCCGACCTCCTCGACTGGCTCGGTCTGTGAGATCGAGTCCCACGCTCGACATCACCCGTGCGGACGGCGGCGAGGCAAGCGCCAGCGACGAGCCGCACGCGTCGTGAGGAGAACCGACGGGCCGACGACCGACGCCACTAGAGACGTCGCAGTTGGACCTGGTCGACGCGGTGGTCGCCGGTCTTGCGGAGGATCAGCGAGGCGCGGTCGCGCGTGGGCGCGATGTTCTCGCGCAGGTTGAGGCCGTTGATGTCGCGCCAGATACCGCGGGCGGTATCGACCGCCTCGTCGTCGGTGAGGTCGGCGTAGAACCGGAAGAAGCTGTCCGGATCCTGGAACACCGACTCGCGCAGCGTCAGGAATCGCTCGACGTACCACTGCTCGATGTCGGCCTCGTCGGCGTCGACGTAGATCGAGAAGTCGAAGTAGTCGGACACGAACTCGGTCGACGCGCCCTCGCCGCTCGACGGACCCGTCTGCAACACGTTGAGTCCCTCGAGGATCAGGATGTCGGGCTGCTCGACGACGATGCGCTCGTCCTCGACGATGTCGTAGACGACATGGCTGTACACGGGGGCCTCGACGCGCTCGGCGCCGCTCTTCAGTTCGCGCAGCACCCGGAGGAGCTCGCGGGTGTCGTACGACTCGGGGAATCCCTTCCGTCCCATCAGGCCTCGCTGCTCGAGCACGGCGTTGGGATGCAGGAACCCGTCGGTGGTGATGAGATCGACCTTCGGATGGTCGGGCCACTGAGACAGCAGCGCCTGGAGGATGCGCGCGAACGTGCTCTTCCCCACGGCGACCGACCCTGCGACTCCGATCACGTACGGCACCTTCGGCGACATCGCCCCGAGGAACGTGGCGCTGACCTTGTGGAGATCCTGCGTTGCCGCCACGTACAGGTTGAGCAGCCGCGAGAGCGGGAGATACACGGCGGTGACCTCGTCCATCTCGATGCGCTCGTTGATACCGCGGAGGTGCTCGAGCTCGGGCTGACGGAGCGTGAGCGGCGTCGCAGCACGCAGTTCGGCCCACTCGTCGCGATCGAACGTGAGGTAACGCGACGGTGTCCCGGCCACGGCGGGGGACCGTACTCTCCGACGCGCCGATGGCCCGGGGTCGGCGGTCACCGCGACCCCTCGATCGGCGTGGCAGGGTGGTGACGGATGGGGCTCGGTCGAAAGGGTCTCGGCGCGTGGTACACGCCCGATCAGCTCGTCGAACTCGTCGTGGCGTCGGCGATCGACGCCGACGTGGTCGATCGGTGTGGCGACCGCGCCGTCCGCGTTCTCGATCCGGCCTGCGGCGACGGCCGATTCCTCGACGAGGCTCGACGGTCGATCTCCGAGCTCGGCGGACGCACCGAGCTGATCGGCATCGACGTCGACCCGCACGCGGTTCAGGCCTCCAGATGCTCGCTTCCCGACGCTCACGTGATCGAGGGCGACGCGCTCACGCTCGATCTCGCGTCACTCCGCGCCGATGTCGTGATCGGCAACCCGCCGTTCCTCTCGCAGTTGTCGACGGCGACGACCCGGGGCGGGTCGGGGTCGCACGGCGCAGGAACCTACGGCGACGCCGCCGTCGAGTTCCTCGGCCTGGCGAGCCGCGTCGTGGAGCCCGACGGCGGGCGGGTCGCGTTCGTCCTCCCCCAGTCGGTGCTGTCGTCGCGCGACGCGAGCGACGTCCGTCGCCGCTACGACGAGTCCGCGACGATGATCTGGTCGTCGTGGTCGGGTCGCCAGGAGTTCGACGCCGCCGTCCACACCTGTGCCCTGGTGTTCGAGTTCGGTCGGGCACACGTCGGCGCCGATCCAGCTGCCGGTGCTCGGTCACCGGGCTCGTGGAGCCACGTCGTCACCGAGCGGCTGGGTGTCCCCCCGCTCCCCGACGGGATCGAGTCCGTGGGGACGCTGGGCGATCACGCCCGACTGAACGCCAACTTCCGCGACGAGTACTACGGGCTCGTGCCCGCCGTCGACGACCATCCGAGCGGTCCGCCGCTCGTCACGACGGGACTGATCGATCCGGGCATGTGCCGATGGGGACAGCGTCCGGTCCGGTTCGCGCGACGTCGGCTCGACGCGCCCCGAGTCCGCATCGACCTCCTCGACGAGAAGATGCGGGACTGGGCGAGCCGGCGGCTCGTGCCGAAGGTGCTCGTGGCCACCCAGACCCGGGTGCTCGAGGCCTGGGCCGACGTCGCCGGCACCAGCCTTCCGGGTGTCCCCGTCGTGGCGGCCTACCCACTCGACGAGACCGACGCCGGCCTGCGGTGCCGACGGATCGCCGCCCTTCTCACCTCACCGTTCGCCTCGGCGTGGGCGTGGCACCGCAACGGTGGCACGGGCCTCTCCGCGACCACGATCCGCGTCGGCCCGACGATGCTGGCCGACCTCCCCTGGCCCGCCGGCGACCTCGACGACGCAGTGCACGCCCTGGCCGACGACGATCCGGCGACGTGCGGTCGGCTCGTGCATCGCGCCTACGGACTCGACGCCGACAGCGGGGAGCGGCTCGTCGAGTGGTGGCTCCCGACCGTCGAGGCGCGCCGCCGACGCGGCTGACGATCCGTGTGCCGGATGTCCGAGCCGAGCGCCGAGCGAGCGGTTGGCGCGACGGCGAGAATGGCCACGTGACCGATCTCTCGTCCGCTCCGGTCGTCGATCAGCCGAGATGCGAGCGGCGCCGATGGTGGTTCCGATCCGTCGCCATCTCGGCAGCGGCGGGTGTCCTCGCAGTGGCGTGCGGAGGCGACGAGCCCGAGACTCAGGCCGACATCGGACGCCGAACCGCCATCGCCGCCAACTGCGCGTCGTGCCACGGCACCGACGGCCAAGGCGGGGTCGGACCGGGGTGGGTCGGGCTGTTCGGCAGCGAGGTCGAGCTCGAGGACGGCTCGACCGTGCTCGCCGACGAGACCTACCTCGTTCGGGCGATTCTCGAACCCGACGCCGAGATCCGGCCGGGGTGGGACGTGCGGATGCCCACGAACGCGCTCACCGAGGCCGAAGCACTCGACATCGTCGCGTTCATCGAGACCCTGACCGACGCTCCGTGACAGTGAGGGTACGTGGCGTGATGGCGCCGCCGCCCAGCTGACGAAGACCAGACGCCGACCGGCGACGAGGAGGGTTATCCCTCCCCCGGAACCGGGACACCACGGTTCCGCCGAGACCGGCGAACGCGCACGATGGATCCATGCGCGGACGAACGTCTCCTCGACCGACCCGACTCGCTGCTGCAGCGGCTGCGGCGACCACCGCAGCGCTGGTGCTGACGGCGATCGTCACGGTGGGCACCCACGTTGCGGCGGACGTCGGCCCTGGCGCACAGACATGCATGGACATCGACAGCGGCGCCGGTGGTGCCGCGGTGGTGAACCTGACCCCCGTCCGCGGCAACGGCACCGGATACGGACTCCTCATCTCCAGCAACGTCAAGAACAACCCACCCGTCGCCTCCAACGCCAACTACGGCCCCAACACCATCGACCCCAACGTCGCCATCGCCACCATCGGCACCGACGGCCAGGTCTGCTACCAGAACTCCCCCGACACCACCGTCGACCTCATCGCCGACCACCTCGGCACCATCGCCGCCACCGCCTACACACCCGCCGACCCCACCGGCGCCCCCGAACGCATCATCGACACCCGCGAGGAGACCCCGCTGACCGACGCACATCCCGAGTGCGTCGACCCGACCCGGAGCTCGTTCGACCAGGGGACCGCCCGCACGATGGCCGGCCTCTCCCGGCTCGCCTACACGATCCAGCCCGGTCAGCAGCCCGGTGTCGGGCTCCTCGACGCCGGGGTCATGGTCAACGACCCGGACGACATCAACGACGACTCGGCGTGCTGGGTCCTCGTCCGTGCGTTCCGATCCGCGGGGTCGACCGTCACCTTCCCGGGCGGCCCCACGATCGAGCTCCCGACGGTGTACGACACCGAGGTGATCGTCGCTCGCAACGTCGTCACCCAAGACCTCGCGGTGGCGTTCCGAGGGACGGAGGGCGACGCCCGAGACATCGTCACCGACGTCCTCGCCACGAAGTCGTCGTTCATCCTGACGGACGGCACGACGATCGACGACGCCGTCCACACCGGCATCTCGGGCGCCTTCCAGTCGGTCCGCACCGAGCTGCGGGCGACCCTGCTCGCCAACGCCCAGCCGGGTGCGCCCGGGGCTCGGGTGTTCTTCACCGGTCACAGCCTCGGAGGTGCTCTGGCCACGCTCGGAGCGCTCGACCTCCACGACGACCTCATGGCGGCCGGATACGGGCGCACCGACATCGTGACGTACTCGTTCGGCGCGCCACGGTCGATCACGACCGCTCTCCTGCCGCACCAGCGGGACATGCAGCCGCGCGTGTTCGTCGTGGCGAGCGCCCTCGACCCGGTTCCGTACCTGCCCGGTGTCAACCCGATCGCATCGGCGCCGTTCACCCACGCCGGCACCGTGACGTTGATCCAGTCCCGGCTCGGGACGGGTGGGGTGCGCTTCGACTCGGGGCCCGGCGAGTCGCACGAACGGTGTCTGGAAACGAACACCGACTTCGACGTTCACGATCGCCACGAGTACGTCCGCCGACTCGATGCCGGCGAGTTCCAGCCGCCGACGGCGACGCTGCGGATCAACGGATCGGGCAACTTCCAGACGAAGTGGACCACGACGATCGAGGGACCGTGCGACGACGTGGTCCTCCTCGACGGCAACGAGATCGTGCACCGGCGGTCGGCGACGGCCGACGGCGACAACATCAACAACTCGTCGGAGTCGAAGGGTTTCGGATACCGGGCCGCCTACCTCGACCGCTTCGGGAACGTGCTCGACTTCAGCCCCGTGTACCAGCCGACCACGCCCGAGGTGTGGCTCACCGTCAACGACAACGGGTTGCTCCCCGACACGATCGACATGCACTGGCGGGTCGACGACCCGGGCGCCAAGGACCTGGTGATCCTGTTCGACCGCGACCCGAGGGTCGTCGGACCCGACGGGTACTACAAGCAGTTCGGCATCAACCGGGTGGAGGCTGATCCACTCGGCCTGAACAACTCGCCATTGAAGTCGGCGATCCTGGTGAGCTCCCGCGACAACTGGTGGGTCGCCTACGTGATGGAGGACGAGGACGGGTCGAAGTACATCCTCGACTCGAAGCAAGCCTTCGGCCGCTGACCGAGCGCCCCCGCCGGAACGGCACGATTCGGACCCGGCGCCGGGCGTGCTGCTTCGTCAGCGCCGCCAGGGGGCGTCGGGGCTGACGGCGCCGGGGCCGCCGGTGAGCACCTCGGGAGCGTCGTCGGTCACGAGGAGCGTGTGCTCGAACTGAGCGGTGCGCTTGCCGTCGGCGGTGACGGCGGTCCACTCGTCATCCCAGATCTTGAAGTTGATCGTGCCGAGCGTGATCATCGGCTCGATCGTGAAGGTCATTCCCGGACGCATCACGACGTTCGCTCGGGTGTCGTAGTAGTGGAGCACCTGGATGTCGGTGTGGAATTGCTCGCCGATGCCGTGGCCCACGAACGCCCGCACCACCCCGTACTTGTAGGGCTTGACGTGGTCTTCGATGGCACGACCGATGTCGCTGAGCGGACGCCCCGCACGAGCGGCGTCGATCCCCTTCCACATCGCTTCCTCGGTCACTCGAACGAGCTGCCGTGACTCGGGGTCGACCTCACCCACGAAGAAGGTGGCGTTCGTGTCACCGTGCACACCGCCGACCCATCCGGTGACGTCGATGTTGCAGATGTCGCCCTCGCGCAGCGGACGCGAGTCGGGGATGCCGTGGCAGATCACCTCGTTGACGGAGGTGCAGCAGGCCTTGGGATACCCGTGGTAGTTGATCGTGGACGGATACGTGTCGCGAGCGAGGAAGAGCTCGTGTACGTAGGCGTCGATCTCCTCGGTCGTGACGCCGGGGGCGACCTTCTCGCCCGCCAGGCGCAGCACCTCGGCGGCGATGGCTCCGCTGTGCCGCATCCGCTCGATGATCTCGGGCGACTTGACCCGACCCTCGTCCCACGGCTCGTACTCGCCGGTCTCGGCGTACGGCGGGTGGGGGATGTGGTCGGGCACCGACCGCATCGGTGTGACGACACCCGCGATCACCTTGCCCTCCCGCTTCTTGCAGCACCGCTTGTACTTGCGGCCACTGCCGCACCAGCAGGGGTCATTGGCCTTGGGCAGGATGACCGGAGCGACGAGGGGCGAGGCGAGATCGGTCATCGCGTCAGGATACGGCGGCTGACAGGGTGTGGGGGCCGCGGAGCCACCGATCACGTCACCGACCTGCGTCGACGATCAGGTGATCGGCCGTCGGTACGCGGTCACTGATACGACACGAACACCGGTGGCGGGTCGTTGTCGACCGTCTCCGCCGGTGTGGGAGTGCGCTCCTGGGTGAAGAAGTTCTTCCATCCGGTCGTCGCCCCCGCCGGCAGCCCGTCGACCACGCGGGAGTAGGAACCGCGCTTCAGCGTGAGCGAACCGAAGCCGTCCATCTGGATGACGACATGGACGTTCTCCGTCCCACGGATGAACGGCTTGTTCGTGATCATCGACGGCGTGAACTGGTGGACGACCATCATCTTGCGCGGGAGGCCGCGGGCCCGGACGATGCCGTCGAGGTAGTCGATCGTGGCGTTCACCTCGGACGCGTCGACCGTGCCGATCGTCCCACCGCCGGGTGTGCGGGGCGGATCGGTCCGCCACTCGGGGTCGAGGGCCATGTGGACGTGCGGCTCATACCAGAGCGGCTCGTACTCGCGGGCCTGTTGGAGGAAGGTGGACCGGCCAGGCTGCAGGTCGAACACGATCTGGACGTCGGTGCCGCGGGTCGCGGCGAGATGCGGCTCGAAGAACGACGGGGGGAACTCGTTGGAGTAGTCGCCGTCGGCCCCTGCGTTCGCGGCGGCGACCGAGGCGATGATCTCGAGGAACGGCAGGGGCGGTCGTTCGAACCCGGCGTACTGGGCGGCGAGTGAGCGGGCGCGTTCGATGCCGCCCTCGACCGAGAGCTGGCCGAGGATCCCGAGCTGCGACGAGCCGGGAAAGCCATAGATGCCCACGTACCGAACGGTGGGGTCGTACCCGCCGGGCGGCGGCGGAGGGGGATCGGGTGGGTCGACCCGGAACGCCCGGTCAGCGGCCGTGCCGAGACGGTCGAGCGCGTCGGGAGGGCCCGCCACCGCGAGACGGGAGGCGAGCTGCTGACCCGCCACGAAGACCTCGAGAAGGCCAGCCTCGACGACGTTCGCGCGTTTTACGATAAGTGGTACGCGCCATCCAATGCGACCCTTGTGCTGGCCGGTGACTTCGACAAAGCGGAGGCCAAAAAGCTGGTTAACAAGTACTTCGGCTCGCTTCGCAAGGCACCAAAACCAGAACGCCAAGCCGTGCCAACGCCTGTACTATCCGGA
>JBCDAK010000023.1:0-34507 GCA_039185545.1 Actinomycetota bacterium
CGGTCCCGAGGATCCTCGGCGTGGTCGAGGTCGACGCCGTGCGGGTCGGAGGAGTGGGCGAGACGGCGACGACGCCCGCGGATGCCTCGCCGACGGCGTCCTCGACGGGTGCTGCCTCGCCGGCTGCGTATTCGACGTGTTCGGCGTGGCCGTCATCGGAGCCGCGACCGTGGCCGTGGTCGTCGTCGCTGGTCGAACGGTTCTGAGCTGACGCGACCTGAGAGGATGTCGTCGTGGACGATCTCGATCTGCGGCGGGTGATCTACCGGCGTCTCGCCGAGACGGGCGCAGTGCCGTCGTTCGGTGAGATCGCCCAACTCGTCGGTGGATCTGACGAGGCCGTGTCGTCGCTCGGGCGACTCCACGACCGGCACATGATCGTGCTCGACGACCGAAACGATCCCGGAGAGATCGCCATGGCGTTGCCGTTCGCCGCTCGACCGACCGGTCATCGGGTGGCCGGCAGCGACGGGTCCTGGTGGGCGAACTGTGCGTGGGACGCTCTGGCGATCCCGGCGGCGCTCGACATCGATGCACGGATCGAGGCGACGTGGCTCGACACCGAAGAACCGGTCGGGTTGTCGATCGAGGGTGGCGAGTTGTCGAGCACCGACGGCTGGGTCCACTTCGCCGTGCCGGCGAGACGCTGGTGGGACGACATCGTCGAGACATGAAGCACGATTCGCTTCCTCCGGTCGGAGAAGAGCGCACCCGTTCACGGGGCCATCGCACCGCTGTCGATGATGTGGCCGCTCACGCAGGCGTGGTACGGCGATCGACTCGCCGACGACTACACCCCCGCGTCGATCGACCACTTGCAGCGTCTGCTCGACTCGGTGGGCCTGACGTCATCGTTCTGGCGATTGACCGAGGACGGTTCGATCGTCTGACGTCACCAGTCGCGATCTGCGGCGAGGATGATCTCGTCCATCGGACACCCGGGTGTCTCCACGTCCGGAAGTGGGACGTCGATCGGGAGGCCAGCACCTTCGACACACCGTCCGGCGTGGTCGTAGGTGAGCGCCGTCGAGACCGTCAACACGGCGTCGCCGAGCAGAGGGATCACCCGCTGGCGGCCGCTCCCACCGCCGCTCGGTGAGCCGGCCACGTCGATTCGCGGCAGTTGGGAGAGGCCGAGGAGGGCGTCCTCGCTCGCCGAGTAGGTCAGGGCGTCGGTGAGGAACCGTGTCCGACCGCTCCACCGCACGCGCGGCGACGGCTCGTCGACGATCTCGAACGGCGACGACAGCGAACCATCGCCGACCGAGTAGCGAACCGTGCCCAGAGTCGTCGCGCGGCCGAGGAATCGACGACGCACGTCGACCGCGGCGACGAGCGAGCCGCCGGCGTTGCCGCGCAGATCGACGAGGAGACGGTCGCCGGAGCGGAGTTCGGCCAATGCACGGTCGATCTCGCTCGCGTCGTCGGCCGCCCACCGGCGGATCCGCAGATACATCGTCTCCGACCGAAGGCGCTGCCACTCGACCGGGTGCGGCCACGTCGAGTCCCCCGGTGTGTCGACCACGTCTCGGTCGCGGACTCCGTCGCGTCGGATCCGTGCGGTCAATGGCACCCCGGTGTGACCGGACAGCGCACGCCGACCGACCACCCATGGGCGGAGGTGGTCGGGTGCGCCGGCGCGATCGGCGACGTCCTTCACGTCGATGTCGAGGACCTCGTCACCCGGACGCACCCCTGCGTCCCACCACGCCGTGCCGGGCGCGACGTCGTGCACGATCAATCGGTCTGCGTGGTCGACCGCCGCGGCGTACGGCAGCGCCGCGGACCCGGTGGTGACGTGCACGTTGGTGTGTCCGTCGCCGAGCCCGGCGACCGAACGCTGCGCCCGGTCGAGGTCCCAGCCACCGACCCGGAGATCGGGCGGCTCGATCCCGGCGCGACCGAACGACGGCCAGGTGGTGCGCAGTTCGGCATCGAGGAGTTCTGCCGCAGCGCTCGGGTCGTGCGTCGGTGCCCACGCCAGCTCCTCGGCTCCGGTCCGACGCATCGTGCGGATGAGGTGGAGCGCCGACTGGCAGTCGTCGAGCGTCGGTCCGGTCGCGAGGACCCGGTCCGGAGCGATTCGTCGGAGGCGGGGGATCGGATCGGCCGGATCGACACGGAGCACGAGCGACGCACCCGTCGACGGGGCCCGGTCGGACACGGAGACCGGCGCACCCAGCTCGACCTGCATCTCGCCGTGTTCGATCTCGAACATGCGGCGCAGCGCGTCGGCTCCGGCGACGTCGGGAACGGCGATCACCGCGCCGTCCCCCTCGAGCAGCGGCTCCACGTGGTCCATGGTGCCAGCGCCGAACGACGGGGACGGGAATTCGCTGTCGAGATCGATGCGGTTCTGAGACCATCGGGTCATGGGAGTCCCGAGGTTCCTCGCGGGGACGTTCCGTCGCGCCCCGAGTGCGAGACGATTCCTGCGGGCCCTCGGGCTCGGCTCCCGCGGTGGATCGGGGCGCGTCGAGTCGGCCGACGGAACGATGCTCTCCGTTCGCACGACCGGACGCGGCACGCCCGTCGTGATCGTGCACGGAACCATGGACGGAATCGGCGCGTTCTCGTTCGTCGAGGTCGAGCTGGCCGAACGATTCACGGTGTCGGTGTACGACCGTCGAGGACGAGGAGGCAGCGGCGACGCCGACGAGTACTCGTTCGAGCGCGAGGTCGAGGATCTGAGCGCCGTCATCGGTCTCGACGGCCGGCCTCCCCACGTGATCGGTCATTCCTTCGGTGCGCTGGTCGCTCTCCGCGCCGCGCTCGACGGAGTCGAGATGCGGTCGCTGGTGCTGTACGAGCCACCGATACACGCCGACGCGGTGTCGCCCACCGCGATCGCCGAGATCGAGCGACTGATCGCCACCGGTGAGCTCGACGACGCGGTTCGTTCCATGGCGCAGGGACTCGCCGGAGCGTCCGTCCAGGAGCTGGATCTGGCGATGGCGGTGCCTCCGATCCGACGCACGCTCCGCGAGGGCATCACCACGGCGCCACGGGAACTGGAGGCGATCCGCGGATGCTCCTGGTCCGACGCTCCACTCGTCGGGGTTCCGACGCTGTCGGTGCACGGTGAGCGGCGTGGCTCGGACGCATACCCCGACACGTCCGAGGCGGGCGATCTCGCCGACGACGTCCACGTCGTCGTGTTGGCCGGCGAAGGGCACGTCGGTCACGTGCGTGCGCCCTACGACTTCGTCGACGCCGTCGGCGGCTTCCTCGCTCGTCACTGAGGACCCACGCGCACGACGACGACCGACGTGGAACACTCCTCTCCGATGAGCGAGTGGGACGACGTCGCCGCCGGCTGGGACGACGAACCCGCGGTCCGCCGATACGCAGGAGCTGCACACGGGTCGCTGGTCGGTCTCGCCGCCGATCTCGGCGTCGAACTCTCCGGTCGAGCGCTCGACTTCGGCTGCGGAACGGGGCTGCTGACCGAACACCTCGTCGAGACGTACGACGCCGTGGTCGCCGTCGACGTGTCGGAGAGGATGCTCGACGTCCTCCGAGCCAAAGCTGCGGAACGTGGGTGGGCGAACGTGCACCTGCACACCGACCTGCGCGCCGCCCAGGGGCCCTACGAGCTGATCGTCGCATCGTCGGTCCTCGGCTTCGTCGACGACCATCCCGCGACCGTGCGGTCGCTCGCCCAACGGCTCTCGCCGGGCGGTCTCCTCGTCCACTGGGACTGGGACGCCGACCCGCAGAGCGACGACCCACACGGTCTCCACCGACCGGACGTGGAGGCCGCTCTGCGCGACGCTGCTCTCACCGACGTCGGGGTCGGCACCGGATTCACCCTCGACGTCGAGGGCCAGCCGATGGCGCCACTGATGGGGTGGGGGCGGCGAGGAGTCTGACCGGTCGGTGCGTGGTCGGGACCAAGTGCCCGTCACGCAGCGGTCTGCATGCGACTACGGTCCACTCCATGTGCGTGAACTGCATGAGCAACGCCGAGGCCACTCTCGCTGCGGCCATCGCCACCGGTGCGATGGTCAAGGCGCCGGCCCACCGTGCACTCGCTCGTGTCGGGCTCGCACCCGATCCCGATCCCGTCGCTCACGACGTCCGCACGGTTGCGTTCCTCGAAGCGCTCGACCTCGACCCGGTCGACGCGCTCGGCCGTGGGGCCGTCGATCGGGCGGCAGCCTGGACGCCAGCACCCGAGTGGACGCCGTTCTGGGTGCGGGCCGGCGCGGCGGTCGACAGGGCGCTCGCTCGACGTCGTCGTCCGCTCGCCGTGGGCTAGGTGACCGACGGCGTCAGGAGGCGCTGGAACCCGCTCGCTCCGGTTCGTCGTCCCCGCCGGGCACGCCGTCCTCGAACTCGGCAGCGCGCCGGGCGGATTCGGCGCGGCCCATCGGCTCCCACAGCCGGATCGCCACCACGTAGACGACCGCCAGCAAGGCCAACGCCGCCGGGTACGCGAGCCACGGGTTCACGTGGGGGAGTGACCGCGCTTCGAGCCAGTACGGACCGGTCCACGACAGGTCCATGGGGAACCCGCGGGCCACGACGTCGTACACGCCGTAGTCCTCCATGTCGGCGAAGAGCCGAGCCCACGCGCTCCACGAGATGAGACGGCAGAGGCCGTAGAAGAACGTCGCCCGGTACAGCGCGAGGAGCCCCCGCTCGGGGAGGAATCGCCCGAAGAGCGCCCAGATCCGAGCGTCGGGTGGGACGACGCGTGTTCGCCAGTGCTCCCTCGTCAGGACGCGCCACCCGACGAGCACGACGACGAGCCAGAAGAGGTCCATCACGAGCCCGAGCGACGAGTAGTAGGCCGCCGCATCGAGGTACTTGCCCCCCTCGATCGTTGCCGCATAGGCCCACGTCTCCGACGTGAAGTTCAACGTCGTGAGCGGGAACAGCAGCATCGTGCCCACCGAGTCGTTGATGTCGGTGAGTGCGTGCGCGGCGTATCCGAGCAGATATCCGATCGTGAAGGCGCGGTTCTTCCTCCACGACCAGATCGCGAGCGTGAGCAGCGCTCCGAAGAACATCGTGTGGGTGAACCCCATCCCGGGGAAACCGCGGTGCCACTGGTGGGGGATGTCCGATCCGTACCGGACGCCGTTGATCGTGAACCCGTAGACCCAGAACTTGGACAGGAAGTCGGGTGTAAAGTCGCCGAGGAAGATCCCCCAGAAGCTGACCTTGCCGACCATCTTCTTCGGCAGGTGTGACTGCACCGCGTAGATCTCGAATTGGTGCGCCGCCCAACTCATGCGTCGTCACGTCCGGCGGACCGTGAGCGGCGCCCGGTCCAGCCGAGCCGATCGGTCAACCACGGGCCGAGTACCACGAACGCGACCAGCCAGGCCGGTCCCACGAACCAGTTGAGCAGCCACTTGTGCCAGATCCCGAGGATGATGTAACTCACCGCCGCCGCGACGTACCAGAACCACTCCTCGCGACCGGTGAGCCGACGAGACCCGCGGAAGTCGAGGTCGTCGCCCGAACCGGGGTCGTCGTGGGTCGGGTCGTCGAGGCGCCGGTCGCCGAGGCGCTGGTCGTCGGCGTCGCTCACCGCTGCAGACCCTAGATCGATGTCGCGGTCGGGTGGTGCCGATCCCGGGCGGTGGCATCGACGTGCTCGCGCCATGATGGCCCCGTGACCGAGGCCGTCCTGGCGCCCGACCGCAGTGCACTCCAGCGCCGCACGCTCTGGTCGCTCCGTCTCGCCCAGGTGCCGGGCCAGGCGGCGGTGGCCGGAATCGTCGCCGTCGTGTCCCTGCTGGCCAGTGACCTGTTGGGATCCGACCGGTTGGCCGGCATCGGCAGCGCAGCGTTCACCACCGGCGCAGCGCTCACGATGGTGCCGCTCGCCGCGATCATGCGTCGCCGGGGGCGTCGTCCCGGGCTCATCGGTGCCCTGCTCATCGGAGCGGCGGGTGCGGCGATCGCGGCCACCGGCGGGGAGCTGCGCTGGTTTCCGCTGTTCGTCATCGGCATGCTCCTGTTCGGCGCCGGGCAGGCCGCGACGCTGCAGCAGCGATACGTGGCAGCGGACCTGGCCGACGATGCGCAGGCCGCCACGGCGATCGCCGCCATCGTGTGGGTCGGCACGCTCGGCGCCGCCTTCGGCCCCACGCTCGCCCCGGTCGAGAAGGCGGTTGCTCGAGGCCTCGGCCTCGACGAACTCGTCGGCCCGTTCCTCTTCGCCACGCTGTTCTTCACGGTGGCGGCGGGGGTCGTGTTCGTCCGGTTGCGGCCCGACCCGCTCGCCGTGGCCGGCGGCATCGACCCCGACGCCGAGCGGGTGCGTCCGCTCGTCCAGGTGCGGCGGTCGGCGGGCGTGATCCGATCGTCGCCCAACGCCGTGCTCGGTCTCGCCGCCATGGCGGCGTCACAGGCGGCGATGGTGGGCGTGATGACGATGACTCCTCCGCACATGGAGGATCACGGCCACGACGACCTCTCGGCGTTCGTGATCGCACTGCACATCGTGGGGATGTACGCCTTCGCACCCCTGGTCGGTCGCTTCGTCGATCGAGTCGGCGAGAACCGGGCGATCCGCGTCGGCGCCGTCGTGCTCGGCGCGGGGACCGTGAGCACCGTGATGGCCGGCTACGTGCCGACGCTGATGTTCGTCGGTCTGTTCCTGCTCGGGCTCGGCTGGAACGTGGGTCTCATCGCCGGGTCGTCGTTGCTGACCGCGTCGGTGCCGTCGGGCTCGAAGGTCGAGGTCCAGGGCACCGCCGATCTCACGATGAGCGGCTGCGGCGCGGTCGCGGCCTTCGGGTCGGGGTTCGTGAAGGAGGAGGTCGGGTTCCACCTGCTCGCCAACGGCGCCGCCGTGCTGGCCGCACTCCTCCTCGTCCTGGCCTGGTCGACCGCGGCCCGCCAGCCGCACCTCACCCCGTCACCCTGAACCGCACGTTCGGTGCCGGGTCCGTTTCGTGCTGTTTTCGGCACGTTTGGTGCCCGGCACGATTCGTGCTGTGTGCAGCTCGCTGTTGTCAGAGCAGCTGGGCGGCGAGGGAGGCGACGTCGGAGCGCTCGCACGCCGTGAGTGTGATGTGGCCGAAGCAGCGCTGATCGACGAATGCGGTCGCGAGGACGCTGAGCGCGTTGTTCGACTCGCCGAGATACGGCGCGTCGATCTGGCTCGTGTCGCCGGTGAAGATGACCTTCGTGCCCTGACCGACGCGGGTGAGGATGGTGCGCAGCGTGGTCGGTTCGAGATTCTGCGCCTCGTCGATGAGGACGATCTGGTTCTGCAGTGACCGCCCGCGCAGGAACGTGACCGACTCGAGCGACAGTTGGCCGCGGTCGGTCAGCTCGTCGATGAGGTTGCGGGCGTCGTTGGAGTTGCCGTGATCGGTCAGTGCCACGATGGCGTCGTGGATCGCCGACATCCACGGATCGAGCTTCTCGTCGAGCCCGCCCGGGAGGAACCCGACGTCGGCCCGCCCCACGGGCACGAGCGGCCGGTAGACGGCGAGCCGTTCGAATCGCTGCTGCTCGACCACGAGTTCGAGCCCCGCGGCGATCGCGAGCAGGGTCTTGCCGGTTCCGGCCCGCCCGTCGAGTGCGATGACCGAGATGTCGGGGTCGAGCAGGAGTTCGAGGGCGAACCGCTGCTCCTTGTTGCGTGGACGCAGGCCCCAGGGCTCGGGCGACGAGTGGGGGAGGAGTACCAGTTCGTCACCGACGCTCCGCACGAGCGCCGACTGCGAGCCGCTCCGCAGCACCGCGAACTCGTTCTCCCGCAGGTCCGGCGTGGTCTCCTCGTCGAGGACGGCGTCGGAGGCGATGGCCCCGGCGGCATACAGGCAGTCGATCCGTTCGTAGCCGGTGTCGATCGTGGACCAGCCGTGAGCGACGACCGGACGGCCGGAGCGGGCGGGCTGGTGTTCGGCCGCGTGCACACCGAGGTGAGCCGCCTTGATGCGCAGCGCCGCGTCGTTCGAGACCATCGTGGTCGGACCGAAGTCTGACTGACCGATGGCGGCACCGATGATGCGGTTGTCGGGCACGGTGGGGTCGAGGCCGTGTTCGACGAGGAGGTGCTTGCGAATGTTGTTGATCTCGATGCAGACGGTCGCACCCGGCGCGCCGGTCGGCGCCGGCTCGGCGAGAGACCCTCCGTTCGCGATCCGGAGCTCCTCGAGCGATCGCAACGCGGTCCGCGCGCTTCGGCCGACGTCGTCACTCCGGCTCTTGAGGCTGTCGAGCTCCTCGATCACCGTGAGTGGGACGACGACGTCGGCATCGGTGAAGTCGAGCAGGCACGTCGGATCGGAGATCAGCACCGACGTGTCGAGAACGAGACGAACACGCTGCGTGGCTCCGTCGCCGCCGTCAGCTCCGCCCGAGTCGTGGGCCGGGGTGTCGGTCGAGGCCCCGTGGGCCTCGGGATCCGATGCTGACGAGAGAAGGTCGGTCACCGTCGCTCCTGTTTGTGTGGTCGGCGTGATGCCTGATGCGGCTCGTGCACAACGTCCCTCGTTGTATCACCACCCCGATGTCCGGAAGGTGAATTCGACGTCGTGCGACCGGGGGAGGGTCGAAGGCAGCGCGGTCGGATCCGCGCTGGGCCAGACGGGCCAACGGTCTGGGAAACGGCGAGTTGCAGATGCAACGACCGGAAACGTTGCAAACGACTCGATGAACAAGTGACATGGTTGTCATTCGGCGCTTGACGCGTCGGACCGGGGTGCTCATCCCGAGCCGCGTGTGAGCCAACGAACGCTCACCTCCGACATCAACCACGTCCATCGAGACCACACCAGAAAGAGGTTCCACATGGCAACCAAGGCAGAGATGATCGACGCCGTCGCCGACTCGGCCGGAGTCTCGAAGGCCGACGCCGAGCGCACGCTCGGCGCGTTCTTCGAATACGTCGTCAGCGAGACCAAGAAGGGCGACTCCGTGTCGTTCCCCGGTTTCGGCAAGTTCTCGACCACCGAGCGTGCCGCTCGCACCGGCCGCAACCCGCAGACGGGTGAGCCGGTGCAGATCAAGGCCTCGACCGCGATGAAGTTCACGGCCAGCTCGGCGCTCAAAGACGCCCTGAACGGTCGCTGATCCCATGGCGGCAGCAAAGAAGGCCGCAGCCAAGAAGGCTGCGGCGAAGAAGTCATCGACCAAGAAGACCGCCGCCAAGAAGGCTGGGGCCAAGAAGGCTGCCGCTCGGAAGAAGGCGTCCTCCAAGAAGGCCGCCGGCAAGAAGGCTGCGGCGAAGAAGACGGCGACCAAGAAGGCCGCCGGCAAGAAGACCGCCGCGAAGAAGACCGCGAGCCGGAAGAAGGCAGCGGGCAAGAAGGCGGCGACCAAGAAGACCGCCAGCCGGAAGAAGGCGGCGACGAAGAAGACGGCGACCAAGAAGGCCGCGAGCAAGAAGGCGGCGACCAAGAAGGCCGGCGCCAAGAAGTCAGCGGCCAAGAAGACCGCGGGCAAGAAGGCGGCGACCAAGAAGTCGGCCAGCCGGAAGAAGTCAGCGGCCAAGAAGTAGGTCGCCGACCGTCTCGCCCGTCGACCGCGATCCTCGGATCGCGGTCTCGGGCACACGACGTCGAACGGGCGGGGGAGCGATCCTCCGCCCGTTTCGCGTGTCGGCTACAGGTTGTCCATGACCGCGAAGACCTCCGCGGCCGCCACGCCGTGTGGTCGGCCGAGATCGCCGAGCCGCTCCTCGATCCGCACCCGGAACGCGTCGAGCGCGGCGTCATCGGTCGCCTTCATCGTCGACTCGAACTGGCTCTCGTGCGCTTCGAGGGCGTGCAGCTTGGTCTCGACGTGGTCGCTCACGTCCTCGAGGTGCGTGGGCTCGTCGGCCTCCCACAGCATCAGCGCATCGGGCCGGTGGTGGGTGATCCCGTCGACGAGCTGCTCTCTGAAGAAGTGCGGATCGCGAGCGGCGACGATCCCCTCGACCGCAAGGAGCCCGGCGTTCCGATGGTCGGGGTGCAGCCGATACCGCTTCCACGGGTCGTGCCCCAGGACCACCTCCGGGCGGAGCTCCCGGATCACCTGCGCCACCTGTGCTCGCTCCTCGAGGTCGCTCCGCAACTCTCCGTCGATGTGGTCGAGGAATCGGACCTCGCCCGCCGTGGCCGGCGCCAACCGGCGGGCCGCTTCCCGCTGTTCGTCCTGGCGACGAACGATCAGCGCGGCGATGTCGGCGTCGGGATTCCACGTGCCCTTCGATCCGTCGGTGCACACGAGGTGGTGGACCACGCATCCGGCGGCGGCCCACTTCGCGAGCAGCCCGCCACAGCCGAACTCGACGTCGTCGGGGTGAGCTCCGATCGCCAGTGCGGACGCCGGCGTGTCGCGGTCACGCGTCCAGCTGGCCACGTCGGCCGTCACGCCGGGTTGGTCGGGTTGTCCGGGATCGTCGGCAGCCATGGGGGGAGCACCTCGCGGAGTCGGGGGTCGAGCAGATGAGCTGGTTCGTCGACGTCGTGTGCGAGGAGCGGATCGGCGCGGACCTCGGTGGGACCGATCGCCGTCGACCGGGCCAGATGACGACGAAACGAGCCAGGACCGTACCCGGCCGCCACCACGGCGTCCGCCGGGTACGCGATCACGTTCGTGCCGTCTCGGCGACGGTCGGGGACGAGGGTCGCCCATCCCCTCCGGGTCACGTCGATCAGCGGGGTCGCGAGCGGCAGGTCGGCATGACTGACGACGACGTGATCGGCTCCCTCGCTCACGACGAACGCGACGGCGTCGTCGACCGCGCCGTCGAGACCGAGGCCGGGGCCCCAACGAACGGCAGCTCCGAGGTCGAGGGCCCAGTCCCGGACCTCGTCGTCGTCGCAGGCGATGTGGATCGACGTTCTCGACGCCGCAGCGATGACGCGCTCGGCCATCCAACGGGCGAGGCGCGCCCGGGTCGGTGGATCGAGCGTGCCGGACAGACGCTGCTTGGCCAGGGAGAACGCTTTGACCGGGACCACGGTCGCCACCTCCACGGTGGCACGTTAGAGCGGAACGATCGCAGCGCCTCTGCCCTAGCCTCCGAGCCGTGGAGACGCTGAACGTCGCGGTCATCGGCGCCGGCTCGTGGGGCACCACCGTGGCGGCGCTCGCCAGCGTCAACACGCCGACCACGCTCTGGGCCCGACGGCCGGAGCTGGCCGACGAGATCCGTGTTCGCCACGTCAATCCGACGTACCTCGATGGATTCGAGCTGCCGCCCGAGCTCGACGCCACCAGCTCGCTCCCCGAAGCCGTGTCGGCCGCCGACGTCGTCGTGATGGCGGTTCCGTCACACGGATACCGAGACGTCGTGGCCGAGGCGGCGGAACACATCCGACCATGGGTCCCGGTCGTCACGTTGGCGAAGGGTCTCGAGCGGGACACCCAGCTGCGGATGAGCCAGGTCACCGCACAGGAGATCCCCGATCATCCGATCGCGGTCCTCACGGGTCCGAACCTCGCCAAGGAGATCCTGTCGGGACAGCCGGCCGCGAGCGTGATCGCCGTCGACGACTCGCTCGTCGCCCGCACGCTGCAGCGTGTCTTCACCCGCCCCCACCTGCGGATGTACACGAACCCCGACGTCGTCGGCTGTGAGGTGGCCGGCGTCGTCAAGAACGTGATCGCCATCGCTGCGGGGATGGCGGAGGGCATGGGGTTCGGTGACAACAGCCGAGCGACGCTCATCACTCGAGGTCTGGCCGAGATGACCCGCCTGGGTGAGGCGATGGGCGGCGACCCTGCCACGTTCGCCGGGCTGGCGGGGATGGGTGACCTCATCGCGACGTGTTCGTCGGTTCAGAGCCGCAACAACATGGTCGGGCGCCGCCTCGGTGAGGGGGAGACGATCGGCGGAATCGTCGAGTCGATGAACATGGTGGCCGAGGGCGTCAAGTCGTGTCCGAGCGTTCTCGAGCTGGCGATTCGTCACGGCGTCGAGATGCCCATCACCGAGCAGGTCGTCGCCGTGTGCCACGGCCAGGCGTCCGCGCGCGACGCGCTGGGTGCGCTGATGGGTCGCGACTCGAAGAGCGAGGTCGAGTGACCACCTCCGACGCGACCGCTGCGATCACCGTCGGTGTCACGGGGACCCTGGCCCGTTGGGGCGTGTCGCCGTGGGGTGCGGTCACCGATCTCGACGGATCCACCGTCGACTGGTTCGTCGCCGCCGAGGATCGGTGGCACCGTCCCGGCGAGGAGGCGACCGTGCGCCAGGATCTGCTCGACGGGGCGCCCGTCGTCGAGACGCGACTGGCGGTGCCGGGTGGTGACGTCCTCCAGCGGGTCTGGACCGTGTCGGACGGCGGCGGGACGACGCTCCTCGAGTTCGAGAACGCGTCGCCTCGCGCCGTCGCGGTGGCCGTGACGGGACCGGTCGTCGCTGACCGCGAGCGTGCCGACGTGCCGGTCGAGGGGATCGAGCTGCCCGACGACGCGATCGTGCTCCCGCTCGGGCATCGCTCCACGGTGCGGGTGGCGCTGGCAACCGACGGCGACGGAGGAGGCGTCCGCCGGACCACGGTGACGTCGGCGCCGCCACCGATGGCCGTCGCACGCGGATGGCGGACCATCACCGATCGGGCGAGTCGGCTCGCGCTGCCCGACGCCGGACTCGCCGACGCGGTGACGCGAGCGCGCTGTGTGTTGCTGCTCGACGGACCGCTCGACGCCGACACCGACCCGACGGGGTTCCTCCTCGACGTCGCCGAGATGGTGCGGTGCGGCGAGCCCGCTGACGCCTGGCTCGTCGAGTGCGTCGAGCCAGCCGAACGAGTCGCTCGGTCGGGCGGTGCTGACGTGGTTGCCGCCCTCGAAGCCGTGCGGTCGATCGCGCGTCGGGCGGGAGATCGTCGAGCGGTCGCCGACGTCGACCGGATCGCGGCCCGATCGGCGGCCGGAACGTCGCCCCCCGATCCGGCCACCGTCGCCGATCTCCGTGCGATGTGGGATCGCCCGGGTTCCCGCGGTCGATTCGTGCGCGCCGTCGAGTCGCGGCTGGCTCGGTCATCGGCGCCGGGAGAGGCCGACCTCTGTCCCGGCGGGGTTCCGTCCGAGTGGTGGGGCAACGACTTCGAGGTCCACGGACTTCCGACCGGTTCCGACTCGTCGGTGTCGTTCGCGGTCCGCTGGCACGGTGCCCGGCCGGCGTTGCTGTGGGAGCAGACCGGCACACCGGTGCGCCTCACGGCCGCCGACGCATCGCCGGGGTGGTCGACCTCCGACGCCGCAGGTGAGACGCTGTGGTCCGCACCCGAGCGTCCGGCAGTCCGTCGGCGTTCGATCGACCTGTCCGCCGATGACTGACACCACGCCCACCACATCCACCACTGATTCGACGACCCCGGCCCCGCCGGACCCGGTCACATCGACCCCTCGCCGCCGTCGATCGCCGAAGAAGCGGGCACCGACGCGCGAGATCGAGAAGCGGCTGTGGGCCGATGGATGTGAGACGGTCGTCGGGATCGACGAGGTCGGGCGTGGGGCGTGGGCCGGGCCGCTCGCCGTCGGGGCCGCGATCCTGCCGGCCGAGACGCGCGTCAACGGGGTACGTGACTCGAAGCTCCTGACCGAGGCCGAGCGCGAGCGTCTCTTCGACCGGATCGCCGACTGGTGCGAGGCCTGGTCGGTCGGGGTGGTCAGCGAAGCCGAGTGCGACCGGCTCGGAATGTCGGCGGCGCAGAAGCTCGCGGCACGTCGGGCGATCGACGGGCTGGGCGTCCAGCCCGACGTGGCGGTCACCGACGGGAAGTGGGATTTCGTGTCGCCGTCGGTCGAGCGGGTCGAACTGGCCGTGAAGGCCGATCGCCGTTGTCTGAGCGTGGCGGCGGCGAGCATTCTCGCCAAGGTCGTGCGCGACCGCGAGATGCGCGCTCTCGCCGAGCACTATCCGAACTGGTCGTTCGACACGAACAAGGGGTATCCATGCCCGGTGCACAAGGCGGCGCTGCAGGCGTGGGGTCCGTCGGCGATCCATCGGAGGACCTGGGTGTTCATGGACAACTACGTCCCGTGGACCGCGATCCGCCGCACCCCGCCCGCCGGCCAGGAATCGCTCTTCTAGCCCGCGACCGGTCCGCCGGACACTGTCCGCTTCCGCCCGGGCCAGATCCGGACACTGTCCGCTTCTGCCCAGGTCAGCCGGGACGTGTTGCGACGATCTCCATCGGCGCGACGAGTCCGCCGGCGATGGCACTCCGGAGGTTGGTGAACATCTCCGCGAAGTCCGGTCCCATGAGGTGACCGAGGGTGACGGCTGGCGGAGCGTCGGCCGCGTGCCTCAGCGCGTCCGCGACGATCGCTCGTCGGTCGACTGGCTCACCCGGGAGCAGACCGGCGGAACGCATCGCGTCGAGGTACACGGCCGTCGTGGCGAGGTGGTTGTGCTCACCCGCCGAGGTCCAGGGAAGCGGCAATGAGAGGTCCCCGTCCCGGAGCCGCACGATGTCGTAGACGAGCACGCGTCCACCGGGCCGCACGATGCGAGTCAGCTCGGCGATGAGGGACTGCTTGTCCTCGATGTTCATCCCGACGTGGAAGAGCGTGGCGAGGTCGACGGAGGTGTCTTCGACGTCGAGATCGAGTGCGTTCCCCACTCGGAACGAGACGCGGTCTCCGAGACCGACCCGGTCGGTGAGCTGTGTCGCAGCCTCGACGAAGGCCGGCGTCAGGTCGACGCCGACGACGGGGGCGCCGAGCTCGACGGCCATGGTCCGGGCAGGGCCGCCGATCCCGGAGCCGACATCGACGATCGACCGCGGGGGATCGTCGCGCAGCGACTCGATCACGGCCATCGTCGCCAGTCGCCCGCCCAGGTGGAACTCGTCCGCTCCCGACAGCGCACTCGGTTCGAGCGCGTCGAGGTCGTGACCCGTCGCAGCGAGAGCGTCGAGCACACCCTCGACGATCCGGTCCTGCCGTCCGTAGTGGTCGGTGAGGTCGCCGATGTGCGACGTCATGGCATCAGCTTCGTCGGCGGACGACGAGTGGTCCACCGATTTCCCCGGCCCGGGTCTTCGACCTGGGCGAAAACGGACAGTGTCCGGATCTGGCCCGGGCGGAAGCGGACAGTGTCCGGATCTGGCCCGGGCGGAAGCGGACAGTGTCCGGATCTGGCCCGGGCGGAAGCGGACAGGCCGTCAGCCGGCGCGGAGGTCCTTGCGGAGGATCTTGCCCGAGGCGCTCTTGGGGATCGCGTCGATGACCTCGATCTGCTGGACCTGCTTGTAGCTGACCAGGTGGTCGGAGACGAGCGCCTGGACCTCGTCGAGCGTGATCGTCTCTCCCTCGACGGCCGAGACGAACGCCTTGGGCACCTCGCCGGCCTCGTCGTCGGGCACCCCGATCACGGCGACGTCGGCGATCTTGGGGTGGGTGATGAGCAGAGCCTCGAGCTCGGCCGGCGCGACCTGGAAGCCCTTGAACTTGATGAGCTCCTTGAGCCGGTCGACGATCGTCATGTGGTGGTGCTCGTCGATGATGGCGATGTCGCCCGTGTGGAGCCATCCGTCGCCGTCGACCGTCGCAGCCGTGGCGTCGGCGTTGTTGAGGTACCCCTTCATGACCTGCGGGCCGCGCACCCACAGCTCTCCGCGTTCCCCGACCGGCTGATCCTCGCCGGTGTCGGGGTCGACGACCCGGCTCTCGGTGTTGGACACGGTGACGCCGCTCGTGCCCGGCCGGTAGTCACCCTCGACGGTGCAGTGGCTCACCGGCGAGAGCTCGGTCATCCCGAATCCCTGGACGACTTCGCAGTTCAGGCGATCGCCGGCTTCGGCGGCCAGCTCGGCTCCGAGCGGTGCGGCGCCCGAGAAGATCTGCCTCACCGACGTCATGTCGTAGTGGTCGACGATCGGATGCTTGGCGAGTCCGAGGATGACGGGAGGGACGGCGAAGAAACGCGTGATCTTCAGCTCCTGGACCGCGGTGAGTGCCTCGACCATGTCGAAGCGCGGCATCGTGACCGCGGTGACGCCGTTGGCGAGCAGGCCGTTCATGAGGACCTGCATGCCGTAGATGTGGAAGAACGGCAGGAATGCGAGCGCGACCTCGCGGTCGGTGTACTTGATGGCGTGCTGGCACTGCTCGATGTTGGCGACGAGGTTGTGATGCGTGAGCATCACCCCCTTCGGCAGACCGGTGGTGCCCGACGAGTAGGGCAGCACGACCGTGTGGTCGTGCAGGTCGACCGGCACCTGATCGATCGGGTCGCCGAACACGTCGGCCATCGCCGTGGTCCCCTCGACCGGGTCGCCGACGACCACGATCTCGGACACGTCGGTCCCGTCGATCGCCGTCTGCGCGACCTCGAGGAACATCGGGACGACGAAGAGCATCGTGGCGCCGGCGTCCTGCAACTGATGGCGGACCTCCTCGACCCCGTAGGTCGGGTTGATGGTCGTGACCGCAGCGCCAGCGACCGCCACCCCGTGGAAGATCACGGCGTACGCGGGTGTGTTGGGAGCCATCAGTCCGACCACCGTGCCGGGTGCCACCCCTCGCGACTGCAGACCACCGGCGAGCGAGTGGATCGCGGTCCGGAGCTCGCCGAACGTGAACGAGCTGGTCCCGGCAGCGTCTCGGATCGCGACGCGGTCGGGCATCTCATCGGCACGACGCAGCACGTGCTCGGTGATCGTGACCTCGGGGATCTCGACGTCGGGCAGCGGGCTGCGGTGGATGATGGTGTCGGTCACGGAGTCCCCTTCGTTCGGTTGCCGGGTTGGGCGTTCGGTCGAGCGCGGTGCGGCGGAGACGATACGGACTCGGCGAGGTGTCGCAGCATCCGCTGGACCGCGTCGGGGTCGGCGAGGCGTCGGCGGGCATGGCTCTCGCCATGACCGACTCGGATCGACACGTCGCCACGCCCGAGGCGGAGGAAGGCCTGCTCGTCGGGGACGTCGTCGCCGACGTACACCGTGGAGTTGGGTCGATACTCCGCACGAAGGGAGTCGAGAGCGGTGCCCTTGTCGGCCGACCTGGCCATCAGCTCGACGACCGCGGAGCCGTCGTGGACCTCGGCCCCGGGGATCGCCTCGGCCCGGGTTCGGGTGGACGCGAGCGCGGCCGCACCTCGCTCGGGGTCGGCGGGACGGACGTGGAGCACGACGCTGGCTGGTTTGTGCTCGACATGTGCGCCGTCGCCGGCCGCAGCCGCCCCTTCCTCGGCGAGGACCACCAGACGAGCGAGGAGCTCGCGTTCGCCGGGGGTCAACGCCGCTCCGTCGTCGCCGCGGCGCTCGTTCCCGTAGCTCCCGACGACGTCGATCGCCGGATCGAAGTCGAACTGGTCGAGTCCGGCGACGGACCGTCCCGAGAGGATCGCGACCGACACGTCGTCGGGTGTTGCGAGGTCGGCGAGCAGCTCGGACGTTCCGTCGAGCAGCTGCGAGTCGTCGGGATGCTCGACGATGGGTGCGAGGACGCCGTCACAGTCGAAGACGACGAGGAGCGGCCGCGCGAGGGAGGCGATCTCGTCGGCGACGGCGAGCGGGTCGTCGACGGTCATGTCACCGCGTGAGTCGGGCATCGTCGAGCGCCGCCAGGTAGCGGTCGGCCCATCCCTGGACGTCGCTCTTGCGGATCTGGTCTCGAAGCCCGGCCATCCGAGCTCGCCGCTCGTGACGGTGCATCTCGACGGCCTCGACGATGGCGTCCTGCAGCGCCGCGTCGTCGTGCGGGTTGACGAGCACCGCATCGGTGAGCTCGTGGGCCGCGCCGGCGAACTCGGACAGTACGAGCACACCGTCACCGTCGATGTGGGCCGCGGCGTACTCCTTGGCCACGAGGTTCATGCCGTCGCGGAAGGGCGTGACGAGCATGACGTCGCCGGCGCGATAGAGCGAGATCAGTTCGTCGAACGGAACCGTCTGGTACAGGTAGTGCAGGACGGGGATGCCGATGCGGGCGAAGCGACCGTTGATCTCGCCCACCAACCGCTCGATCTGCGCCCGTTCGTCCTGGTAGTGCTCGACGGCCTCTCGGGTGGGGGTCGCGACCTGGACCATCACGTGTCGTTCCGGGTCGAGACGCTCGTCCTCGAGAAGTTGGGCGAACGCCTGGAGACGGAGCCCGATGCCCTTCGTGTAGTCGAGTCGGTCGACGCCGAGGAGCACGACCTCCGGGTCGCCGAGGCGGGCTCGGATCTGGCTGGTCTGCTTGCGAGTCGCGCGGCCCGCCGCCATCTCCTCGACCTCGTCCACGTCGATGGAGATCGGGAACACACCGACGTTGACCGTGTGGCTCTCCGTCTTGACGACGTCGTGGTCGGGGTCGGAGTCGAGCCCGTGGAGTTCCTTCGTCGAGAAGAGGAAGTTCCGGGCTCCGATCCGGCGCTGGAAGCCCACCAGGTCGCAACCGAGGAGCCCCTCGACGATCTCGCTGCGCCACGGCAGGCGCGAGAACAGCTCGTAGGGCGGGAACGGGATGTGGAGGAAGAAGCCGATGGTGAGATCGGGACGCAGCGCGCGCAGCCGGGCCGGGACGAGCTGCAGCTGGTAGTCGTGGATCCACACGACGGCGTCCGCGGGGGCGGTCTCCGCCAGCGCGTCGGCGAAGCGTTCGTTGACGGCGACGTACGCATCCCACTGGTCGGCGTCGTAGGTCGATTCGCGAAGTGCGTCGTGGTAGAGCGGCCAGAGGGCGTCGTTGGAGAAGCCCTCGTAGTAGAGCTCGATCTCCTCCGCCGAGATCGGGACGGGCCGGAGCTCCACCCCCTCCACGTTGAACGGCTCGGCCGCGTCGGCGTCACCCGACCAGCCGACCCAGGTTCCGCCCGAGGCGCGGAGCATGGGCCAGACCGCGCGGACCAGTCCGCCGGGGCTCGGAGTCCACCCTTCGTCGGATCGGCTGACCGGGAGTCGGTTTGCAGCGATGACGATCGGGGGCCGTTCGGCCGTTTCGGCGGTCACGGACCGAGCATGCCAGGAACCGGATCGACCGACCCGGGTCGTCCGTCAGGATTCACCGACCCGATGCCGGCACACGATCGTTGTTCCGTCGACCCCGGGGTTCGACGGAACGATGGCCATGTGTCGTCGTGTTGTTCCGTCGAGTCCCGGGCTCGACGGAACGATCAGATCGCGTCGAGGGCCTGGGCGAGGTCGTCGACGAGGTCGTGGGCGTCCTCGATGCCGACCGAGAGGCGGACGAGGTCATCGGGGACCTCGAGCGGTGAACCGGCAGCCGACATGTGGGTCATGGCGCCCGGATGCTCGATGAGACTCTCGACCGCACCGAGCGACTCGGCGAGCGTGAAGAGCTTCGTCGACTCGCTGACCTTCATCGCCGCATCGCGACCGCCGGACAGCCGGAACGACACCATTCCACCGAAGTCGCGCATCTGCTTCGCCGCAGCTGCGTGACCGGGATGATCGGGCAACTGCGGGTACAGCACCTGCTCGACTGCGGGATGTCCGAGCAGAAGGTCGACGACCGCTCGGGCGTTTTCGCAGTGTCGCTGCATCCGCACCGCGAGGGTCTTGACGCCGCGCAGTACGAGGTAGCAGTCGAACGGTGCGGGAACGGCTCCAGCGGCGTTCTGGGTGAAGCGGATCCGTTCCGCCATCTCGTCGTCGTTGGCCGCCACGAAACCGCCGACCACGTCGGAGTGTCCGCCGAGGTACTTGGTGGCCGAGTGGACGACCAGGTCGGCTCCGAGCGTGAGCGGCTGCTGGAGATACGGCGTGGCGAACGTGTTGTCGGCGACGAGGATCGCACCGCGCTCGTGAGCGATGCCGGCGATCGCCTCGATGTCGAAGCACGTGAGGAGCGGGTTGGTGGGCGTCTCGAGCCACACCATCGCCGTGTCGTCGGGCCAGTTGTCCCGCAGCGCGTCGAGGTCGGTGAGGTCGACGGCGGTCCACGGCGAGCCGAGCGGCTCCCACAGCTTGGCGATCAAGCGGAACGTGCCACCGTACGCGTCGTTGCCGAGGAGGATCCGGCGCTTGTCGCGGGCGACGATCCCTGCTCCGGGCTGCAAGAGGCGGAGGATGTTGTCCTCTGCGGCGAGTCCGCTCGCGAAGGCGAGACCGTGCTGCGCCTCCTCGAGCGCAGCGATCTGAGCCTCGACGGCGCTGCGCGTCGGGTTGCCCGACCGCGAGTACTCGAAGCCCCTGTGCTCACCCACCGCGTCTTGCTGGAACGTGGTGGCCAGCGAGATCGGGGTGACGACGGCGCCCGTGGTGGGGTCGGGGTCTTGCCCGGCGTGAATGGCCCGAGTGGAGAAGCCGGCGAACTCGTGCTCGGCGTCGAGGTCGCCCATCAGCCGCCGGCCCCGGCCGCCTCGGCGATGGCCGTGAAGTACGACAGCACGTCGGTGCGGGTGAGCACGCTGAGCGGGCGTCCGCCCGACAGCACCAACAGCGCCGGAGCGTTCTCGAGCATCTCGACGGCGAGTTCGACCTTCTGACCGACGCCGATGGTGGGCAGCTTGGGTCCCATGATCTTCTCGACCTCGGTCGCCATGACGCCGGGGTCGCGGTGGATGGCCTCCATGAGCTCGAGCTCGTCGACCGCGCCGGACACCTCGGCGGCGGCGAACGGGGGTGTGTTCTTGCACACCGGCAGCTGGCTCACCCCGTTGGCGCGCATCATCTCGATCGCGTCGGACACCGGCTGGTGCGGGTTGACGTAGAGCAGGCTCTCCATCGAGACGTTGCGGGTGTCGAGGACGGCGCCGACGCACTGGTCGCACTCCTTGAGGAATCCGAAGTTGGCCATCCACTTCTCGTTGAAGACGGTCGAGAGATAGCCGCGACCCGAGTCGGGGTTGAACACGACGATGAGAGCGTCGGGGTCCGCCGACTCGGCGACGCGCAGGGCGGCCGCCACCGCGGTGCCGCCCGAGCCTCCGATGAGGATGCCTTCGGTCTCGGTGACGTACCGAGCGGTGAGGAAGCTCTCCTCGTCGCTGATCGGGATGACCGTGTCCCACAACTCCTGGTCGTAGGCCGCGGGGAAGAAGTCCTCGCCCACTCCTTCGACGAGGTAGGGCCGCCCCGAGCCGCCGGAGAACACCGATCCCTCGGGATCCGCGACCACCAGCTGGATGTCGGGGTTCTGCTCCTTGAGGAAGCGGCCGGTCCCGGTGATCGATCCGCACGTGCCGGCGCCGGCGACGAAGTGGGTGATGCGTCCGGCGGTCTGGCGCCACACCTCGGGGCCCGTGGTCTTCACGTGCGCGACCGGGTTGTGGGGGTTCTGGTACTGGTTGGGCCGAAACGCGTTGCGCTCCTCGGTGAGCCGTGCTGCGACGGAGTAGTAGCTCTGCGGATCGTCGGGCTCGACGGCGACGGGGCACACGACGACTTCGGCGCCGTACGCCCGCAGCAGGTCGACCTTCTCCTTGCCGACCTTGTCGGTCATGACGAAGACGCAGTCGTAGCCGCGCTGCGCGGCGACGATGGCGAGACCGACGCCGGTGTTGCCGGACGTGGGTTCGACGATGGTGCCCCCCGGTTGGAGTTCGCCGCTGGCCTCGGCGGCGAGGATCATCTCGAGGGCGGGGCGGTCCTTCGAGGAGCCACCCGGGTTGGTCACCTCGTGCTTCATCACGAGGCCGCAGTTGATCCCGCGGTCGGCGGTGACCTTCTTGAGGTTGACGATCGGCGTCTCGCCGATCAGGTGGAGCACCGAGTCGACGATCTCGGTCCCCTCGAACTTCGAGTCACTCATGGTGCCGACCCTACTTCCGGGTACCGGTCGGGTGTCAGGCCGTCGTCGAGGGGATTCGCGGCGTCGCTCCGCTCAGCGGAAGAGTCGGTTGAAGGCGGCGCTCAACGAGCGCTCCGGCTTCGGCTCGAATCCGTCGGGGAGCAGGTGCGGGGCACGATCGGCGAGGAACGACGTGAGCTCTCGGGCCGACGGGTTGACCATTCCCACGCCACCCACGACGACCGTCGGCACGGTCTCGTTGCCGTTGGCATGCGAACGAACGATCTCTGCGGCCTCGAGGTCGGACCAGATGTCGTGCTCGACGCGCTCGACCCCCAACTGGTCGAGGTTGCGGCGCAGCATCATGCAGAAGCCACAACCCGGACGCCAGTAGAGGTCGATCCGGTCCGCGTCGAGATCGCCGGTGGTGGCATCGCTCGTGTTCATGTGCGTCAACCTAACGATGGACCCCGTTCGCGTCTGCGGTCGCTCCGGTTGTTTCGGGTGCGTTGTGCGAGAGGTCACGCGATCGACGGATTCCCGGGGGTGGGGCGTGACGCTCGTCATCGGTTCGGCCGTCCGCCGAGCAGACGAGCCGGGAGCATGACCACTGCCGTGAGGGTCTCGAGGATGCCGGCCACCGAGATGCCGACGATGCGGAACGGCAACACGACCAGCCAGGCGAGCGGATACAGCAGGAGAGCGAGAAGGGCGACGGGCCAGGCGAGCACGAAGAGGATGAGCCAGAGAAGGACGGTCATGTCTCGATCGTGACGATCGGAGGCGCCGAACGCAGCGGAGCCCGCCCACGAATCGAGGGTGGGGTCAACCCCACGGCAGGCGACTCGCTCGGCCAGACTCCGCTGATGGCCGACTCCCGACACCCTCTCGAACCTCGGGAGGTCGTGGCGGCGGGGCTGGCCGAGTCCCTCGACGTGCGGGTCGTCTCGATGTCGCGTCTGGGAGGTGGCGACGTGGCGATCTCGTTCCGGTGCGAACTCGCCGACGGGCGGACCGTGTTCGCCAAGACCCACGCCGATCCGCCGCCCGAGTTCTTCGACACCGAGGCACGGGGTCTGCGCTGGTTGCGCGATGCCGGTGCGATCCCTGTTCCGGAGGTGCTCACCGTCGGGGAACGGTTGCTCGCTCTGGCCTGGATCGAGGAGGGTCGTGGCCGCGCCGGCGACTCCGCGTCGGAGGTCGAGTTCGGGCGTTCGCTCGCCCGGCTCCACGGTGCGGGCGCGCCTTCGTTCGGTCGTGAGGACCGTCGCACGACCGGCAGCCGTCGGCTCCCGAACGAGCCGGCCGACACATGGGCCGACTTCTACGCCGACAACCGTCTTCGACCTCTCGCTCGACTCGCACGTGACTCGTCGGCGCTCTCGGCGAGCGACGTCGGGCGGCTGGAGCGCGTCGCGGATCGGCTCGTCGAGCTCGGCGGTGCGGCCGCGGACGAACCGGCCGCTCGGCTCCACGGCGACCTGTGGGCAGGCAATCGGCTGATCGACGTCGACGGCCGATCGTGGATCATCGACCCGGCGGCCCATGGCGGACATCGTGAGTTCGACCTCGCGATGATGCGGCTGTTCGGTGGCTTCGGGGAGGACGCGCACCGGGCCTACGACGACGAGTTCGCCCTGGCCGACGGGTGGCAGGCGCGGGTGCCGCTCCATCAGCTCGCCCCGCTCGTGGTGCACGCCATCAAGTTCGGCGGCGGCTACGCGGGCGGCGTGAGCCGGGCGCTCGACGCTCTCGGTGTCTGACCATCCGGCACGGTCGAACGACCCTGTCGGACGGTTGCGCGTCGTTGCTACTGTCGTCACATGTCGGACACGATCGACGGGGACACGATCGACCGTGTGGGACCGCCGGCGCGGAGACGGCGACGCGCGTGGTCCCTGAGGACCGGAATCGCCGTCGTCGCGGCCCTGGGGACGGTGGGCATCGTGTCCGTCGTCGCTCGGGACGATGACCGCGACTCCGACGGCACCGGCGAGGAGGCTGCCACGCTGCCGACCGTTCCACCATCGGACGAGCCCGACGACTCCGGTGATGCGGGTGACGTCGACGACATCACTGCGTCTCCCGATGTCGGCGACGACGAGGTGAACAGCCCGTCGTCGAGCCCCTCGGTCGACGAGACGGCGCCTCCGGCCACCGAGCTGCCCGCGACCACGACCGTCGAGCTCGGCCCCGATCCGGCCGACGAGTACCTCGACCGCACGTCGCTCGTCGCCCGACTCGACGAGGGTCTCGACGCCACGATCGAGATCCGCCTCGGTGATCGCCCCTACGGCGACTTCTTCGACGTCGAGTGGACGGCGCCGACCGGGTCGAGAGGCGACTGCCTCGATGGGCATGCGGTTCTCGTCGGATCGCCCGATGGCCCCGACGTCCGCGCCCTCGGATGGGGTGTGGTCTCCCAGTGGCAGGCGTTCCACCTCTCCGAGCCGGAAGCCACCGAGGTGTCAATCTGGCGGGGGTGGGCGATGGGAGCCGAGCGCGAACTCCTTCTCGTCCGTGCGGGCGCCGACGTCGTCGAGGTCGCCGGCCCCGGGATGGACCCGGTCATCCCGAGCGGGGGATGGGGAGCGACCCTCGTCGTGGCGATGTGGGAGGGCGAGTCCGAGATGACGCCGATGGTGGTGCGACTCGCCGACGGTTCGACGTTCGAGGTCGATCCCTACGGTCCCTCGCCCTCGTACCCCGAGCCGGGCGATCCGTGTGCACCCCCGGAGTACCCGGGAACCGAACTCCCGCCCGCCGGCGATCCGCCGCCCGACCCCGCCGCCGCCGAACAGGCGATCCGGGAACGTCATGCGCTACTCGTCGATCAGGACCGTCCGGGCGAGGACAAGTTCATCGACCTCCTCGACGATGCGACCGGTGTCGCCGAGGCGCTCGACGGCGCGTTGAACGGATCCCTCGCCGACGCTGCCCGCAGTGCCGAGTACGCGATCGACGAGCTGATCTTCGCGAGCCCAACCGAGGCGCTCTTCCGGTACACGATCCAGACGTCGAGCGGTGCCTTCGGAGGACGTTTGGGCGCCGCGGGGCTCGGCGACGACGGCACGTGGCGCATCAGCCGGGCGACGCTGTGCCAAGACCTCTCGCTGGCCGGGAGTCCGTGCTCGGGCGGTCCCGAGGCGAATGAGGTGCTGGCGTCCTCGCGAGAAGAGTGGCAGCGTATGCTCCGACTCTTCGACCAGCACTCACAGGCGTGGTGGGAGTCGACGGCGTGCAACCCGGTCGTGCCGTGCTGGGCGCCTCGGCTTCCCGAACCCGGCGGTGAACAGCCCGACGACCCCGGCGCCGCCTCGGCCGAGATCGTCGCGGCGATGACGGCGCTGTACGACGACGAGGTCCCGATGTCCGACGAACTCGATCTCGTCGACGATCCGACCGGCGTGGCAGATGCGTGGGAGCAGGTCGGGAGCGCCTTCGAACTCGATGTCCGACGCGTCGGTGTCGCCGTGGGCGAGGTCGTCTTCGTGTCGTCCAGCGAGGCGTGGTTCGCGTACGACCTGCTGTCCGACGCCGATCTCGGGTTCGCCCGCTTCGGCCACGCCCTGCTCGTCGACGGCCGGTGGCGGATCGACCGCGACACGATCTGCGAGGACCTGTCGTTCGCAGGAGGCTCGTGCGGACAGTGGACACCCGCCGTGCCGCCTCGCTGAGCGAAGCGTCCGGCTCCCGACCGTCAATACAATCGGGCAGGTGAGCAGCGCGGCCCTCGACACGTCCGTCTACCTCGATCGACTGGCGCGGGTCCGGTCGGCCATGGCCGAGCACGACGTCGACGTGGTGCTGGTGTCGGTCGGCCACGATCTGCCGTATCTCACGGGCTACACGGCCATGCCGCTCGAGCGGCTCACCGCGCTCGTGGTGCCCCGCGACGGCGACGCCTCGCTCCTCATCCCCGGCCTCGAAGCCGCGAGAGTGACCGAGCAACCGGGAGTGTTCGACCTCGTCCCGTGGGGAGAGACCGACGACCCGACCGCCATCGTCGCCCGGCTCTCGTCGGGTGCGAAGCGCATCGCCGTCGGCGACCAGATGTGGGCGCGGTTCCTCGTCGAGTTGCTCCCGCAGGTCCCTGGAGCGACGTACACGCGAGCGGTCGACGTCGTCGGCGCGCTCCGCAAGGTCAAGGACGACGCCGAGATCGCTGCGCTGCGAGCGGCTGGCGCCGCGGTCGACACGATCGCCGGTGAGCTGCAGAGGGGCGAGATCCCACTCGTCGGTCGGACCGAGGCCGACGTGTCGCGTCACCTCGGCGAGCGGATCGTCGAGGAGGGCCACCAGAAGGTCAACTTCGCAATCGTCGCAGCGGGGGAGAACGCAGCGAGCCCGCATCACCACGCGTCCGACCGGGTCATCGGCGAGGACGAGATCGTGCTGTGCGACTTCGGCGGGACCATGGAGGGCTACTGCTCCGACACCACCCGATGCGTGGTGACCGGCGAGATCCCGTCGGACGTCGCCGAGGCGTACGCTGTGCTGCACGAGGCGCAGCGGACCGCCGTGGCGGCCGCGACGGTCGGCACCCCGTGCCAGGACGTCGACCGTGCCGCTCGGTCAGTCATCGCCGATGCCGGGTTCGGTGAGTACTTCATCCATCGCACCGGTCACGGCATCGGCCTCGAGGAGCACGAGGACCCCTACATCGTCGAGGGCAACGACGAGAAGCTCGAACACGGGCACGCGTTCAGCGTCGAGCCCGGGATCTACGTGCCCGGCAAGTGGGGCATGCGGCTCGAGGACATCGTCGTCGCCACCGATCAGGGCCCGCTCCCGACGAACAACTCCGACCACTCCCTGATCAGCGTCTCCGCCTGACGCCGCTCCGGTGACGCCCGACCTGGGCGAAAGAGGACACTGTCCGCCTGCGCCCGTGCCAGAAGCGGACAGTGTCCGGATCTGGCACGGGCGGAAACGGACAGGTCAGCAGATCAGCCGGATGGCGGAGTCGTCATCCTCCCGGCCGGTGATCCAGATCCGGGTCGGCCCTGGGAGACTGTTGTCATGACGACCGTCGAGGAGCCCTCCACGTCCGACGCCGCCGAGGAACGGCTGCCGTTCTACATGCGCGGCAATTACGCCCCGGTCGGCGACGAGGTCGAGGCGTTCGACCTGCCGGTCGCCGGATCGATTCCCGCCGAACTCGAGGGGCGGTTCGTCCGCAACGGCGCCAACCCCGCCGAGGGGACTCCCATGCACTGGTTCGACGGCGACGGAATGCTGCACGGCATCCGGCTGCGCGATGGCAAGGCCGAGTGGTACCGCAACCGGTGGGTGCGCACGAAGTTGCTCGCCGGCGAGCCGCGGATGAACCCCGAGACCTTCGAGTTCGACCTCTCGGCGGGCCGCGCCAACACGCACGTCGTCCGCCACGCCGGTCGCATCCTGGCGCTCGAGGAGGGCAGCTTCCCGAACGAGATCGGGCCCGACCTGGCGACCGTCGGGCCGACCGACTTCGCCGGCACGGTCACGACCCCCGTGACCGCCCACCCGCACACCTGCGCCGAGACGGGCGAGATGCACTTCTTCGGCTACGAGCTCGTCTCGATGCCCTACGTCACCTACTACGTCGCCGATCCGTCCGGCTCGGTGATCCACAAGCAGCCGATCGAGATCCCGTCGCCGGTCATGATGCACGACTTCGCACTCAGCCGGAACCACGCCATCTTCCTCGACCTGCCCGTCGTGTTCGATCTCGACATCGCCCTGTCGGGCGGCGGGATGCCGTTCCAGTGGCGACCGTCGAACGGGTCGCGGATCGGCCTGCTCGACCGCCGCAACGTCGGATCCGGTGAGCCGGCGCAACCGCGGTGGTTCGAGGTCGACGATTGCTACGTCTTCCACATCGTCAACGCGTGGGAGGAAGACGACGGGAACGTCGTCGTTCTCGATGCCGGTCGTCATCCGTCGATGTGGGCGGGAGGTGACGACTCGTTCGAGCCGTGTTACCTCTGGCGCTGGCGATTCGACCTGCGCACCGGCAAGGTCACCGAGCAGCAGCTCGACGACCGTGAGCATGCGTTCCCGCGGATCGACGATCGCCGGACCGGCCTCGCGAACCAGTTCGGCTGGGCGGTCACCGATCGTCCCGGCGAGAAGATCCGCACCGACGTCGCCACCAACATCGTCAAGTACGACGTCGTGTCGGGCGAGTCGTCGCACCACGACTTCGGGTCGACCACGTCGTGCGGCGAGCCGGTGTTCGTGCCCGCCTCCGATTCGGCGGGCGAGGACGAGGGCTGGCTACTCACGTACACGTACGACCGGTCGACGGAGTCGTCGTCGTTCGTCGTGCTCGACGCCGCCGACATGTCGGCCGGTCCGGTCGCCGAGGTCGCGCTCCCACAGCGCGTCCCGCACGGCTTCCACGGCTCCTGGTTCGCCGACGCCTGACGGGCGGTCACACGTCGAACTGAGCGTCGTCGGGGACGGGTGAGTAGCTCGTGAGGTCGATGACGAAGTCGGCGCCGTCGAACTTGGCCAGCACGCCGGACGCCAATGCGCAGTACGTCTTCACCCCGCCGGTCACGGTGACGTCGACGCACTGTGCGGCCTGTCCGGCGATCGACTCGGTGTAGCCCTCACTCGTCCCGATGCGGGCGTTCGCATCACGGCGGAGTCGGCGGGCGTAGTCGGGTCCGTAGAAGCCCGGCGTCAGCACGGTGTCGGACACCTGCTGGACGTCGTACGCCGCTTCGCACGTGCCGGAGACGAGATCGCAGGTGCGGCGGCCGCCGTCGTCGTTGATGAACCGGATCTCGCGTTCGCCGCTGCGCACGGTGATCGACTGGCGGTCGGGACCGTCGACGACGACCGTCCCCACCGACTGCACCGGGCCGAAGCGTCGTTCGATGTCGAAGCCCGCCGTGAAGCTCGACGCGTCGACCCGTTCGAGCAGCTCGAGGACCTCGTCGATCGCAGCGTCGCCTGTGCTCGACGTGGCGGCGACGGCCTCTTCCTCGAAGAACGGCCGCTCGCCGGTGAGGCACCCGGCGAAGATCAGTGCACTCGCCACGACGGCGAGGATCGAGAACGGACCGGCGGATCGGCTCGCAGCCCGGTCTGCAGGATCGTGCCGCCCGTCGCGCATGCGATCCCCAGGCTAGGGACCGAGGCGCCGTTACCCTTCTCGCCCTGTGATCCGCCTCGACGCCGCCACCGTGCTGTTGCAGTGGGCGGCGGGTGGGATGTTCTTCTGCTGGTTCACCACGCGCCGTCGCATCGTCGGTCTCGGGTACGGCTGGTTGCTCCGGGGGGTCTACGCGTGCTTCGCGGCCGGTGCGTTCGCCGCCGGGCTCGCCCTCGGGTTCGATCCGGTCCGCGACCTCGCATCGCTCGGCGTCGCGATCTCGTGCCTCGTCGTGCTCGGCATCTCCATCGCCCGCAAGAGCGCCGGGGTGAGCGGTCAGCTCGCCGAGCACGAACGACGCAGCGAGCGCGTGGCCGCGATGACCGGCATCGAGCGCAACCGGCCCGAGGTCGATCCCGAGGCCGATCCCGAGACCGGAGGCGACGGTGCCGCCGCCGAAGACGGCGCGAGAACGGTCGGGGAGTTCCCACCGTGGCTCGACGTGATCCCTGCGATCATCGGTGCGGTCGGACTCGTCGCAGCAGCGGTCGACGCCACGGTCGACGCAGGAGCCGGGGCCGTCACCGTCGCCATCCTCCGCACACTCGTCGGGGCTGCCTTCATCGGGGCGATCAGCGACGGGATGCTGCTCGGCCACTGGTACCTCGTCCAGCCGGGTCTGCCGCGCAAGCTGCTCAACGAGATGGTCACCGCGCTCGCCTGGCTCTGGCCCCTCGAAGTGGCGGTCCTGCTGCTACCGACCGGGATGCTGAGCGTGCTGTCGGGCGACATCGACGACGGGTGGGGCGGACTCCTCGGATGGATGTGGTTGGCCTGTGCGATCACCACGATCGTGCTGGTCCTCGTCACGCGTGCTGCGCTGAAGGAGCGGTACTACTCGGCCGTCATGGCGGCCACCGGACTGCTCTATCTGGCCATCCTCACCGCCTTCGGGACCGACATCGTCGCCCGCGCCGTCCTCGACACGACCTAGCGACCGGTGTCGCGGGACGGGCCAGGCCCGGCACGCGACAGCCGGTGCGTCGTAGGGTGGTGGCATGCCTCGTCCGGTGTGGAGCGGCACGATCTCGTTCGGCCTCGTCGCGATTCCCGTGAAGCTGTTCCACGCGGTGCGGCGCAAGTCGGTGTCGTTCAACCAGCTCGACGAGCGCGACCTGAACCGAATCCGGTACCGCAAGGTCAACGGTGAGACCGGCGAGGAGGTGACCGAGGACCACATCGTGAAGGGGTACGAGATCTCGAAAGGTCAGTTCATCGTGATCGACCCCGACGAGCTCGAACCGTTCATGCCGGCCGCCACCAAGACGGTCGACCTCGAGGAGTTCGTCGATCTCGAGGAGATCGATCCCGTCTACTTCGACACCGCGTACCACCTGGCGCCCGACTCCAATCCGAAGCCGTACGCGCTGCTGGCGCAGGCGATGGAGGCGAGCGGCAAGGTCGGAATCGGGCGGTTCGTGATGCGCAACAAGCAGTACACGGCTGCGATCCGTGCTGAAGAGGGACGGCTTGTGATGTCGTCGCTGGCCTACGCCGACGAGGTGGTCGACCCAGCCGAGATCGACGAGCTCGCCGGGCTCGACGACGTCGAGGTGAGCGACAAGGAAGTCGCCATGGCGGAGTCGCTCGTGGCCTCACTGTCCGCCGACTTCCGGCCCGAGAAGTACCACGACGAGTACCGCGAGCAGGTCATGGCTCTCATCCAGATGAAAGCCGACGGCGAGGAGATGGTCGCCCCCGAGGCACCGCGCGATCAGCCGAACGTCGTCGACATCATGGCGGCCCTCGAGGCGTCGGTCGCTGCCGCGAAGGAGTCGCGCGCCAACCATCCCGCCAAGAAGGCGGCCGTGAAGGCGGCCAAGGCCGCGGCGAAGAAGGCCGCAGCGACGTCGTCGAAGAAGAAGTCGGCGTCCCGCAAGAAGGCGGCGGCGAAGAAGACGGCGACCAAGAAGTCGGCGTGATGCGCGCCGACGGCGAGCTGTCACGTTCTGGGTCTGACCCCAGGCGTGATGTCGATGTCTGACGCCGTCGAGGTCGAGGTCGACGGGCGGACCGTCCGGCTCACCAACCTCGACAAACCGCTCTACCCGACCGGCTTCACGAAGTCCGAGGTCGTCGACTATCACGCCCGGATCTCGCCGTGGGCGATCCCGCATCTCGCCGGACGCTGTCTCACATTCCGACGCTTCCCCGACGGCAGCGATCAGCCGGGGTTCTTCGAGAAACGGTGCCCGACGCATCGACCCGACTGGGTGCCCGTCGCGCTGGGTCCCGGGGATCGGCGGGGTGGCATCGAGTACTGCCGGATCGAGGAGCCGGCGGCGATGGTCTGGGCGGCCAACCTCGCCGCCATCGAGCTCCACGCGCCGATGGCGCTGTCCGTCGACCTCGAGGCACCCCGGGCGATCGTGTTCGATCTCGACCCGGGCCCGACGACGTCGATCTCCGACTGCTGCCAGGTGGCGCTGGCCGCCCGGTCGGTCCTCGACGCCGTCGGGCTGAGTGGGTGGTGCAAGACGTCGGGGTCGAAGGGTCTCCAGATGTACGTGCCGTTGAACACGCCGGGCACCACGCATCAGGGGTGTGCCGACTTCGCCCTCGCGGTCGGCCAGGTGCTCGAACGCCAGCTCAGCGGACGTGTCACCACGATCATGGCGAAGGACCAGCGTCCGGGGAAGGTCTTCGTCGACTGGAGTCAAAACGCCCACCACAAGACGACGATCGCCCCGTACTCGCTCCGGGCCCGGCCCCGACCCACGGTGTCGACGCCGGTCACGTGGGACGAGGTGCAGTCGTGCGCCGACGGCGACGCCGAGCTGGTGTTCGAGGCGTCCGACGTGCTGGCACGGGTCGACGAACTCGGCGACCTCTTCGAGGAGGTCCTCACCGTCGAACAGGAGATGCCCACCCCCGGCCGATCCACCTGACCTGCGATCAACAGCACATCCGGTGCCGGGTCCGAAACGTGCTGTTGTCGGCACGTTCGGTGCCGGGTCGGAAACGTGCTGTCTCAGGAGCCGTACCAGACGAGCAGACGGTCGTCGGCCGTGGTCACCGCGAGGTCGACGGTGCCGTTGCGTCGGGGAGTGGCGGCGAGGTTCGACGTCATCCGGGCGCCGAGGTCGACGCTGGCGGAGGTCACGATGCCGGGATCCGCTCCGACGCGTGTGATCGCGACCAGCCTCGAGCGGTCCTGGGTGGGGACGACCACGTCGAGCCGCCCGTCGCCGTCGGCGTCGACCACGATGCCGAGGTCGAGGTTGCGGGAACCGATCGCGTGGGTCGAGTACTCCGCCGTGGCCGCGACTCGGTCGAGCCGACCCGTGGCGGCCTCGACGCGGTGGAACTGCAGCACACCACCGATGTGCGGAGTGAGCACGTCGATCACCTCGATCTCGCCGTTCGGTCCGACCGGTGCGACGGCGAGCAGATTGCGCCAGCGATTGCCGAGGCCGACGGGATCGGACTCGGCGATCAAGGTGCCATCGAGGTCGTAGGCCGCGAGGCGAGCACCGACGTCGGCGTTTGCCAACGTGAGGACCACATCGAGGTCGTCGTCGCCGTCGACGTCGCCCAGCATCGGCGACACCGCCTCGATCACGTCGGGCTCGGCGATGTCGACGACCGTCTGCGCGCCCGTCTGGGAGCTGCCGCCGCTGTTCGTCGTCGGCGTGATCACCTCGACGGTCGACGCCTCCAGGATGTCGCCGAGGACGCCGTGGCGATACCGGTCGGTCGGGCCGCCGAGGGCGACGATCGACCCGTCGCCCTCCACGACGCGCGTGTCGGGGAGCGGATCGACGAACTGGAAGGGGTCGCCACCAGCACGGTTCCGATCGGCGACGGTCCGGACGGTGATCCGACCGTCGAGGTCGACGTCGACGGTGACGGGGACGTCGTCGCCGATGTCGTCGATCGTGCCGATCTCGCCGTCCGGGCCGATGAGACGGACGATCCCGTCACCGTCGATCACCACCCATCGACGGCCGTCGCCGTCACCGCCGAGACCGAACACCCATGCGGTGTCGGACGGGATCGGCAGGTCGAGATCGGGAGGGCCGGCGAGCGCGGCCGATCCGTCGATCACCCGGGTCCCCGTCGGCTGGAGATCGAGGTGCACGCTCACTGCAGGGAGATCGACCGTGAGCGGTTCGACCTCGGCGGTCGTTGCGCCGTCGGCATCGTCCATCGTCTGCTCATCGGACGCGCAGGCACCTGCGACGAGTGCCGACGCAACGACCACCACCGTCGTCGCAGGGGTCGTTGACCGGATCACGACCCGCAGCCTGCCTCGACGATCCACCGAAGCGCACGAGCCGGGCCCGGCACGTTTCGTGCCGTTTCACCGGTGTCGGCTTCGCCGTTCGATCACGAGGACGCAGCAGTCGACCCGCGGTCGCGGCGTGAAGGCCGAGCGTGGAAGTCGATGGCTCACCGAGGCGGTCCAGCCGTGTGGGGAGCGATCGAGTCGGTCGACCCATCGGGCGGCCACACTCCTCGGAGTCACCAGCGATCCGCGAACCATCCTGCTGTGTGGCGATGTGAGGCGTTCGATCACTCGGGAGACGCCGTCGAACGGTGGATTCGACACGACGTGGAACGGCCGGCGCGGCAGGCGGAGATCGCGGACGTCGGCGCGGACGACCTTCACTGCCGGTGTGTCGGCGACGGACGCTCGGAGGGCGGTGGCCCGCCCGACGTGGAGCTCGAAGGCGATGACGCGTGCGCCCGACTCGACGAGTCGACGGGTGATCACGCCATCCCCGGCACCGAGATCGAGGACGAGGTCACCGCGCCCGACACCGCTCGACGCGACGAGTGCGGAGGCGAATCGATCAGCGAGTCGATACCAGCCCCATCGCGTCCGCGTTCGAGCGGACACGGCGGACCGTCACCATCATGAAGCTCATGGACGGAACGTAGGCCGAGACGACGGCGGAAGCGGCACGGGTTTCCGCGGGAGGAAGTACCGCACGAATCGGGCCCGGCACCGGTTGTGCTGGAAACGGCACGAATCGGGCCCGGCACCGGGTGTGCTGGAAACGGCACGAATCGGGCCCGGCACCGGGTGTGCTGGAAACGGCACGAATCGGGCCCGGCACCGGGTGTGCTGAATCTGGGGTCGGATTGACGGCGGTCGGCGGTCGGCGGCGGTCAACATGGTCGGGTGGCAGGAGTCGGACGGGTCGCGGTGGGCGCGGCTGCCGCGCTGGTCGTCGTGGCGTCCGCCTGCTCCGTCGAGCCCGATGTGGATGCGGCCGTCGACCCGGCCCCGTCGGCCACGGCCGGCCCGACGAGTTCGACGACGTCCACCGTCGCTGCGCCCACGACGTCGACCGTGGCAACCACCGTCGCACCGGCCGCCCCTCCTGCGACGGGCGCGTCGTCATCGACGAGCGTCACGTCGACCGTCACCGCGAACATCGACGACGAGATCGAGGACCCGTCGTTCGACATCGGTGACTCCGTGCAGCTCGACTTCGACGTCGCCACCTTCGCCGTCGACGACGCGGGCATCGGCGGACCACCACCGCTCGACGACACGTCCGGACTCGACCCCGACGGTGACACCGCCGCCGACCTCACTGGTTGGGCGGCCTTCGAACAGTCACTGCGAAGCGAGCTCCTCCGCACGGACAACACGGCGTTCTCGGTCGCGGTGTCGATCGGCGGCGACGTCGTTCACGCGAGTGCGGGCGGAGTGCGCGATCCGGCCATCGGCGATCCCGTCGACATCGACGACCGATTCCGGATCGCCAGCATCTCCAAATCCATCACGGCCATCGTGGCGATGACGCTCGTGAG
>JBCDAK010000024.1:0-34005 GCA_039185545.1 Actinomycetota bacterium
GGCGAGCGGATCGTGATCGCCGGGGAGTTCGCCGACGTCGCGTCCGTCGAGCGCACGTCACCGGAGGGGAACGGCCTGCGGTCGATCCGACCGCAGACACCCTGCACGTTCTCCACGGAGCTGACGCTGTGGCGCGACGTCGACCGCGTCGACCTGAACGTCTCGGTCGACGGAGTCGTCGGCGCCGATCGACTCCTCCGTCTGCGGTGGCCGTGTCCGATCCGTGGGGCCCTGCCGGTCGCCAACACCGGTGCCGACGTCGCTGCAGGTCGCAGCGTGGCGCACGTGGACGTCGACGCTGTCGAGCATCCTGCGACGCTCGACGCGCCCGTCAACGGCTGGATCGCATCATCGCTCTGCGCGCGGCTCGGTGTCGGCGGCGCGGATCTCGCGTTCGGTGTGTCCGAGGTGGTCGTCGACGATCGGTTCGATCCGGCGCATGCTGCCGTCCGCGACCTCGTCGTCGCCCTGGGCAACAGGGGTGTCACCGCAACGACGTCTGCGTCGTCCTGGCCGCGCTTCGGCGCCCTCGGGTTCGACTCCCACGTGCCCGACGTTCGGCTCGTCGTCGGCTTCGACGACGACCCGGTCGTCGCCGGGGTGCTCGAGCGGCTCGACGTCGAGGCTCGGGCCGAGGTCGAGGGTGGACTCGACGCAGGTGGGGCTGTCGTCGTGGCGGTGCCCGGCACGTCGCCGCGGAGCGAGGTCTGGGAACCGAGTGTCGATGTGCGCGCCGTCGACCGGCTCCCGGTCGCGGCGATCGTCGGTCGAGCCGCACGTGCCGACGAACTCGTCGCTGCCGTGAACGGTGTCGCAGCCCGTCTGGCAGCGACGGGGCGGATCGACGCCGACCACCATCCCTCGACCCTTCCTCCCTGGATGCACGACGAAACGCCCGAGGACGCGGTGGTCGCTCTCGTCGAGAACGGCACCCCCGGCTGTGCGGTGGACGCCGCTGGCACGATCTGGACGTCGCTCCTGCGTTCGCCGACCGGGTGGCCGGTCGGGCAGTGGATCGATCCGCCCGCACGTCGAACTCCCGACGGCTCGCCGTTTCTCCACGGTCACGGCTCCCACCGATTCAGCTTCTCGATGCTCAGCGGTCGCGGGACGTGGCGTGACTCCGAGATCGACGTGCGAGCCGCACGCGTCGCCCATCCGCTCCGCGCGGTCGTCGCCGCGACGGTCGGGTCGTCGCGAGCGTCCGCGTCGGCCAACGGTTCCGCGAACGAGTCGGTGCCGGAGCCGGGTGTCTTCTCGCGCTGGTGGACTCAGGGCCGCGGGCCGCGGCAGTCGGAGCACGGTCCTATCGCCGTTCATCTCCACCCGCCGGATCGTGGTCCGGCGGCCAGGTGGGTCGTCACCGTGGCTCGCGCGCCGACACACGTCGATGCGTCTCTCGATGCAGCGGTGCTCGACGTCGACATGAAGATCGAGGCTTCAGCCGCGAGAGGTGCTCCGATCCGACGGCGTCTCCGGCTCGGTCCCGACGAGTACGACACGATCGACCTCGAGATCACCGCGACAGATGCCCGATGGACCGATCCGTCGGACGGTCATCACGTCGTGCGGGCGTCGGCTCGCGTGGCGACCGAGGACGGGCGGCTCGTGTCCCAGGTCTTCGACGAGCGGGTCGTGTCGATCGGCACGGACGACACCCCGTTCGAGATCGTCGCCGACCCCGCCTCGGTCGTGGTGTGCGCTGGCGGGGTCGCTGTGGGTGAGATCGGTGTCGCGAATCGGTGCGACGTCGCGGTGATCGCCGATCTCGACGTGTTGGCGCCGTGGTCGGCGTGGGAATCGATCGTCGAGGATCGTCGTCGACTCGCCCTCGAACCTCGGTCGGTCACCACGGTCCCGATTCGCTTCGAGCCACCGGCGACAGCACGCGCTGGGCGCTGGTGGTGGCTCGTTCGAGTCGCCGTCGGACAGCACGTCCTCTATTCAGACACCGCTCCGCTCGTCCTCGCCGTTCCCGACCTCGATTCGGATGTTTGATAGGATCAAACCGATGGAGCGGGGGCCGAGTCGAGCGACGGAGAGCCGTCCGCTCGGTGACACCGGTCTCGTGGTCGGAGCGCTGACGTTCGGTTCCGCACCGCTGGCGACCATCTTCTGGGAGAACGACGAGGCCACCGCTGTCGATGCAGTGCGGGCTGCCCACCGAGCCGGGATCCGGCTCGTCGACACCGCCCCGTTCTACGGCCTCGGTGAGGCCGAGTCGCGAGTCGGTGTCGCGCTGACCGATGTGAGCGCCGACGAGGTGATCGTCGCCACGAAGGTCGGGCGCTCCATCGTCGACGGCAGCGACGGCCGCAGCGTCGAGTTCGACTTTTCCGCTGACGCTGTCCGGGCCCAGATCGAGTCCAGTCTCGAACGCCTCGGTCGAGATCGCGTGGCGATCGCGCACGTTCACGACCCCGAGGACCACCTCGAGCGGGCGCTGCACGAGTGCGTGCCCGCCCTCGCCACGCTCCGCGCCGAGGGCACTGTCCAGGCGGTCTCGGTGGGAACCAATGTCTGTGACACGGCACTGCGGTTCCTCCGTGAGGCCGATCTCGACGTGATCATGCTCGCCGGTCGTCTCACGCTGCTCGACCGATCGGCGCTCGACGACGTCGTGCCGCAGTGTGAGGCGCGGGGCGTGCCGCTGCTGGCTGCCGCCGTGTTCAACTCGGGGGTTCTCGCCGACCCCGAACCCGGGCGGTGGTACGACTACTCGCCCGCAGATCCCACGACTCTCGAGCGCGCACGCGTCGTCCACCGTGTCTGCGCCGACGTCGGTGTGTCCGCACGAGCCGCTGCGATGGCGTTCCCGCTGAGATTCCCGGCGGTGGCGAGCGTCGTCGTCGGAATGGCATCCGCGTCGGAGGTCGAGGACAACGTCGCGGCGTTCGAGACCACGATCCCCGACGAGCTCTGGGAACGACTCGAGGAGGCGTCGTGACCAACGTGACCCCGCCCTCGCCCGCCTTCTCCGTCGACGGTGACGTGTCCGGGGCTTCCCCGGAAGGTGTTGCGAGGCGATACGCCGAGCTCGCGGCGATGGTCTCCGACGTCGAGCTCCGGCCCGTGGCCGATCCGGCGGCAACGGCCCGCGCCACGCTCCTGTTGGCTCGCGAGGCGAGGCGGCTCGACGGTGGCGCGTTCGACGACTGGCTCGACTGGTGGACCGACGACGGCGTGCTCTGGGTCCCGAACGGGTCGCCGGTCGACCCGGCCATCGACCAGTCGTTGCTGCTCGACGACCGACGCCGGATCGGCGAACGAATCGCGTGGCGCCGAGATCCGTCCGCGTGGGGCCAGCATCCGCTCTCGACGACGGTTCGCGTGCTCGGACCGGTCGAGGCATGGGTCGACGCGGATCGGACCGTCGTCCGGTCGGCGCTCGTCGTTCACGAGCAGCGTCGCAATCGGACGGAGACACTCGTGGGCCATCAGGTCCACGAACTCGTCGGCGCCGACCTGCGGTGCCGGAGCAAGGTCCTGATCTTCCCCCAGCTCGCACTCGGCGTCCGCAACCCGAGCTTTCTCCTGTAGTCGGCCTCTCATGTCCTCACGAGATCCGCTCCACCCCGACGAGCTGTCGGCGCTGATGCGACCCGGGTCGGTGCATCGCCGGATCTACACCGACCCCGCGATCTTCGAGCTCGAGCGCACTCGCGTGTTCGCCGGTGGCTGGTCCTACGTGGGACACGAGAGCGAGCTCCCCGACGTCGGCGACTACGTCGCGGCGACCGTCGGCGGCAGACCCGTCGTCGTCACTCGCGACACGGACGGTCACATCCACGCGATCCTCAACCGATGCACACATCGTGGCGCAGTGCTGACCGTCGAGCGCCGGGGTTGCGCGAAGCGCTTCACCTGTCCGTACCACGGATGGACCTTCGCCAACGACGGCCGGTGTGTCGCGGTGCCGTTCCCGCGTGGCCATCCGGCCGAGGACCGATCCGGCTTCGACCTCGGTCGGCTCGAGCTCGACAGCCATCGGGGGTTCCTCTTCGCCACACTCGCCGATGAACCGGAGTCGCTCCACGCGTGGCTCGGTCACGCCCGGCCGTATCTCGACGCGATCATCGATCGTCAGCCCGGTGGCGACGTGCTCGTCGTCCCGACCGCGATCCGTCTCGAGTACGCCGGGAACTGGAAGCTGGCGTGGGACAACGCAGCGGACGGTCTCCATGCGACCTTCGCCCACCGGTCGTACAACGCGCTCGGTGCGAGCGACGACGTCGAGACGGTCCTCGCTCGCGACCCGGGCTCGACGCCGATGGTCGCGAAGGCCCTGGACCACGGCCACATGGTCGTCGACCAGCGACCTGGCATTCCCGCAGGACCATGGTCGACGATGCGCAACACACCGTTCCGCGAGGTGTTCGAGGACGCCGTCCACGATCGCGGCGCCGCCGACCAACTCGACCTCGCAACGGGCTCGATGGTCAACCTGTCGCTGTTCCCCAACCTGATCTTCGTCGGGAACCAGCTCCTCGTGGTCGAGCCGCTCGCCGTCGACCGGACGCGTCTGACGATGCACCTGATGCTGGCGCCCGGTGCTGTGCCGGAGATCGACCAACTGCGGCTCCGCGTCGACGAGGACTTCGTCAGCTTCGGGACGCCCGACGACCTCGAAATGTTCGAGCGGGTCCAGGAAGGTCTCGCGATCCCCGAGATGGAGTGGATCGACGTCTCGCGTGGACTGGTCGACGGCGCCGACGAGTCCGACGAAGACGGGGTGGTGTCGGGGCCGATCACGTCCGAGGCACCCCAACGCGGGTACCTGCGGCGCTATCTCGAGATGCTGACCACCGAGGTCGTGACGCGTGCCCGTTGACGCCGACGCTGCCGATCTCGAACACGACGGTTTCGTCGTCGTCCGGGGGTTGATGGACGCCGACTGGTGCGTTCGGCTCTGCACGGCGATCGAGCAGACGCGCAGCGACCCGAGCCCGCACTACGGCGTGCTGTCCGAGCCGGGGACCGCTCGCGTGGACAGTGATCTGTTCCGCTGGTCGGACGATCCGGTGATCGGAGCGTTGACGTTCGCGTCCCCGCTCGTCGACCTCGCCGCGACGTTGCTCGCGGTGTCCGAGGTGGTCCTGGTCGAGGACCAGTGGTTCTGCTCGGCGCCCGGCGCCACGACACCGAGTCCATGGCACCAGGACGGGCCGTACTACCACCTCGATCGCCCGTTCCTCACCGTGTGGATCGCCCTCGACGACGTCGACGCGTCCGCCGCACTGCGGGTGGTCGCCGGATCCCACGCGACCGGGACGAGGTACGCACCCGTCGAATTCTCGGCCGGTGACGCCACGATCGGCGCCAGCGATCTCCCACCCGTGCCGGACGTCGACGGCGATCCGGACCGCTTCGACGTCGTGACGACCACCTTCCGCGCCGGGGACGCCCTCGCGCTCGACTCGCGTCTGCTTCACGCCACCGGGTCGGCACCCATCGTCGACCGGCCGTTCCGTCGCATCTCGACGCGTTGGGCGCATCCAGACACCCGCTTTCTCGATCAGGGAACGCAAGCCGCCCGCTTCTGGGACGTTCTGCCCCACGGGCTCCGCGACGGCGACCCCATCGCCGGCGAGGTCTTCCCGGTCCGGCGACCGGCGCAGGTGGGACAGGAGACGGTCAGCGATGGCTAACGGAGACCAGCACGAAACGTGTGACCGCCCGACCGAGTGGCCGCCACCGGTGGCGCTGGCTCGACGGATACACGATCGAGTCCCCGGATCGCAGCTCGTGCTCGACGACCTCACCGTTGTCGCGAGCGAGGTCGACGGCGAGGCATCCGGACTTCACGTGGATCATCTCGCGGCCGACCGACGCGAAGTATCCGCCGAGGTCCGCGCCCGGCTGCACCTCGTACTCGGCAACGCTGAACGGCTCACCGAGCCCGGTCAGCTGACGGCGCCAGCTCGCCTCTCCGTCGTCGGTCACCAAGTACCGCTGGCCCTCGTCGGATCGGGTCACGACGACATCGGCGGTGACCGGGCCGGCCAGCAGACGCTCGGGCGTCGTGTCGAGGAAGCGGGCGATCGAGAAGAGCGAGATCAGGCTCGGTGCGGCGTACGCGGTCTCGACTTGGCTGAGGAACGGAACCGAGAGGCCGGTTCCCTCGGACACGTTGCTCAGGGTCAGCCCGAGCTGAGTGCGGCGGGCGCGAACGGCCTGTCCCAACTCCACGAGCGATTCGGCGTCGGTGGGTTCGGCAGACGTCGACGACACGCGGTCCCGACCCTACAGCGATCGTGCGCTCGCCTTCGCGTCCACCAGGGCGCGAGCCGACCAGGCCGGCATCTCGCCGGGGGAGACCGGTGACATCGCCGACGTCGGGACGGGGGTCGGCCGAGGAGATCGCCGACGTGGTCGTGATCGGCGGCGGCCACAACGGCCTCGTGTGTGCCGCCTACCTCGCCCGCGATGGGCTCGATGTCGTCGTGCTCGAACGGAACGAGCGATGCGGCGGAGCGCTCTTCTCCTCCCGTGCCGGCGGAACCACACTCGAACACGGCGGGGTCGAGCACACGACGATCGTCGCGTCGACCATCCCCGACGAACTCGACCTGGCGGACCACGGGCTCGAGTACTCCCATCGGACTCTCGCGGGGGTGCACCGCTTCGGCGACGGCGTCCAGATCGTCATCGCCGAGACCGCCGCCGAGACCGCCGCATCGATCTCGGCGCTCGACCCTCGCGACGGCGATGCCTGGCTCGAGTTGGTCGCCGCGTCTCGACGACTCTTCGATCTCCTGGCCGACGTCGGTGGTGGTCGGCCCATGACATCCTCCCTGCTCCAGCGCGGAGCACGATTGCTTCCCGCGTCGGATCGGGCGGTCGCCGAGCTCGCGGCGATGTCCGTCGCCGAGCTCGCCTCCGACCGGTTCGCGTCCCCCCACGTTCGGGCCATGGCCATCGCACGCTCGTCGTTCTCCGGTCTGCCCGCGTGGGCGCCCGGGACCGCCGCCGTCTTCTGCCTGACACCCGGAGGCCATGGTCGGCGCTTCTCGCGGCCCATCGGTGGCTCGAACGCGTTCGTCTCGGCGCTGCGCCGAGCCGCTGACGCACAAGGAGTGCGAATCCGAACCGGCGTCTGCGTCGAGTCGATCAGATCGGCGTCCGACAGCTCCTGGGAGGTCTCGGCGGGTTCGACCGGTCGATTCCGTGCTCGGCACGCCGTGGTCCACGCCGCGGCGCCGACCGACCTCGTCCGTCTCGTCCGACCGCTCGAGGTCCTTCCGGCCCGCCTCGTGCGAGGTCTCCGACACGTCGAGGTGGTCGCCGGCAATCTCAGCCAGTTCACGCTCGCTGCATCGCTCGCCGAGCCGCCGGACTGGCCGGCGGACCTTCCCGCCGAGGCGCCCGCCGCGATGCTCTGGCTCGTCGACCGCCCGAGCGACGTGATGGAGGGGCATACGGCAGCCACGGTCGGTTCCCTCCCACGTCGTCCGTCGGTCGTCGCTGCGTTCCCGTCCGTCGTCGACGCGACCGCGGCGCCGCCCGGGGAATCCTCGATGTGGGTCAACGGCTTCCTCGCCCGTCATCTCAGCGGCCGTCGGTGGACCGAGGACGACGTCGCGACCGCCGCAGAGGCGGCGTGGTCAACGGTCGAACGGTGCCTACCGGGCGTTCGCGACCGCGTGTCGGCAGAGGTCTTCACGTCCCCCGACGACCTCACGGCGCGCACCGGGATGGCGAATCCCGGATCGCACCTCGCGACGAGTGTGCACCAACTACTCGGTGGCCGTCCCGTACGCGGATTCGCCCGCCACCGGGCGGGACGCGGCATCTACATGACGGGTGCGGGAACCGGTGCCGGTCCATCGATCAGCGGCCTCCCCGGTCGCGCGTGCGCTCGCGCAGTCCTCGACGACGTCACACGTGGCGGGGCGCCAGGGAGGGCCAGATCGATGGTCGACATGGCCGGAGCAGAGGCCCGACGCGCTCGGCGACTCCTCGAGCTCGTGACCGACCGAGCACCACACGACCGCTGATCTGAACGACGATGGGAGAGAGCATGAAGATCCACGAGGTCCGAGCGGTGCTGGCCGGGTACCGCAAGACCGACCCGGACATGCAGAGGAGTTTCGCCCTTGTACGAGTCGAGACCGACGGAGGCGTCGTCGGATGGGGTGAGGCGTCGACGAACTGGGGGCACTCGTACCCGACCGTCTTCCGGGCCGCCGTCGACGATGTGGCGGCGAGGCATCTGGTCGGTCGCGACGCGTTGGCGCTCCGTGATCGCATCGCCGATCTCCGGGTCGCCTTCGACGGATACCTCGGTTGGGAGGGACTGACGAGCCAGGTGATCGGTGCCGTCGAGATCGCGCTGTGGGATCTGCTCGGACAGGAAGCGGGTCTTCCGATTCATCGATTGCTCGGCGGCGCTCCCTCGCCGATCCCGCTGTACGGGACGGGAACGACGATGTTCGAGGAATCGGCGCAGTGGCACGCCCACTACTTCGATCAGTGCCTGGCATTGGGCTTCGCCGGCGTCAAGGTGCGCCTCGGCCGAGAGATCGACGCCGACGTCGAGGTCGTCAGAACGGTGCGCGAACACATCGGCCCCGACGTGTTGCTGGGCGTCGACTCCTACTGGTTCCACGACCCCGACTCCGCGATCGAGCTCGCTCGACGGATCGAGCCGTACCGCATCCACTTCTTCGAGGAGCCCGTGCCCCAGTATCAGGTCGAGTCCCTCGCGCGGGTCCAACGAGAAGCGCCGGTGAGGGTCGCGGTCGGCGAGCGTGTGTTCTCGACTCGTTCGTATGCCGACCTGGCTCGACGGGACGCGGCACGCGTGTTCGAGCCGGACGCGACGCTCAACGGCGGGATCACCGCGTGCATGGAGACGGCCGCGATCGCCGACCTGCACGGCGTCGAGGTGATCCCGCACGTGGGTGGACCGACGGTCGTCGGACTCGCCGCGAACCTCCACTGGGCCACGGCGGCTCAGGTCAGACTGTGCGAGTACGACATCGACCCGCACCAGCCGATGATCACCGACATCGGTGACAACCCGGGGCTCGCCCTGACCGATCTCGACGGCGGCACGATCACGGCGCCCACGGGTCCCGGACTCGGCGTCGACGTCGATGAGGAACTCCTCGCGCGCCACCCGTATGTCGAGGGCGACACGTACGCCGAACTCTTCCCCGAACACGAGTCGGGCACGAGCGCGGCAGCCGGATCGCAGCCATGACAGCGACGATGGAGACGGTCCGCTGGTTCGACAACGACGATCCCAGCCTGCGACGTTGCTGGCACCCTGTTGCCCGGATCGAGGACCTCGACGCCGACGGTCCGCTGCCGGTGCGGCTGCTCGGCGAGGACTGGTGCGTCGTCCGGCTCGGTGGGCGGTTGTCGGCGTTCGTCGACCGTTGTCCGCATCGTCTCGCGCCACTCAGCGCTGGGTCGATCGTCGATGACACCCTCCGTTGCGTGTACCACGGTTTTCGGTTCGACGGCGACGGGTCGTGCGTCGAGATCCCGGCACAGGATTCGACCCTTCCGATCCCCGCTCGTGCGAGCTGCGACACCGCGGCGCACGTGGCCGAGCATCTCGGTCTGATCTGGATTGCTCCCGACGAGCCGCTCGTCGGTCTTCCTCACGTGCCCGAGCACGACGACCCGACATTCGTGTCATGCCCGTTGCCGCCCTCGGAATGGAAGGCGTCCGCCGGTCAGATGGCCGACAACTTCCTCGACCCCGGCCACCTCGCCTTTCTCCACCTTCGCACGTTCGCGACCATCGAGGACACTCGCATCGGCGACTACGACGTGGAACGCGATGGATGGTCGTACTCGGTGCGCTACCGCCATCAAACACAGCCTCTCCGGGGGACGGGCGATGAGTCTCCCGGCACCGTCGAACGCGAATCGCACTGGGTGTTCACCGCACCGCATCATGTGTATCTGCGTCTGAGCTATCCATCGGACGGCGTCGTCTTGACGATCAGCTTCTGTCACCAGCCGGTTGACGCGACGACGACGCGACTGTTCTGTACGGACTACCGCAACGACATCGCTGACGATCCGGCGGAGATCGGCGACGCCGTCGCGTTTCAGCTCGCGGTCGCCGACGAGGATCGAGCTGTTCTCGAGCTGCTGCGGCGCAAGGCTGTTCCGCTCGACCCCGGTGTCGAGTTCCATTCGCGTGCCGATCGGATCACCGTTGAGCTTCGACGGATCCTGGCCGAACTCGCCGCCACCGTCGAGTCGAGTTCGACACCGTCTCGCTGATCGAGGAAGAGCGTCGATGTCCCCGTCGGTGAAGCGCTCGAGGAGGCGGGTGCGAAGACGTCGACCTGACCGCGACGTCCCGGAGATCGCACCCGGGGCCATCGTGTGGACTCCTGTTCGAACTCTTCGCGGTCAAGAACCCCGGGTTGGGTGCCGTGGGTCGTCTCTGTCCGCGAAGGCGAGGGACGCCACACCTACTCTGAGCTGGCGTTTCGCAGAGCCCAGAATCGGAATCGAACCGACGACCTACGCATTACGAGTGCGTTGCTCTACCGACTGAGCTATCTGGGCGTGCCGGGCGCCTCAGCGAGACATCCGGGCGGCCTCGCAGGCTATCGGTCGGCCAGGGGATCGCGTCCGTCCCAGCTCCCCGACGAGCTATAGGGCTCGAAGCGGGCGAACATCTCCTCGCCGTACCAGCGTCGGTCGCGGGTCTGACGGATCACCTCCCGGTGGCGCGGCAGGGAGTAGGCGAAGTTCCGTACAGCGGCCGGTGATTCCCACAGGCTGAAGGTGGCGAGTCGACCGATCGGAGCCTCGCCGATGCCGACCACGTCGATCAGGCCATCGGCGGTGTGCAGTTCGTCGTCGACCTCGCGGGCGGCACGTCGGAACTCGCGTCCCGCCCGTAGGTGAACGTCGGCGCGGGTGATCACGGCGACGGGTCCGTTGCTCTCGTGAGCAGGAGCCAGGTCGTCGAATGGATTGTGGCCACGCCACGTTCCATGACCGCCGATGGCTCGCAGTCGGACGTGCCAGGACTCCTGCGCGGTCGACCAACGACGGGCGATCGGGTGGTCGGCGAGGAAGCGTTGGAGGTGGACCTCCGACTCCCACACCCCGAACATCGCAGAGCGGGCGAGGTCGGCCGAGGGGCCGGTGTCGGAACCCGCTCCGGTGCCGAGGAGTCGCCAGAACTCGAGGCCGTCGACACGGGCGAGGCGGGGGCGATCGAGTCCGAGTCGTGCGAGCACCCGCAGCGTCTGACGGCGTGGTTCGCGTACGAGGTGGAACGACGCGACCCGAGCCATCAGCCGCCATGCTGTCAGCGATGTCGGACATCACCACGACTGCGCTCGACATCGTCGTCGCCGCCGTGTTCGGGTATCTCGTCGGCTCGATCCCCTGGGCGAACATCGTCGCCCGCCGACGGGCCGGAGTCGATTTGCGGGACGTCGGCGACCGCAACCCCGGCTTCTGGAACGCCCGGGAGACCTTCGGTCGCCTGGCCGCCGTCCCGGTGTTCGTCGGTGACGTGATGAAGGGTGTCGTCGGCGCCGGCGTCGGCGTCCTGCTCGCCGACGACGGGGTGTGGGGCATCGGGTACGTCGGTGGCGGAGCGGCGATGGTCGGCCACGCGTTCCCCGTCTTCGCTCGATTCGTGGGCGGCCGGAGCATCCTCACGTTCGTCGGGACGGTGCTTGTCGTGACCCCCGTCGCCACGGCGATCTCGATCGGGATCCTCCTCGTCGCGTTCGTCGTGACCCGCTCGTTCGCCTGGGGAGCCCGAGCCGGAATGGTCGTCCTCCCGTTCGTCCAGATCGTCGTCGAGGGTCCCTCTCGAACAGCGGCCACCGGTGTACTCATGACGTTCATCGGAGTCCGGTTCGGGCAGGCGGCGCTCGCCGATCGCCGCCGACAGCGGAACGCCGCAGCGGCCGGTGGTCAGGCGTAGAAGCGGCCGCGCCAGGTCTGTCGGCCGCGGCGTCGGATCCCGTCGGCCAGTGCGATGGTCGCCGGAACGTCAGCGAGTGGGCTCGCCCAGTACCCGCTGTCGGCCCGATCGAATGCGGACCGCGTGCCCACCAGGGTGCCGAGGCGGAGCGCCACACCGACGAGGTCGATCGCGTCGGCACGGCCGAGGAGGAGGCGGGTGAGCGGCGTCGCCTGGACGAGTGCGACGAGGGCGAGACCCACGAGCTGACGGGTGAGTGGCTCGACGCCCGGCAGCGCCAGCGATCGGCGCCAGCCGGTCCACGTGTCGGTCAGTGACTCGAACATCCGCACCCGCAGCAGATCGCTCCCGTCGAGGAACGCGACGCGCCGACCCGTCTCGGCCAGACGGCGGGCGAGGGCGACGTCCTCGACGACCTCACCGGCCACGACACTGAATCCGTCGTCGGTGAGGAGCCCGCGGCGAAACGCCGTGCACTGTCCGTTGGCGAGCAGCCGATCGGCCGGAACGTCGGCGCCCGGAGCGCCGAACCGGTACACGAGCGTGGTCAGCATGGCCGCCTGGAGGGCGCGTGCGAGCGGGTCGGCGCAGTCGAATCGCCCGCCGACCGTGATGAGGTCGAGCCGGTCCGCTGCGATCCGATCGATGAGCGCGATCGGCAGCTCGGGGTCGGGGCGGGTGTCGGCGTCGAGCGTCACGATCCAGTCGGTCGTCGCCGAATCGACGCCCTGCTGGAGGGCCCACGTCTTCCCCGCCCAGCCGGTCGGACGCTCGGTGCCGGTGACGACGCGGGCTCCCGCGGCTTCGGCGGTCGCGGCCGTGTCATCGGTCGACTCGTCGTCGACGACGATCACCTCGGCGACGCCCGGTGCACCGACGACACGTTCGAGCAACGGACCGATGCGCCGCGCCTCGTCACGAGCAGGGACCACCACGGTGATCGTGAGTGGACGCGCCTCGGCGTCGTGTTCGGACGGCGACACGTCAGGCGGGGCGAGCGGGGGAGCGCCGCGCGCCGCCGACGACAGCCGCCGCACGACCTCGACCGTGGCAGCGAGCCGGGCGGCGACCGTGAGGGCACGCGCCGCGGAGCGCACCCGATGCCGCGGTCGGGTCACGACGCGCCGGTGTCGGCGGTGACGAGGTCGGCGACGATCCGAGCCCCGATCGACACGAGCGGGAGCCCGCCACCCGGATGGGTCGAGCCTCCCACCAGGTACAGGCCCGCCTTCGGGCCCCGGTTTGCCGGACGGGCGAACGCGGCCATGGCGCCGTCGCTCGACGTTCCGTAGATCGAACCGCCGGGCGTGCCGTCTCGTCGTTCGATGTCGGTGGGCGTCAACGTTGCCGAGAAGCGGAGTCGCCGTCGCAGGTCGACACCTCGCCGGGCGAGCCGGTCGAGCACGAGGTCGCGCATCGTGTTCTCGTCGAACCGAGCACCGGGTGGTGTGTTGATGAGCAGGAACCAGTTCTCGTCGCCCTCGGGCGCCTGGGTGGGATCGGTCACCGACGACACGCACCCGTAGATCGTGGGGTCGGACGGCATCTGACCAGCGTCGATCTCGCGGAACTCCTGGAGGTGGTCGTCGCTGAACCAGACGTTGTGGTGCGTGATGTCGGGCGTGATGTCACGGACGCCCAGGCACAACGAGAAGCCCGACGTGGACCGGGGCGCACGACGGACGGACCGCAGGGCATCGTCGTCGGGGAACAGGTCGCGATACAGGTGATCGGCGTCGGCGTCGGAGATCACGATCTCGGCATCGACGTAGGTCCCGTCGGCGAGACCCAGCCCGGTGACCCGGTCGGGCGTCGAGGTGATCCGGTCGACCCCCACCCCCGTCACGAGCTCGACGCCTGCCCGCTCGGCCACCGCCACGAACGCATCACGCAGCGCACCCAGCCCACCCATCGGGTACCAGCACCCGTACGCCGACTCGACGTGGGGGATGCAGCTCAGGGTGGCCGGTGCCTTCAGTGGCGACGACCCCGAATAGGTCGCGTAGCGACCCACCCACTGCTGGAGGTGGAGGTCGTCGAAGAACGACCTGGATGCCGACCACAGCGTGCGGAGGGGATCGATCGCCGTGAGGTCGTCGCGCGACTCCATCCGCTGGGCGAGTTCGGCCGGGCTGGTCATCGGACCCGCGAAGAACGTCCGCTCGGCGACCGACCAGATCCGAGCGCCGTGAGCGTCGAACTCACGCCATCGATCGCCTGCACCGGGCACGAACGTGTCGAACGAGTCCGCGGTCGCCTCGGCGTCGTCGGGCTTCACCAGCACCGATCCGTCGCGCCAGCGGTATGCGAACTGCGGGTCGAGACGGACCATCTCGACCTCGTCGTCGAGCGTCGTGCCGGCAGCTCGGAACGTCTCGTCGAGCAGGTGCGGCAGGGTGACGAGAGAGGGGCCGACGTCGAACGTGAAGCCGCTGCGCACGTACGTGGTCAACTTGCCGCCGAGGTGGTCGTTGCGTTCGACGAGCGTGACCCGATGGCCGTCGGACGCGAGCCGGATCGCCACGGACAGGCCGCCGACACCGCCGCCGATCACCGCGACACGACTCATCGCCTGCTCCTGTCGGTCACCAGTCGAACGGTCGCAGCGGCAGCGATCGGGAGCATGCCGGCACCGCCGACGGCAGCCACCAGTCGGTCGCCGAAGAACCGAGCGAATCCCAGCGTCTGCATCACCGACATGTACACGTACTCGCCCACGAGCCCCGGGTCCGCATCCTGAGCGCCGCCTGGGACAGCACGTTCGGTGCCGGGTCGGTTTCGTGCTGTTTCCGGCGAGGGTTCGTCAGGCGGCAGCATGCGCTCGAGCACGGCCATGATCGCCAGCCCGGTGGCGAACCATCCGACGAAGTTCGACAGCGGGATGCCTCGATACACACCACGACGAGTCCAGCCCCAGAAGCCCTCACCCACCATCTGCGGATCGAGGAACAGGTCCCACGCGGTCATCGCCGCGCTGCCGAGCACGATGCGTCCTGCCGGCGTGGACCGATCGCCGAGCGTCGCGTGGGCCGCCTCTCGCGCAGGCAGGGACATGCCGAACCACGCGAGCGGCACGATCACCGGGACGCGGGCGACCTGCGGCGTCAGCGCGCCGGTGTACGCGTACCGACCGAACGGCAGACCGGTGGCGGTGCCGATGCGCTCGACGACACCGGTCGCCACGGCGACCACGCCCGCCGCCGCCCCGGCGCGTGCCGGGGACCACCTGGCCGACGCATTGGCGGTGGTCGTCGCAAAGATCCCGCCGACCACGAGCGACGACAGTCGGCGACGTCCGGTGCCCCGCTGGGGGAGCAGCGGCGTCGCGACCATCCCGGCGAACGTGATCACCGCCGAGGCCCCGGCGAGTCGACGTGCGACGGCCGTCATCGGAGCATGCGGGCGACCAGGCGGGCCTTCTCGAACGTGGACACCGACGCACGCTGGGAGAAGACGTCGTAATCCTGCTCCTCGATCACGTCGAGGATCCGCCCGTAGAGCGTGTGCGCGGCGCGGACGCAGCTCGCCGATCGGCCGGGCAGCATCGCGATGCCCAGGTCGGCCGACCGGTACAGCTCGCGGCAGCGATCGATCTCGAACCGCATCAGCTCGACGAATTCGGGCGTGATGAGCCGAGCGGACAGGTCGGCTCCGAAGCGTTCGATGTCCTCCTGGGGTACGTACTGGCGACCGCGATCGAGGTCCTCGTCGATGTCGCGCAGGAAGTTCGTGAGCTGGAAGGCGTTGCCCAGGTCGCGCGCGTGGGGGAGCGCCTCGTCGTACGAGCTCGGCTCGAGGATCGGCAGCATCATCTCGCCGATCACCGCCGCCGAGCCGTCCATGTAGTCGAGGAGGTCCTCCCACGTGTCGTACGACTCGACGGTGAGGTCCATCGTCATCGAGCGCAGAAAGCGGCGGAAGGCCTCGGGGTCGACGTCGAAGGCCCGGACCGTGTGGACGACGGCCTTGAGCACGGGGTCGTCGGATCGACCGGCATCGAGGTCGGCGAAGAACCGGTCACCGAAATCGGCGAGCGCACGCTCCCGATCCTCGACGGGGACGTCGCGCCCGCCCTGCGACGGGATCTCGTCGACGATGTCGTCGGCGTACCGGGCGAACGCATACAGAGCGTGGACGTGGTGCTGCTTCACCCGCGGGAGCACCTTCGTCGACCAGTAGTACGTGGTGCCGTGTCGTCGGTTGAACTCCCGGCAGAGCCCGTACGACTCGTCGAGCGTGACCGGCCCCTCCGGCAGAAGGTGTGTGGTGGGGGTGGGGGGAACGCCGCGCAGACGGTCGAGCAGCGCCTTCACCGGCATCGTCGCAGCGTAGGCCGCTGAACTCGTGCACTGTCGCGGTACCTGCGCACGCAACCGTGCACGAGAACGCGCGTCATCGAGAGCGGGCGTACTGGGCGACGCGCTCGGCCGCCAGCTTGCCCGACACCAGCACCATCGGCACGCCGACGCCGGGCAGCGTCGACGACCCGGTGAACACGAGGCCGGGGACGGCCTTGTCGACGTTGTTCGGGCGGAACGGCCCGGTCTGGAAGAACGTGTGGGCCAGTGCGAACGGCGTGCCGCGCGACATGCCGAGCCGCTCCCAGTCCTGCGGGTCGTAGACCTCTTCGACCACCACGTCGGTCGGATAGCCGAGGTCTGCGACGCGCGCCCGGAGCGACTCCATGATCGGCTCGCGCTCACGCGTCCAGTCGATCTTCCCTTCGAGGTTGGGCGTCGGCTCGAGGACGTAGATCGACGAGTGGCCCTCGGGAGCGAGGGTCGGGTCGTCGAGGCTGTGGAGCGTGACGAGGATCGACGGATCGGGCATCCGCACGCCGTCGTCGATCAGCGCCTTGAACGACTCGTCCCACTGCGATCCGAAGTGGATGTTGTGATGCGCCGCCTCGGCTGGGGGCAGACCCTTCACGCCGGCCACCCACAGGAGGCACGACGGCGAGTACTTGCCCTTGCGCGCGGCTCGCGGCGCCTTGACGCCCGAGTCGAGGAGTGTCTCGTAGGCCACCGGGAGGTCGAGGTTGCAGACGACGGTATCGGCGGCCACGAACTCGGCGTCGCCGATGCTCCCGGTCGCCGGATCGCCCGCGCCGACGCGAACGCCCGAGACCGATCCGTCGGCCCGACGCTCGATCGACTCGACGCTGGTCGAGTAGCGGATCTTCACGCCCGCCGACTCGACCGCCTCCGCGAGCCCGGCAGCCATCTGGTGCATGCCGCCCTCCGGCACGAACACACCCTGGATCGAGTCCATGTACGTGATGACTGCGTAGATGGCGAGGGCCTCGTAGGGCGCGAGGCCGGCGTACATCGACTGGAAGCTGAAGATGCGCTGGAGGCGTTCGTCCTCGAAGTAGGACGCGACCTTCTTGCCGAGCTTGCCGAAGCCTCCGATGCGCAAGAGGGTCAGCCCGTCGCGCCACGGCTTCGCGAGGTCGAGGGGCGAGTCGAAGTTGGCATCGATGAACGAGTTCATCTCGGCCCGGTACAGCGTCTCGAGCCAGTCGGCGAACCGCTCGAACCCGGCGGCCTCGGTGGGTCCGGCGAAGCGACGGATCTCGTCGGTCATCGCAGCCCGTCCGTGCTTGACCAGCAGTTCCGACCCGTCGTCGTAGACGGCGCGGTACATCGGATCGACCGGCTTGATCGTCATGTGGTCGGACATGCGGGTGCCCGCCGCGGTGAACGCGTCCTCGAGCAGGTCGGGCATCGTGAGCACCGTCGGCCCGTTGTCGAGGCGGAAGCCGTGCGAGGTGATCATGCCGGCGCGCCCGCCGGGGATGGGGTCGCGCTCGAGCACGGTCACGTCGTGACCGGCTCCGACGAGGTGCGCGGCAGCGGACAGTCCGCCGAGTCCGGCGCCGATGACGATGACGTTCATCGTGGTCTCCGTTTCCTGGGTCATGTGGTGCGGCGGCTCACGTAGTGGGCGAGGGCGGTGAGTTCGTCGACCGCCTCGTCGGTGATGTCGACGTCGTCGAGCGCGGCGATCGCCCGCTCGGTCAGCGTGGAGATCTGTGTCTCGAGGTCGTCGAGCGCCCCCGTGTCGACGATGACCTGTTGGACGCGGGCCACGGTGTCGGGGCTCATGTCGGGATCGCCGACCAGGTCGAGGACCTCGCGCTGTGCTGCGGTGGCGGCGCCCACCGCACGAGCGAGCAATGGAGTCGGTTTGCCCTCGATGAGGTCGCCGCCCACGGGCTTGCCGGTCGCCGTCTCGTCGCCGAACGCACCCATCACGTCGTCGCGCATCTGAAAGGCGTCGCCGAGCGGCAGGCCGTAGGCGCTCAGCTGGGGGAGGAGTTCGTCGGCGCGACCGGGCGCCGCCAACACGGCGCCCAGATGAAGCGGGCGTTCGATCGTGTACTTGCCCGACTTGTACCGGCAGATGCGCTCGGCGGCGGCCAGATCGCGGGTCCTCGTGACGCCGCCGAGGATGTCGAGGTACTGCCCGATGTTGAGCTCGATCCGCATCTCGTTCCAGATGGCCGTGGCCTCGGGGGTCGCCTCGGCCAGCAGCTGATCGGCGTACACGAACGCCAGGTCACCGACCAGGATCGCGACGCCGTCACCGAACCGGCGTGACTCGCCCGCCCAGTCGTTCTCGGCGTGCTCGGTGGCGCTGACGACGTGAGTGGTCGGCTGACCGCGGCGGCTGTCGGCGTCGTCCATGACGTCGTCGTGGAACAGGGCGAAGGCGTGGAGCAGCTCGAATGCTGCGCCCGCGTCGATCTCGATCGGTTCGTCGTGGCCACCACCGGCGCCGATGAAGCCCCAGTGGCAGAACGCCGGCCGGAGCCGCTTGCCGCCCGACAGGACCAGGCGACGGATCTCGTCGATGGGGTGGGCGAGCTCGGGCGCGAACGCCTCCCATCGCCGCGTCTCGGCGGTCAGGAAGTCATCGAGACGCGTCGTGCAGCGCTGAGCGATCGCCTCGAGTGAGGATGGAGCGCTGATGAGCATCGATTCGAGGCTAACGACGCCCCGCTGCGGCGTCACTCCCTCGTGTTGTCGGCACGGGTGACGTTCGTGACGCCCCCGAGACGGTCAGTCGTCGAGGTCGTCGCCGGGGAGGGGCGCAGCAGCGCCGAGGTCGGCGGTGACGCGTTGCACGGTCACCTGCGCTGCGGCGATCCGCTCGCGGCAGAGCGCGATCAGCTGGGAGGCCCGCTCGACGCGACCGGTGAGTCGGTCGACGTCGACGTCGGAGCCCTCGAGTTCGCGCAGGATCGTGTCGAGTTCGCGCAGCGCGTCGGCGTATCCGATCGATTCGGACGGCGAGCCGCTGGTGTCGGTGTTCGGGGACTCAGGCACCGGACCTCCCGGAGGTGGACGTGTGATGGAGTTCGTCGACCGTCGTGTCGATGTGACCGTCGAGCACCGTGGTGGTGAGCCGCTGACCCGGAGCGATCCGATCGATGGACCGGACGACCTCGCCGTCGGCGGTGCGCGTGATCGACCACCCCCGAGCGAGTTGGACCGCCGGATCGACGGAGGCGATACGTGCAGCGAGCACGTCGAGGACGTTCGACGATCGCTCGACCACGAGGTCGCTCCGTTCGACGAGCCGCTCGGCGCGGCGTTGGACGGCGTCGACCTGAGCGGCGAGCGCCGCCGGTACGGCGCTGCCGAGGACGACGCGGCGCATGTCGAGCCGTTCGTCAGCGCGATCGAGTGCTGAGCCGGTGCGTCGCGCGATCGTGCCGGCCACCTCGCCGATCCGTCGCTCGGCCAGCGAGACGGCGACGTCGCCGCGATGCAGGATCGCCGCCCACGTCCGCTCGCTGGCGGCCACGAACTCCGCGACGCGTTCGACGAGCGCCCCCGCGCAGGCGGTCGGCGTCTTCAGCGCGGTGTGGGCGCACTCGTCGGCGACGCTCCGGTCGACCTCGTGGCCCAGACCGGTGAAGACGGGCACCGGCACGGCGGCGATGGTGCGTGCGATGCGTTCGGAGTCGAACACGGCGAGTTCGTTGCGGGCTCCGCCGCCTCGAATCACGACGATCGCGTCGAGGATGCCCTTGCGTGCGCCCCGCGCGAGCGTGCCGATGGCGCCGGCGACCATCCGATCGGCGCCGTCGCCCTGGACGCGGGTGTCGGCGACCGTGAGCTCGAATCCGAACCCGCTGCGCTCGATCTCGCTGCGGAAGTCGGCCCACGCGGCCGAGTCGACGCTGGTGACGACGCCGACCCGGAGCGGGACCCGTGCGAGCAGGGTGCGGCCGTTGGCGTCGAGCACGCCCTCGATCGCGAGCCGCCGCAGGACGTCGTCGCGGGACTGGGCGATCTCACCCAGCGTGTATCGCGAGTCGAGTCGGTCCATCTTGAGACCGAGCCGACCACCCTGCGCCCAGAAGTCGAGCCACCCGTGGACCCGCACCTTCATGCCGTCGCGCAGTTCGAGGTTGGCCTTGCGGAGGACCGGTGTGATCCGGCGCTTCGCCGGGGCGAACAGCTGGACGTTGAGCACGGCTTTGCCGTCGTCGCCGTCTTCGATGAGCGAGAAGTACGTGTGCGGCCCGCGGTGGTTCAGGCCGTCGATCTCGCCACGCACCCACACCCCGTCGTCGAACCCCGCCCGCAGTCGATCGTTGATCGCGTCGGCGAGCTCGGAGACCGAGTACGTGGGATCGGCGGCGTCGTCGGGGACGTCGTCGCCGAAGTCGAACGCCGGCTGGGACACGTGTGCAACCTACCGATCCCGCCCGCACCGCCGAGATGCGCTCAGGCGCCGAGCCGGCGGACCGACCCGTCGGGCGGGGTCTCGTCGTCGTCGGACGGGATGGCGAAGAGCTCGCCGTCGACGGGCAGTCCTCGCCGGAGCCGGATCTCCTCGATCTGGCGGAGCGGCTTCTCGAGCGCTCGTCGACGCGTGCCGGCGAGCTGATCGAACGCTTTGTCGACCGACTCGAACCGCTTGCGGACGGTGTCGACCTGGTCGACGTACTTGCGCCACTGGGTGCCGAACGAGCCGATCAGCTTGAGGATCTCGTCACTCGTCTGCTCGATCATGAAGTTGTCGTGCGCCTGGCGGATGACGCCGAGGAACGCGAAGAGCGTGAGAGGCGAGCACATGACGACCTGCTGGCGCATCGCGTCGTCGAGCAGGGCGGGATCGTGCTCATGGATGAACCCGGTGAGTTGCTCGTTGGGGATGAACAGCAGCACGTTGTCGATGGAGGCGGCCGAGCCGCTGGAGGCGTACTCGCGCCGGGCGAGCTCCTTCACCCGAGCGCGCACATCGCGGAGAAACGCCTTGAGGTGCGCCTCTCGCTCGGCCTCGGTGGTCGCGTCGAGGTACCGGAGATACGACGCCATGGGGAACTTGACGTCCATGAACAGCTGCTGGCCGCGGGGGAGCTGGAACGTGTAGTCGGGCCGACCGGTGGCCCCCTCGATCTGCGCCTGCTTGACGTAGTTGACGTTCTCGACGAAGCCGGCCAAGCGGAGCACGTCTTCGGCCATGCGCTCACCCCACTGACCTCGTGCCTGGGGGTTGGCCAGAGCCGTGCGCAGCGACTGTGCGGAGTCGGACAGCGACCGGGTGACCTCGGCGTGCGCGGCGAGGTTCGACTCGACCTCACCGAACTTCTTCGCGCTCGCCTGGCCGAGTTCGTGGACGAGCGCCGACACCTTCTGCAGTTCGGTCTTGACCTCGGCGTGCATCGAGTCGAGCCGGGCGTCGATGACGTCTTTCTTGCTGGTCAGGTCGGCGGAGCTCTGCTCGGTCACCCTCGCCGCGGCTGCGTCGAGCTGCTCGCGGTGCAGCTGGGTGACCGAGTCCATCTGCTCGCGCTGCAACGTGGCCGACTGGCTGAGCGCGGCGTGGACCGCGGCGTCGCGATCGGCGACGGCCTGCACGCGAGCGTCGTGGACGGCCCGCTCGACAGCCTCGTCGACGGCGAACCGGATGGCCTCAGCGGTGGCAGCACGATCGGCGTCGCGCTCGGCCAGCTGGTCGGCCGGGCGCGGATCTCCGTCACGGCGGACGAGCAACGCACCGATGGCGACGACGGCGGCGAGGAGAAGCACCACGAGAACGAGGAGCAGGACGTCCATGCCATCCATGATGACGAGGGGGTGTCACACGGTTCGCGGATGGTCGTCATCCTCGCGTCGCAGCAGGTCAGACGGGTTGTCGGGTCGTCAGACGGTGGTGCCCGTCGTCAGACCGGTTCGATGTCGATCTCGGTGGCCTTCACGGCGGCCCACACCTCGACGCCGGGGCCGAGCGACAGCGCCGCCACTGCGCCGGGCGTGACGTCGGCCGCCAGACCGACCGGCCCGTCGAGCACGATCCGCACCCGGTCGCCCATCGGCTCGATCGATCCGACCGTGGTGACCCAGACGTTGCGTTGGCTCCCTCGCGGCCTCGACGGGGACAGTGCGATGGCGCTCGGCGGGATCGTGCAGCGAACCGGCCCGGCGACCTCGTGGTCGAGCACGGTCAGCTCGAGCGGCCGCTCGTGAACCCGGCTGGGTCCGGTCGCCGACTCGTCGACCGCGACGATCACCCGCCCATCGCTCGCGTCTCCCCACACCAGGTTGACCCCGCCGAGCGCGGCGACGTACGAGGTCGCCGGCCGCCGCTGGATCTCGGCCGGTGTCCCGGTCTGGGTGACCCGCCCTCCCTCGAGCACCACCACCTGATCGGCCAGCGCGAACGCGTCAGCGGGGTCGTGGGTGACCAGGAGGCGGGGACCGTTGAGCGCGTCGAGGTGGGTGCGCACGAGCCGGCGCATCTCGGCTCGCGTCCGCACGTCGAGCGACGACAGCGGTTCGTCGAACAGGAGGACGTCCGGATCGGCGGCGAGCGCACGTGCGAGCGCGACTCGTTGAGCCTGACCGCCCGAGAGCTCGGCCGGACGACTGGATTCGGCTCCCCCGAGACCGACCGCCTCGATCCACCGACGAGCGATCGATTCGGCCTCGCTGCGGGCCTCGCCCCGCGCCCGACGGCCGAACGCCACGTTGCTCAGCACGTCGAGATGATCGAACAGTCGGAGATCCTGGAACACCACGCCGACCGACCGCTGCTCGGGAGGCACGAAGACGCCCTGCACCGGATCGTCGAGGATCCGACCGTCGATCCGCACCGACGTCGACCGGCCCGACACCTCGGGCCGGCTCAACGGAACCAGGCCGGCGACCGCCTCGATGAGGGTGGTCTTGCCCGCCCCGTTGGGACCGACGAGCGCAGTGGTCGTGCCGGGCGAGACCGAGAACGCCGCGACGACCTCGGCCTCACCGCGGCGGATCTCGGCATCGACGACGAGGCCGTCGACCGACGGATCGCCGGATGTCGCACCGCCACTGGGTGATGGATCGCCGCTCATCGAGCACTCCCGCTCCACCACCGGTCGCGGAGCGTCAGCAGGATCACGAACGACACGACCACCATGATGAGGCTGATCGCGATCGCGGCGTCGCGGTCGGCGTCGAGTGAGACGAACACGGCGAGCGGCAGCGTCTGGGTCCGGCCCGGGAGGTTGCCGGCGAACGTGATCGTGGCCCCGAACTCGCCGAACGCACGGGCCCAGGCGAGGATCGCGCCCGCCCGGATCGCCGGCGCGACCGACGGCAGCGTCACTCGCCGGAACACGTGCCACGGCGTGGCGCCCAGCGTGGCGGCCGCCTCTTCCCGACGGGTTCCCGCCGCCACCAGTCCGCCCTCGACGGTGATCACGAGGAACGGCAGCGCGACGAACGTGTTCGCCAGGATCACCCCCCAGATCGAGAACGGGAGCACGAGTCCGGTCGACTGCTCGAGCCACTCGCCCAGCACCCCGCGGCGCCCGAATGCGAACAGCAGCGCCGCACCGCCGACGACCGGCGGGAGGATCATCGGCAGCGTGACGAGCGCCCGCAGCACCCCGCGGCCGGGAGCGTCGGTCCGAGCGAGAACCCAGGCGAGAGGGACGCCGAGGACGATCGACACGACGGCAGCCGCGAGCGACGTGACGAGCGAGATCAGCAGTGCGTCGCGCACCACCTCGGACGTGGCGGCGTCGACCAGCCCCGACCACGGGACGCGGACCAGCAGCGCCAGGAGCGGGATCGCGATGATCGCGGCCCCGAGCGCGGCGAACACGACCAGTCCCCGGGGCCATTGCCGCCGGATCCGTCGGACGGCGTCGGTCACGGCGGGCCGAACCCCTGGGCGCGCAGGATCTCCTGCGCGGTGCTCGACAACAGGAACTCGACGAAGTCGTCGCCCGACTCGCTCGAGCCGTACGACGTGTCCCGACCGGCACGGTCGACGGTCGCCGCTGCGTACACCGCGTCGACGGCGGCGTCGGCGGGCAGCTCGATGGCGCGGAGGGCGTCGGCGGCGGCCACGTCGGTCCGGTAGACGAGCCCTCCGTCGAGATCACCCGACGCGATCTTGGCCGCCAGCGAGCGGACGTCGGTCTCCTCGGTGTCGAGCGCCGGTTCGATGTCGGCCAGTCGGAACGCGGTCGCGGCATACCCGCCACACGGCACCTGCGCGGCGCACGCGCCGAGCAGCAGGTCGTCGTCGGTGAAGTCGTCGAGTGCGTCGATGCGTCCGTCGGCGTCGACCGGGACCGCGATGACGAGGTCGTTCGTGGCGAACTCGACCGGCGTGCCGATGCCACTGGTCCGCTCGCGGAGGCCGGCCACCAGCGCCACGTCGGCCGACGCGAACACGTCGACGGGCGCGCCCTCCTCGACCTGCAGCGCCAACGCACTGCTCGCGCCGAGGTTCAACTCGACCTCGACACCACTCGACGCCTCGTACGCCGCCGCCAACTCGGTCATCACGTCCGTCAGCGACGAGGCGGCCGCCACGCGGATGGACGAGTCGGAGTCGCCGGACCCGCAGGCCGACGCGACGACGGCGATCGCTCCGAGCGCCGCGCCGATCCGTCGGATCACTCGTCGATCGTGACGACGAAGCACCGATCGGACAACTCCCCGAGCGCATACGTGGCGTAGTCGACGCCGACGTCGGCGTACAGGTGCCGGCACGACTCGCTCCAGCGCAGGGCCTTGCGTCCCGAGATGCGGTGCACGACCTGCATCACGCCGCCGTCGTACACCCGGTACTCGGCCCACGTCCCCGGGAAGTCCTTCGTGCACCCGATCTCGACGGTGGGCCGTCCGGACGCGGTCATGGCTCGGCGGCGATGGCGGTGGGTGTGCCCGGCGGTGTACCCGATGATGCTCGGCCGGTCGACGCACACCGCGTCGAGCCGATCGCTGCCGTCGGGGTGGATCCCGAAGTAGTCGTCGCTGCGCCGCTGCGAACCGGGGTCGGAGGGATCCGGCGCCTGGCCCACCCACTGCTGGTGGTGGCCGAGCACGAGCACGGGGCCATCGTGATCGCACACGTCGCGCAGCCAGATCGCCTGGTCGTCGGTGATCATCCCGGTCGTGGCACCGGGGATGGTCGTGTCGAGCAGGGCGAGACGGATCCCCGGGAGGTCGACGACCACGTCGCCGGCGTAGCTGGTCTGGTGGTGGTAGGCGTCGTGGTTGCCGCGAACGACGTGGAGCGCATCTCCGAACGGGTCGCGGTAGCACCGCTCGAACGCCGCCCACTCCTCGTCGGTTCCGTCGACCGACAGGTCCCCCTTGACGATCACGGCGGTCGGCTCGATGTGCTGCATGTCGGCGACCGCCGAGCGGTTCATGACCTCGGGGTAGGGCTCGGCGCCGGGCTCGGCCGAACGCAGCGGGCCGCCGTCGAAGCCCTCGATCAGCCCGGCGACGACCTCGCCGAAGTGCACGTCGTTGACCGTCGTGAACGTGCACCGCAACTCCCCGCCCGGGGTGGGCAACGTGCGGAAGCGGATCGTCGTGTCGGACACGGCCAGTTCGTGGTCGGTGTCGGGGTCGAGGCCGTCGACGACCATCGTCTCGACACCGCCGTCGGGCTGCGTCACGTGCACGACGGCGGACGAGTCGTCGACCGTCGTGAGATCGGCTGGTCGTCCGTCGGCCAGTTCGATCGACGTCGGGCCGGTCGCAGGGCGAACGTCGATCACGCAGCTCCCGACGTCAGAGGCATGTGGACGGGAGCCCGTCGCCGTGTGCCCGCCCGTGGACGGCTCGGCGGGAGCAGATCATCGCCACGGACGGTCGCGTCGGACGGTGACCGGTCGGCTCCACCAACGCCCCGAGAACTTCCAGTTGCCCGAGCGCCGATCGGGGGGATCGGCGGCCACGACCGGTCGGGGCCACAACGCCTCGACCGCGGCCATGATGGCGACGGCCTCCTCCTCGGTGGCAGCGGGCGACACGATGGGTCCGCTGGGCGGAGGCAGCGCGCGGAACGACTCGCTCACGGGTCGGAGGCTACCTCGGCGCCGTTGGCGGGCCCGGTTCGTCGTCGACCGACCAGGCCTGCCGCTCGCGACCCACCACCACGGTGCCGACGAGTCGGTCGTGGAACGTGCGGCGCTGCGAGTCGGTGAGCATCACGGCCGACGGGAGGATCAGGATCGCGCCGAGGTGCCGGACGAGGAACCGGGTGACGCCGTGCCCGACGGCGACGTGGGACCCGTTGCGGACGTCGACCACGCGGGTGCCGGTCACGCGGTTGCCGATCCATCGGCCGCGTGCCGCGATGGCGCGGCCGTACCACGTGGCGGCGGCGACGAATCCGACGATCGCGACGAGGACGCCGACGGCCACGATCGCCCCACCCGACCCGGCCACCGCGATGGCGACGCCCGGCGCGAGGGCGGCGAGGACGACCAACTGATCGACGACGAACCCGATGAGCCGACGCAGGAGTCCGGCCGGCTCGGGTCGGAAGTCGAGACCCCCGGTCGACCCGACGACGATCTCCTCTCGATCGGGCATCTGAGAGCGTTCGAATTCGCGCGGGTCGGTCAGGTCGTCGGTGGTCGGCGTGGGCGACACCTCGAGGTCCATGTCCTCGTGCAGTCGAGCGAGGAGGTCGTCGAGATCGTGCCGCTCGGAGGCGAGCGCTGCGGACGTGTCTCCTCCGTTCGAGACGTCGGCGGCGGCCGCCGCGACGTCGTGGTCGGTGTCGACGGGAGCGGGCTGGAGCCCGGTCGGAGGCGGCGAGGACGAGGTGGACCCCGTGGCGGACGGCCTCGACGGGGACGACGACGGGGGCGGTGGAGGTGGTGTCGCCGCGGCCGGAGCGGGAGCGGTCGGCGGCGGGACGGGAGGCACGGGTGCGGTGGTGTCGGTGACCGGTGCTGCGGGTGGTTGGGACGACGCCGATGCTGGCGCGGACGGTGTCGGTGGCGACGCAGCGGGAGGCGCGGGCGACGGTGCCGGAGCAGCGCCGGGGGCGGGCGCGTCGGCGAGCGGTGCGCCGGTGGGACGCGCAGGGGGTGGTGCGCCGGGGGTGGGCGACGCATCGAACGGCGACGCTGACGCAGCGGCGGGAGATGTCGATCCGGGAGGCGACGACGGTGGCATCGGCGGGGACGTCGACATCTCCGGCGGTCCGGGAGCGCTCGGCGCCGACGAGGTCGCGGCGCCCGGAACCGGCGCCCCGGGGAGCGATCGATCGGATCCGATCGTGGGGTCGGGACTCTCGGCAGGAGCCGCGGTCGGCGCGGGACGTGCACCCGGCGTCGGTGGACCGCCGAAGGACCCGCCGACCGGCTTCGGGGTCGGCGGGGCACTCTGCGCGACCGAGCCCGGCGTCTCGATCGTGTCGATCGTCTCGGTCGTCTCGGTCGACACGGCCGCGTCGGCGGGGCTCGACGGCGCGGGGGGATCCGACGGCGGGCTGTCCTCCGGCGGTTCGGCGGGACCGATCTCCGTGGGGCGCGCCCCCAAGGACGGCCGCGCCCCGAGGGACGGCCGCGCGCCAGGGCTGGGCGCGGCCCCGAGTGGTGGGGCGTCGGATGACGGGTCCGTCGACGGCTCGCGATCAGGATCGTGAGTGTCGGAGGGTTCCGCCATCGGGGCCATCATCGCACGGCGGGTACCGACGACCCGTGGTGCGGTCGATCTGCGTCCGCGACGCGCGTTGCGCCGCGAGCTCCAGTGGAACCGTCAGTCGAGTGCGATGCGCACGGCGGCGTCAGCGCGTTCGACGTCGGACGCCGTGCCGCTGATCACCTCGCTCGCGAGGACCGTCTTCACGGCGCCGTTCATCACGACGACCGATGGTCGAGGTCGACGGGAGAGCTGCACGTCGGTGTCGGGGTGGTCGACGACGGCGTGCCCGATCTCGGCGAGAAGGCTCCGCTGACGATCGTCGGGAGCGGAGCCCGTGATGCGCTGGAAGGCGTCGAGCAGGCGGGTGACGGTCGTTTGCCACTCGGTGTCGACGTCGACCGAGATCTCGTCGGAGGCCGCTGCCCCGTTCGACTCGGCCCCGCCTGCGCCGGGGCGCGCACCGTGGGACGACGACGACTCGTTTCGCTCGCGGATGCCATCGGACATGACGACGACCGTAGGGAGCGGTCGCGGCGGCCGCATCTGCTGATCGTGATGGCTGCCATCTCGACTTTCGATTCATCACCGAACGTGAGTCCCGGCGACGGAATGCGAGGGCGTGATCGTCAGCAGTACGCCTCGCGATGGGTGTCAGTGGCCTTCAGCGATGTTCGCGTGGTCGAAATCACGTAGACCAGACGCTGATGGCGTCGGCGTTCGAAGCAGATCAGTTGCGCGACACGTCGATCACCTGGCTCACGTCGGTGCCGGGTCAGCACCGGATCGAACTCCGGGGGGATCTCGATCCGGACGATGCGACCCGGTACCGGCGGTTGGGGCGACTCGCGATCGACGATGGATCGTCCCTCCTCGTCGACCTCTCGGGCGTCGGCATCTTCGGATCGTGGGCGGTCGAGGCCCTCGAGGACCTGCGTGATCACGCGGCGCGTAGCGACGTCTCGTTCGAGATCGTCGGCACACCGTCGCACGTCCGACGCATCCTCGACGCCGTCGACTTCCGACCCGAGAGCCGATTCCGTCGCACGTCGCGCGCGGGGACGGCGGCCGACCACTTCTTCGAACGGGCCGACTACGAGAGCATCGTCGCCCAGGCCGTCCTGCGAGGCCGCGACTCCGTGGTCATCACCAACACCGACCTGATCGCTCCCGGCCCGCGCATCGTGTTCGTGAACCGTGCGTTCACCGACCTCACCGGGTACTCCGCCGACGAAGCGCTGGGGGAGACCCCGCGCATCCTCCAGGGCGAACTGACCGACCGCAAGGTCCTCGATCGTCTCCGGGTCAGCCTCGAGGAGGGGCGGACCTTCAACGGCGAGACGATCAACTACCGCGCCGACGGGACGCCGTTCGTCTTGAACTGGCGGATCGTGCGGCTGCACGGCGACCAACCCGACGCCGAGTTCTACGCCGCGCTCCAGAACGACGTCACCGAGCAGCGTCGCCTCGTCCGGTTCGAGACGGCGCTCACGTACCTCGACAGCCAGCTGACCCGAGTCGAGGCCGATCCCGATCTCGATGCGGTCGCCCGCCGCCGGTGGATGGTCGACGCGATGCTCGACGCGCACGTCTCGCTCATGGAGGGGGGACACGCAACCGCCGTCCTCGATACCCGGGACGGGCGGTCGTTCGTCGCGTCGACGTCGGTCGAGCCCAGCGTGATCGAGGCCGGAGTCGCCATCATCGAGTCGGGTGGCGATCGGAGCGGGATCGCCACGCACGACACGCTCGTGCTCGATCGCAACCCCGCCGACAGTGCACTGCTGATCCCGGTCGCCCCGCACCGCCGCAGCGAGTTCTCAGCCGGCTCGGTGGTCCTCCACGGGATGCCCCGCGATCGCCTCCGTCTCGCCGATCCGCATCTCCACGCGCAGATCACCACACACGGCCTCTGCCGCTCCGTCTGAGCGCCTCGCTCGGGCGACGATGGAGTTCGGGGCGCCGCGGCGGCGCCCTCGATCAGCGAGTGACCTCGACCTCGACATCGATGTCGGGTTCGGCCTCGGCGACGTCATCGCGATGCGTCGACCTGTCGTTGCCCGGGACCCCGAGGTCGACACCGACGGCACCGATGAGGTGCTTGATGACCGGATCGGCCACGCCGGTTCGGACGGCGAGGTCGATCGACATCGGCTCGATGTCGTGAATCACGCGAGACGTCACGCCCGCCACGTTGTACGTGTTCGCGAAGCTCTCGGGCATCACACACGGCAGGCCGCTGATGGCGACCGTGGCGTACGCCTCGCGGAACGCCTCGAACCGCATCGTGAGGGGCGTGGTGTTCTCGTCGTCGTGCAGGAGCGGATGGTGGTCGCCCCATGCGACCGGCGTCCACGACAGCGGGATGCGCTCCCACGTCGCGACCTCGGCGGCCGAGACCGGATCGAGTTCGGCCTCGACGTCGTCGACGGGGACGACCACGACCACGCGATCGCGACGAACCGCTCGGTGTGCGATCCCCGGCGGTAGTGCGCCGTCGAAGGGCGGTCGGAGGAGCGCGCACTCGACGTCGTGCGCGAAGGCGAGGTGCTGGTCGCGGAGCGTGAGTCGACGGATCTCGAGGTCGATGTCGAAGAGCGAGCCCCGGACCGAGGTGAGCGCATCGACGGCCAACGAGTTCACACCGTTCTCGGCGATGGCCAGACGGAGGATCCGCTTGGTCGGGTGGTCGTGCCAGCGGCTCTCGAACGCCGCCGCGGCGGCGAGCAGGTCCTGCGCCGGACCGTAGAGCTCGCGTCCGAGTTCGGTGATGTCGACCGTCCGCGAAGTGCGATGGAGCAGTTCGGCACCGACCGTGCGCTCGAGCTTCTTGATCTGCTGGGACAGCCCCGACTGTCCGATGTGGAGGCGTTCGGCGGCGCGCGTGAAGCTCCGCTCCTCGACGACGGCGACGAACGCCTGGACGTGGCGGAGATCGATCATGATTACTGTGGAACGTCGGAGTTCGACTTCACCTGTTCATCATGCCCGGTTCTGGAGATTCGAAACACGGGCGGGCCGAACTTCACACTCTTGAGCGGTCGTTCTCTCGGGGGGCGTTCGTCTGCCACGATGTGTGGCCATGATCCGTCGTCGGTCCGTCACCCTGTCCGTCTGCGTCGTCGTGAGCGGCCTCCTCGCGGCCGCGTGCGGCGGCGGAGTCGATCGCGACGGCACCCGTGATCTGTTCCTCGAGGAGCTCCAGGACGCCGGCTTCGACGCCGACGCCGACTGTGTCGACGACGTCCTCGACCGGTACAGCGACGACGAACTCGAGCAGGCCGACGACGACCCATCGGGTGCACTGGCCACGCAGATCGGCGGCGAACTGGTCGCGTGCGTCGACGTGGGTGGCTGACTCGCGTCGACGAGCCGCTCAGAGCGGCACGTTGCCGTGCTTGCGGCGCGGAAGTTCTTCGCGCTTCGTCGCCAGCATCCGCAGACCCGCCACCAGCTTCTTGCGGGTGTCGATCGGGTCGATGACGTCGTCGACGTAGCCCCGCTCAGCAGCGGCGTACGGGTTGGCGTACTTCTCGGTGTACTCGTCGACGAGTTCGGCTCGGCGAGCCGCCGGGTCGGCCGCCTGCTGCAGCTCGCGGCGGTAGACGATCTCGACCGCACCCTGGGGACCCATGACGGCGAGCTCGGCCGACGGCCACGCGAATGCGAGGTCGGAGCCGATCGACTTCGAGTCCATCACGACGTACGCACCGCCGTACGCCTTGCGCGTGATCACGCTGATGCGGGGCACGGTCGCCTCGCAGTAGGCGTAGAGCAGTTTGGCGCCGTGGCGGATGATCCCGCCGTACTCCTGGTCGACGCCGGGGAGGAATCCGGGCACGTCGACGAAGGTGATGAGCGGAACGTTGAACGAGTCGCAGGTGCGGACGAACCGCGCCGCCTTCTCGGCGGACTCGATGTCGAGCACGCCCGCGAGCACCATCGGCTGGTTGCCGACCACGCCGACCGGACGACCGTCGATGCGCGCGAAGCCGCACACGATCGACTTGGCCCAGTGCGGGAAGTACTCGAAGAACTCGCCGCCGTCGACGCAGTGCTTGATGACCGACGTCATGTCGTACGGCAGGTTCGGTGAGTCGGGGAGGATCGTGGCGAGCTCGGGGCACTCGCGTTCGGGGTCGTCGCCGAGGTCTTCGATCGGCGGCTCGTCGAGGTTGTTCGACGGGAGGAACGACAGCAGATAGCGGACGTCGTCGAGGCATGCCTTCTCATCGGCGGCGACGAACGTGGCGACACCCGACTTCGACGCGTGCGACATCGCGCCGCCGAGCTCCTCGAGCGTGACCTCCTCGCCGGTGACCGTCTTCACGACGTCGGGGCCGGTGATGAACATGTGGCTGGTCTCGCGGACCATGAAGATGAAGTCGGTCATCGCCGGGCTGTACACGGCGCCGCCGGCACAGGGGCCGAGGATGACCGAGATCTGGGGGACCACGCCCGACGCCTCGACGTTCCGACGGAAGATGCCGCCGTAGCTCGCCAGGCTGACCACGCCCTCCTGGATGCGGGCGCCGGCGCCGTCGTTGAGTCCGACGACCGGGGCGCCGACCTTGGCGGCCATGTCCATCAACTTGTGGATCTTCTCGGCGAACACCTCGCCGAGCGCCCCACCGAACACGGTGAAGTCCTGGGAGAACACGAACACCTTGCGGCCGTCGACCGTCCCCCACCCGGTGATGACACCGTCGGTGTACGGCCGGTCTTCGAGGCCGGCCGCCTGCGCCCGATGACGGGCGAGGAGATCGAGCTCGTGGAACGAACCGTCGTCGAGGAAGTAGTCGATGCGCTCGCGGGCGAGCATCTTCCCCTTCTCGTACTGGCGCTCGACCGCCCGCTGCGACCCCGCGTTCAGCGCCTGCTCGCGCCGTTCGGCGAGGTCGTCGATCTTCGCTTGCATGTCGCTCACGGGCCGAAACCGTACCCGAGCACCCCTGGCGGCTTCGAAGAGGCGCCGACGGATCGCCCGCGTCGGGATCAGTCGTTCGGCGGCGTGTCTCGGACGCGGTCGATCACGCTGCGGGCGAGCGCTCGTGTCGCTTCACCGAGTTCTGGGTCGAATCCGAATCGTTGGAGGACCACGTTCTGTTCGGCGAGGCACAGCACCTGGTAGGCCGCCGCGCGAGCGCTTGCATCGGTGCGCCCGAGCAGCTCGAGCATCTCGTCCATCGACTCGCGGTAGTCGTTGGCGATGCCCGAGGCCACGACGTCATCGTCGGTGGCCGACATCAGCAGGATCCCGAACACGTCGTCGAGCTCGGCGTGGTCCCACACGTACGAGCTCGAGAAGTAGTGGTCGACGACCTCATCGATGCTGGGAGCCGTGCCGATCCGCTGCTCGCGACTCCGGTCGTGCCGGTGGCAGATCTCGTCGACCGCTGCCGTGACGAGTGCGGCCCGGTTCCCGACGAAGTGGCGAACCGCGGAGCGATGGACGCCTGCGCGCTCCGCGACCTCCGCGATCGTCATGGCCGTCGTGTGGCGCTCGGCGACGAGGGCGAGGAAAGCATCGATGATCTGGTCACGACGCTCCTTCGCCACCGAGGGGCGACCGGGGGGCGTGCGGGATCGGGCGCCATCCGCGCTATTGTTTGTACCCATGATAATCAACTCGTTCGACGATGCTGGTGGGTCGCAGCGAGAGGCCATGTTGGCAGCGGCGGGCGGGGTCGGACGACGTCGCTTCCTGCAGCTCGGGGGAATCGGGGTGCTCGCCTCGTTCGTGTCGGCCTGCGGTGACTTGTTCGCGCGCGAGCCCGATGGCCCGCTCGGCGACGGCTCGGTCGAGGGCTCGGTCATCGTCGTCGGGGCCGGCCCGGCGGGCATGACCGCGGCCCACCTGCTCCGCCAGCGGGGTGCCGACGTGCGCGTGCTCGAAGCGTTGTCGTCGGCCGGCGGTCGGATCGCCCACACGCGGGATTTCGTCGACTTCCCGATCTCGCTCGGCGGCGAGTGGCTTCACGTCGAGCGGACGGTGCTCGACGACATCGTCGCCGACGAGTCCGTGAACATCGAGACCGTGACGGTCGGGTACGAGGAGGACGGCGACTTCGCCATGGTCGACGAGGACGGCACGCTCGTCAGGCTGTCCCTCGGCGACGTGGGCTTCGACATCGACCAGAAGTTCGTCGGCTCCAGCTGGCTCGACTTCTTCGAGACCTA
>JBCDAK010000025.1:0-33389 GCA_039185545.1 Actinomycetota bacterium
GCATGCTGCGGCCACGAGCACGACGGCCGCCAGCGCGGCCCCGACGGACACGATGCGACGGCGGGCGAGGGGCACCCACGTGAGGGTAACGACGCTGGTTCGAGCCCGCCTGCCGGGCCCCCGGAACGTTTCGGGAACGGATGTGAACGGTGTTCACATCCGTTCCCGGTCACGCATGAGTCGCGCCGCCGCCGGCCGGGTCGCGGGGGAGCACGACCCGACCGGCTCGGCGTGACGACGCCGTCTCAGGCGACGACGCCGACCGGCCCCCTCTCGGCGTAGACGATCTCGGGGCGGGGGTTCTTGGGCGGGCGTCCGCACGGGCGCTTGTTGTGGACGATCCGTCCACCGGAGATGAGCTCTCCGCCCCAGACACCCCAGGGCTCCTCGCGCTCGAGCGCTCCGGCCAGGCACTCGGCCTGCAGCGGGCAGAGCCCACAGATGGCCTTCGCCCGGCCGATGTCGGCGACGTGGTCGCTGAAGAAGAGCCCGGTCAGGGTGCCGTTCCCGTCGGCACAGCGGGCGACGGGCTGGCGGGTGGGCGGCCGGGGTTCGTCGGGAGCCAACAGGTCGAGGCGACCGTCGAAGCTCTCGTCGTCGTGTGCGTCCGAGGGCGCCAGCGGCGGGTCGATGAGGGTCGTGTTCATGGCGGAGTCGTCTTTCGGGTGGAGATCGAGATTCGGGTCGTGACGGCGCGGCGTCGGGTTGATGCGTCCGACGGTGGGAACGGTGGGTGCGAATCCGGTGGTCATGGCTGGTCTCCTGGTTGCTGTTGGTGGTCGGTGATCGGTGGTTGCGCTGCGGCGGCTGTCGGGTCGGTCGAACGGGCCCGGAAAAACGAGAAAGGCCGCCGGGTCTGGAACCCGACGGCCTCGTGAGAGGGATTTCGACGCTTGTCTACGTCGATCTCCCGAGGTCGTCGGGGGTGAGTCGCCCGGTGCCGTTGTGGAAGGTCCAACCCTGTCCACACTCCACGCCACCGAGCCACACATTCGGCTTCGTCGTGGTGGCCGGATCCGCGTACGCGACGGAGGAGCCGGCCGGGACGATCGGGCCCATGAGCGCCGGGACGCGCACGCGCGACGAAACGAGGGCCTGATCGAGGAAGCGCTGGTCGTTCATCGGTCTCGTCCTTTCCGTCCGTGGGCGTCGTGCGGGTCGTTCGGTGCCGTCGCGTCGAGGGCGCGGAACCGTGCGAGGACCAGGCAACCAGACCCGTCCACATCGGGTCAAGAGAGTTTCTGGCGAGTTCGACATTCGTGGGGCCGTTCGGTGACGCATTCGACGGGATCGCGGACTCAGGCCACCAGGTGCGGTGGGAGCGGCACCTCGTCGACGATCGGTGCCGGCCGAGGGTTCTTCGGCGGTCGGCCGCGGCGGCGCTTCACGTCGACCGCGACACCGTCGACCAGGATCTTCCCGCCCCACACGCCCGCCGGTTCGGCGCGGTCGAGGGCTCCCTGCAGACACTCGTCGGCCAGCCCGCAGGTTCGGCACACGGCCTGGGCGCGGGCCTGGTCGAAGGGATCGTCCGAGAAGAACAGCGAACTCAGCGTTCCGGCTCCATCGGAGCACCGGGCGAAGCTCGACAGCGCCGGACCGCCCGGATCGGGGTCGTGGCCGATGCCGGCGTGGGCCTCGAGGCCGTCGAGAACAGTGGTCGTGAACATGATTTCCCTCCCTGGGCAACAGGCCGAGCGGTGGCCTTCCCGGGTCCAGAGCGCGATCGCCTCCGTTCCTTTCACCTTTTTTCGTCAGTTCGGGGAAAATTCCGTCGCGACCCGTCGAGCCGGGGTCCACGAACGGTTTGCCCGACGCGTCGCAGCCGACGACAGTGAGTCGCGTGTGGGGCTTCGAGCTGCTCGGTGTCGACCACGATGTCGTCGACCTCGTCGTGTTCGCCGTCGGGTGGACGGTGGGATGGGCGCTGCTGGCTGCGCCGAGAGACGTCGGCTCACACGAACGAGGGCCGGATCGCGAACGCCGAGCCGTCGCGGTCGTGATCCCGGCGCGCGACGAGGAAGCGGCGCTCCCGACGCTGCTCGGGCCACTCGTGGCCCAGCGACGAGTCGGTGACCGGATCGTGGTCGTGGACGACGGTTCGACCGATGCGACGGCGGAGGTCGCCCAGCGACTCGGCGCCGATGTCACGACGGCACCCGGGCTCCCCGACGGATGGTTGGGAAAGCCGCACGCGTGTCACGTCGGCGCCTCGACGACCGAGCAGCCGATCCTCGTGTTCCTCGACGCCGATGTGCGCCCGTCGGCCACGCTGCTCGACGACCTCGCTCTCGAAGTCGAACGCGCCCCGACCGCGCTGGTGTCGGTGCAGCCCTGGCACGACATGGCGACGCCGGGTGAACGGATCGGTGCATTGTTCAACGTGATCTCCCTCATGGGGTGCGGTGCGTTCACGGTGCTCGGTCGAGGTCGTGCCGCAACGGTGGCGTTCGGGCCCGTCCTCGCAGCCACCCGCGAGGTGTACGACCGCGCCGGTGGACACTCGGCGCCGACGGTGCGTGCGGCCCACGTGGAGGACATCGAGCTCGCACGCAGTATCGGGACGTCGGAGCTGTTCGCCGGTCGGCGGACGACGACGACCTTCCGGATGTACGCGGACGGAGCCGGCGCCACGTTGCGAGGGTGGACCCGCAACATCGCCGCCGGCTTCACCTCGACCCCCTGGTGGATCGCCATCGCCGTCGTGGTCTGGTTGGCGTCGGTGATCGGCGGTCCCATCGCAGCGCCGGTGGTGTACCCGCTCGTCGTCCTCCAGGTGGCCGTCCTCGGACGTCGCGCCGGACGGGTCGGCCTCGGGACGGCGCTCCTGGCGCCACTGCTCGTCGTCGTGGTGGCCGTCGTCGTGCTCCGCAGTCTGGTGCTGCGCCGGCGCGGCGGAACCGTGTCGTGGAAGGACCGGACGGTCTCGATCGGCGACCCGGCCCGTTGACCGTCCATCTCGTTCGGATCCGGATTGAATGGGGGGATGACGACGGGAGAGGCGCCGGGACCGGGTGTCGTGGGTCGCCGGTCCGCAGGCGGCGTCCTCCGTGGCCTCGCGCTCCTGGTCGCCACGCTCACTGTGATCGGGATCGGGGTCGGGGCAGGCTCGCCGGCGGCGGCCCACGACGACATCGCCGGCTCCGATCCGGCGCACCGCTCCCTCATCGACGAGCCGATCTCCCGCGTGTCGGTCGACTTCGGTGTCGGCGTGTCCGACGACACGGTCATGTTCCTCGTCTACGACCGCGGCGACGGCACGTTCGAGGACATCGGCGGCGAGACGATCAAGACGGGCCCCAACACCGCGGATCTGGTGTTCGACGAACTCGACCGACAGGGCACGTACACGGTTCGATACATCGCCCCGGTCCCCATCGACGCACACGTCATCCAGGGTTCGATCAGCTTCACCTGGGGTGTGCCCACGGGCGAGATCCCCGAGGACCCCAACCTCCTCCGAGTGTCGCCCCCGGGTCGCGCGGTCCTCGCCGAACCGATCTCCAACGCCACGCTCACCTTCATCGACGACGTCGACGTCTTCAACGTCCGCCTCATCTACGACGAAGGCGACGGGTCGAGCTTCCCCGACGTGGCCTCCGACTGGGAACAGACCGCTCCTGACACGATCGAACTCACCTTCGATCCGCTCGAGGACGAAGGCACCTACTTCATCGCCTATCAGGCCGACTCGGCCACCACCGGCGAGGAGTTCGCCGGGGCGACGTCGTTCAGCATCGGACAGGTCTCCACCGCCAACAGCGGCGAGGGATTCCCGATCGTCGCGTTCGCCATCGCCGCCGCAGCGATCCTCGCTCTCGGGGCGGCGGGAACACTCGCACTGGCGCGCCGAGCCGCTCTCGCAGCCGACGAGGACGACGGCGACGACGATGGCCTCGGCGACGGGAGCGTCGATCCGTCCGACCCCGACGACGAAGCTGCAGCCGACACCGTCAGCGGTACCGGCTCCGAGACCGGCTCACCTGATCACGCCGGCGACGACCCCGTGACCGTCACCCGCTGACGTCGAGCAGGATCTTCCCCACGTTGGCGTTCGACGCCATGTAGCGGTGCGCATCGGCGATCTCGTCGAGCGGGAACCGCGAGTCGATGACCGGACGGAGCACCCCCGACTCGAACAGCGGCACGATCTCGCGGGTGAACCGCTGCGACAACTCGATCTTGCGCTCCATCGGGCGCGCACGGAGGGTGGTCCCGATCCACGAGATGCGCCGGGCCAACAACAGTCCGACGTTCACGGCCGTGGCGCCGCCCCCGAGCAGACCGACCTGGACGATCGTGCCGTCGACGGCCACCGCCTGGAGGTTGCGATCGACCTCGTCGCCGCCGACCACGTCGAGCACCGTGTCGACGCCGGTCGGGATCTTTGCGCAGAGAGCGGCCAGCCAGTCGGCGGGGCTGCGCTCGAGCACCAGGTCGGCGCCGAGTGCGCGACACGCATCGACCTTGCCGGCCGAACACGTGACCGCGATCCGCGCACCGATCGCCTTCGCGATCTGGATCGCCGCGGTCCCGACGCCAGAGGCTCCAGCATGCACGAGAGCCCAGCGTCCACTCGTGAGACCGCCCTGCACCACGAGCGCGTCCCACGCCGTGAGGAACACCTCCGCGATCGCGGCGGCGTCGGCGACCTCGACGCCGGACGGCACGGGGATCGCCTGTCGCGCCGGCGTCACGACCCGCTCGGCGTGGCAGCTGCCCGCCTCGATGCCCATCACCGCGTCACCGACCGACCACTCGGCCACGTCGGCACCGACCTCGGACACCCGACCCGCGTACTCGAGACCGGGGATCTCCAACTCGCGTCCGCGCGGATCGGGGTAGAGACCCTGTCGCTGCAGCAGGTCGGCACGATTCAGTGCCGTGGCGACCACGTCGACCACGATCTGGTCGGGGCCGGCGACGGGATCGTCGACCTCCTCGATGGTCAGGACCTCGGGTCCGCCCTTGTCTCGGAGCACCACGGCACGCATGCGCCGACGGTACCGGGCGACTCAGTCGGACGACGTGGTCGATGCGCCGATGCCGAGCGGCGACTCAGTCGGACGGCTCGCCGGCGACAGCGGCGGCCTCGCCGACATCTGCGACATCCGTGACGAACACGTGCTCGCGGTAGTAGACGAGCTCGCGGACCGACTCGCGGATGTCGTCGAGCGCACGGTGCGACCCGTTCCCGTGAGGACGGCTCGACGCCACCTCGGGATACCAACGCTTCACGAGTTCCTTGATGCTCGACACGTCGATCGACCGGTAGTGCAGGTACTCCTCGATCTCGGGCAGGTACGCCGCGAGAAAGCGGCGGTCGGTCCCGATCGAGTTCCCGCACAGCGGGACCGTCCGCGCCTCGGGGACGTGCTCACGGATGAACTCGAGGGTCGCGGCTCCGGCCTGCTCGAGCGAGACCTCGGACGAACGGATCTGGTCGAGCAGGCCCGACTTCGTGTGCATCTCGACGACGACGTCGGCCATGGACGAGAGAGCGTCCTCGGACGCCTGGACGACGAGGTCGGGACCCTCGGCGACGATGTTGAGGTCGTCGTCGGTGATCAACGTGGCGATCTCGACGATGACGTCCGACGTGTGGTCGAGGCCGGTCATCTCGAGGTCCATCCAGACGAGCATCGTGAGGCAGTGTAGGGATGGACCGACCATCATGAAGACGTGCGGTCGTTCGCGGAGATCCTCGACTCACCCGGCGTCGAGGAGCGATGCGAGATCCGGGGCCGACTCGGGTTCATGGCGTACCACGGCGGCAACCTCGAGTACCTGACCGACGTGATCGCCGCTCGTGCCGCCGCATCGTCGAATGCGTCCCTCTACGCCGTCGTGCAACCACCCGGGATGCGCGAGCACCTCCCGTCCACGCGGGTCACGCCCGACGAGTCACCCGAGCTCGCCCGATTCCTCGGCCACGTCGACATCGTGATCACCATCCACGGGTTCGGCCGGCGAGGTCTCTTCAGCTCGCTGCTCCTCGGCGGCCGCAACCGACGACTCGCCGATCACGTCGGCGCGGCGCTCCGCCGGACACTGCCGGCGTACGACGTGATCACCGACCTCGACCGGATCCCCCGTCAGCTGCGAGGCCAGCACGAACGCAACCCGGTCAACGTCCCACCGCAGGCCGGTGTCCAGATCGAACTCCCGCCACGCGTCCGGGGCTCGAGCCCGATGTGGTGGGATTGGGAGAGCGGCGACCTCACTCCCCACACAGTGGCGCTGATCGAGGGACTGGTCGAGGCGGCGACCACCTGGCCCTCCCCCGACGTGTCGTCGATCGGCGACGACGTCAGCGAGCGCGCAGCGGCAGGGTGATCTCGACCACTCCGCCGGGCCCGTCGCCGAGACCGACGGTGCCCTCGTGGGCCGTGACGATGCCCCGGGCGATCGACAGTCCGAGGCCCGCGGTGCCGGTGCGGATGTCGCGCGCTTCGTCGGCTCGGGTGAACGGTTCGAAGGCTCGCGACCGGAACTCGGGCGGGAATCCGTCGCCCTGATCGATCACGCGGAGGACGGCGTCGTCGTGCTCCTTCTCGATCTGGACCAGCACCACCGAGTCGGCTGGAGCATGCCGAATGGCGTTGTCGAGCAGGTTGCGGATGACCCGCGCGAACTGCGAGCCGTCGACGCCGACCGCGACACGTTGCTCTGCCTCGAGCAGCAGCTTCACGCCCCGCTGCTCGGCCAGCGGACGAAGTGTCTCCATGGCCTCGTCGGCGAGCTCGTTCAGATCGATCCGGGCCGTGTCGAGTTCGAGCGTTCCACTGACGAGCCGCGAGTGGAGCTGCAGATCGTCGACCAACGACGTGAGCGCACGGACCTGGCGCTCCATCCCGGTGAGGTACATGTCGGGATCGGGTGCCACTCCGTCACGGATCGCCTCGACCGACGCCCGCAGTGCCGCCAGGGGTGTCCGGAGATCGTGGGAGATCGAGGACAGCATCAGGGCTCGCTCGTACTCGAGCGAATCGAGGCGGGCGACCATCACATCGAACATCTCGGCGGCTTCGCCGAGCTCGTCGTTGCGCTCGACCCCGGTCCGCGCCGTGAGGTCGCCGTCGGCCACCTTCATGGCCGCGTCGCAGATCCGTTTCGCATCGCGGGCGACCGGGCGAGCGAGCAACATGGCGACCATCGCCGCACCGAGCACCGCCGGGATCAGGGTCCACATCAGCAACCGAAGGTCGTGGTTGTTGATGAACATCGACTGCGCGGCGACGGCGATCATCATGATCGCCACGCCGAGCACGGCGAGGGTGGCCGCGAGGAAGCGCCGGCCGAGCCGGTTCATCCGATGCGCCCGGTGCCGGAGCGTCGTGTTGAGAGACTCGGATGACGCGGGGCGCGCTGCCCGCGTCCGGGCGGTGGTGGAAGTGGCGTCGACATCGCTGGGGGTGGTGCTGCTCACGGGATCACGGTTCGAATCGATAGCCGACGCCCCACACGGTGGTGATCCACCGGGGCTTCTCGGGGTCGACCTCGATCTTGTTGCGGATCCGCCGCACGTGCACGGTGACCGTGGCGGGATCCTGCCAATCGGGCGACGACTGCCAAACCTGCTCGAGGAGCTGAGCTCGCGAGAAGACCTGCCTCGGCGATGCCGCCAGGAAGGCGAGCACGTCGAACTCCTTCGGCGTCATCTCGACGATGTCGCCGCCGAGCAGCACCTCACGGCTGAGAGGATCGATGACGAGGCCGTCGAACTCGAGTCGCGTCGGCTCCTTGGTGTCGCGGCTCGCCGTGCGCCGGAGCACTCCGTTCACGCGTGCGGCGAGCTCCCGGGGCGAGAACGGCTTGACGACGTAGTCGTCGGCCCCGAGCTCGAGACCCGCCACGCGGTCGGACTCCTCGGCCCTCGCCGTGAGCATGATCACCGGGATGTCGCTGGTGGAACGCACCTGGCGGAGGATGTCGAGGCCGTTGACGCCGGGAAGCATCATGTCGAGCACCACGAGGTCGGGCGGCTCGGCGTCGAGGAGCTGCAGCGCTGCGTTCCCGTCGGCCGCTTCGGCGACGTCGTGCCCGTCTCTGCGGAGGTAGCCGACCACGACTTCGCGCACCGTGGGCTCGTCGTCGACCACCAGGACCTTCGTCGCACTCATGTCGACACTCTTGCGTGGTCGTGAACGACCTTCAACTCCGCGTCGCTCCTGTTTCCCCACGGTTTCCCCCGTTTCGCATTCCGTCGGAAACAGCACATCCGGTGCCGGGTCCGAAACGTGCTGGTTTCGGGACGTACTGGACCCGGCCCGATCGTGCCGTTCGGGCGGTGTCAGGGGGCGAGGCGTTCGATGGTCCAGCCGGCGGTGGAGTCGTCGCTCGACCGGCGGTAGCGGAGACGGTCGTGAAGGCGGCTGGGCCGGCCCTGCCAGAACTCCCACTCGACCGGTCGCAGAAGCCACCCGCCCCAGTGCGGCGGACGCTCCACGTCGTGGTCGGCGAACTCCTCGTCGACGATCACCACCCGCCGCTCGAGCTCGGCCCGGTCGGCGATCACCTCGCTCTGCGGCGACGCCCACGCACCGAGACGACTGGCCCGGGGCCGGGACGCGAAGTAGGCGTCGTTCTCGTCGTCACCGAGCCGCTCGACGTGTCCGCGAACCCGGACCTGACGGTGCAGGTCGAGCCAGGCGAACACGACGGACGCACCCGGCGACGCATCGAGTTGCCGACTCTTCTCGCTGCGGTAGTTCGTGTAGAAGGCGAACCCGCGCTCGTCGGCACCGCGAGCGAGAACGATCCGTGCGTCGGGGATCCCATCGAGGCCCACGGTGGCGACCGTCATCGCGTTCGGTTCGACGACGCCGGCCTCGTGGGCGGCCTCGTGCCAGGCGCGCCACTGCGTCATCGGATCCGGATCGAGGTCGCCCACGTCGAGCCCCGCCGTCTCGTACTGCACCCGCCGATCGCGGATGATGTCGGCGGCTCCGTCCCCGTCGGTCATCGCTCGGCTCCGATCACTCGGACGGCGGGGCGATCCGGGTGATGCCTCGCATGTACGGATGGAGCACCGAAGGGACCTCGACCGAGCCGTCGGGCTGGCGATGGTTCTCGACGATGGCCGCCCAGACCCGTGGGACCGCGAGCGCCGATCCGTTGAGCGTGTGCACGTACTCCGTCCCCTTGATCGGCTGACCCTCGTCGTCGTGTCGACGGAAACGGGTCGAACACCGGCGAGCCTGGTAGTCCCCGAACCACGAGACCGAGGACACCTCGAGCCAGTCGTCGGCACCTGGCGCGTACACCTCGACGTCGAGGGAGCGATGGTGACTCTGACCGAGATCGCCCGTGCAGACCTCGATCACGCGGTGCGGCAGATCGAGGTCGGCGACCGCTGCGACCGCTCGATCGACCATGTCGTCGAGGAGGTCGGGAGCCTGCTCAGGAGTGCAGAACGCGAGCATCTCGACCTTGTCGAACTCGTGGGCGCGCAGCATCCCGCGGGTGTCCCGACCGGCCGAGCCTGCCTCGCGGCGATACGACGGGCTGTACGCCATGACCCGGATCGGAAGCGCCGTGTCGTCGAGGACCTCCCCCGAGAACAGCGACGTCAGCGACGCCTCCGCAGTGGGTACGCACCACAGGTCGTCGCGCTCGATCGAGTACGCATCGTCGGCGAACTTCGGGAGCTGCCCGGTGGCGGTGAGCGTCGCCGTGTGCACGAGAGATGGTGGACGGATCTCCTCGTGCACGTCGGCGTTGCGGTCGAGCCCGTACTGGCAGAGCGCGCGGGCGAGCGTGGCACCGGCACCCCGCTGCATCGTGAACATCGACCCCGAGATCTTGACGGCGCGCTCGTTGTCGAGGATGCCGAGTTCCTCGGCGGTCTCCCAGTGGGGCACTCGCACGTGGTCGGGCGGGCCGTCGGCGAGACCGAGCGGACCTCGAACCACGGGGTTCTCGGAGTCGTCCGCACCGTCGGGAGCGTCAGGGTGAGGAAGGTTCGGAATGTGCAGGAGGAGGCGGTGGAGCTCGCCCTCGACCTCGTCGTGGCGCTCGGCGAGCTGTTTCTCGTCGGCTCCCAGCCCCTTGCTCTCGGCCTGCAACTCCTCGGCCTCGCCGACCTGGCCATCGCGGCGCAGGCGACCGACCTCCTTCGAGATGACGTTGACGCGGGCGCGGATGTCGTCGCGCTGCTGGGTGATGTCGCGCAACTCGCCGTCGAGACGCGCCGCCTCGTCGACCTCGGCGAGGAGTTCGGGCGATCGACGCCGACCCAGCGCCGCCTTGACGGCGTCGAGATCGCTGCGCAGCAGTCGTTGGTCGATCACGTCAGCGGAGGCTACTGGTCACCTCGCACCCACCCGGCGGTCGGTTGTGATGACGGCGGAGGTCGCGGAGGATCAGTCTTCGGCGGGTGCTCGGGAGGTCGCGAACGCCTTGTCGACATCGGCGGTCGTCAGCGTCTCGTCGTCGATTCGTGTCGCCACGATCTCGGAGTCGGGGATCGAACCGGGCCGCCGTCGGTAGTCGTGTTCGTTCTCGTAGTCCTTGGCGAATCGAGTGAAGAAGATGACGATGACGATCGACCACAGGAAGATGCCTCCGCCGGTCTTCATGACCGCCCCGGCGAGCTGCTGGTCGAAGGCGAGCGACCAACCGAACAGCCGGAACTCGCTGTCGTAGCTCGGGTACACCGCGCCCTCGGCGAACGTGAGCCACGCTGCGGGGACGGTGGGCACGACCGATTGCAGGAAGAGGTAGATGCACTTGGCCAGCGGACCGATCCGGAGTTCGGGGAGCGGCCCGCAGACGGGCATCCACATGAGGAGCGACAGCATCACCACCGCTGCGTGGAGCGAGTAGTGGAGCGGGCCGTTCTCGACCGAGGCGTCGACGATGATCGGGATGTGCGTCACCATGATGACGACGTTGAACGCCACACCGGCGATGACCGGCTGAGCGAGCCATGACACCGCCCGGTAGAGCTTTCCGTCGCCGATCAGAACCCGCATGAGCCACGTGGGAGTGGCGAGCAGTGCGAGCGGTGGGAGGAAGTAGCTCAGCATCATGTGCTGCAACATGTGCGCCGAGTACAGGTAGTCCTCGCTCACGTCGTGCAGCGGCCAGTCGGACGCCAGCCACATCATCAACATCGCCGAGGCGAAGGCCACCTTCTGTCGGGTGGTCACGGCCGGCACCCCCTCGGGCACCGCCTTCGGCCCGATCACCCGGACCATGTAGACGTACGCGCCCGTCAGGAACGCCACCAGGATCCACACCTCGGGGTGCGGGACGAAGCGGAACGGATCGACGTTGCCGGTCAGATCGGAGGGCACCTGAGCGAGCACGATTCGATCCTACGACCCGGGCTCGGCGGGCTCTCGCCGAGCCGTCGATCGGTGACGTGACATCGACCTCGCGGCGTCGACTCGTGTGGAGTCGCGTGCGTCAGCAGCGCAACTGTGCACGACAACGGCCGTTCAGCTGTTGAAGAACTGGAAGGTCAACAGCGCAACCACGTACACGCCGACCGCCAGGATGAGGCCCGTGTAGAAGAGCCACGTGAAGATCTTGTTGTCGAAGCGCAGGTGCATGAAGAACCCGACGACGATGAGGAACTTCGCGACCATCATCCCGAGCAGCGCCGGGATGAAGATCGGACCGAGGTCGACGTAGCTCGCCGCCACCTCGAACGCCGTGATGACGGCGAGGATGATCGCGATCTGGATGTACTTCTTGTCGGACGGGTGGTGCGCCTCGTCCTCGTCGTGGACCCAGTCGTGCTCCTGCTCGGGGTCGAGGACCTCGCGCTCGAGCTCGGTCTCGTCTCCGGCGTCCACGGTGCTCATGACAGTCCTCCGATCACGCCGGAATCAGGTAGACGAGCGTGAAGATGAGAATCCACACGACGTCGACGAAGTGCCAGTAGAGCCCGACCATCTCGACCGTCTCGCCCTTGTCACCCGTGATCCGACCCTTGGCGAGCATGCCGACGGTCGACAGCAGCATGATGATGCCGATCGCCACGTGGGCGCCGTGGAATCCGGTGAGGGTGTAGAACGACGACGAGAACAGGCTGTCGGTGTAGCCGAGGCCCTCTCGGTAGAACGTCGTGAACTCGTAGACCTGGCCGGCGAGGAAGAGCCCGCCGAGGGTGGCGGTGACGGTGAGCCACAGGCGGCAGTTGCGCTCGTCGCGACGGTTGATCGCAGAGACCGCCAGCACCATCGTGAGCGACGACATCAGCAGCACGAACGAGGACGCCGACGTGAACGGGATGTCCCACAGCTGATCGGGGCCGACCTCGTCGGAGTGCCGGTTGCGATACAGCATGTAGGTCGAGATGAGCCCGCCGAAGAGCAGGCACTCGGATCCGAGGAACAACCACATCGCCAACTTGACGTTGGACAGGCCCAGCGAGGTGTGGTGGCCGTGGTCGTCGTGGCCACCGTGGTGGTCGCCCGCGTGTGCGCCCCGGTCGGCAGCGACCTCGCCGGCCGGGTCGACAACGTCGACCGCGTCGGACTCGGGGTCCTTCACGACGTCAGACATGTGCGAGCTCCTTGCTCGACTCACCCTCGGACGGCGGTTCGAAGTCTGATTCCTCCGCGTCGGCGGGTTCGAGTGCCCAGCCGAAGATGGCGAGCACCGCGATGGCTGCGCCGACGGCGATCAGCCACGACGTGTAGATGACGCCGTACGCGATCACCGGCAACGAGAACGCGAGCACGATCGGCCAGTAGGACGGCGCAGGCAGGTGAACGTGCTCGTCGCCCAGGCGCTCCTCTTCCGCCACGATCTCCTCGAGGGTCGCCACCTTGACGTAGTTGTGGTGAGCCTCGGCTCGCGCCGGATCGGGGAACTCGGGCAAGTCCTCGCCCGTGACGTCTTCGTACTTGCGGTGGAAGACCTCGTCGAGCGCATGAACGGTGGGTGTGCGGTCGAAGTTGTGCGGCTTCGGCGGACTGGTGGTCATCCACTCGAGCGATCGGGCGTCCCACGGGTCGAGCGGTGCGGGCGGCACCTTGGAGCCCGGACGGTGCGTGACCCACACGGCGATCATCCAGAAGACCACGCCGATGGCCAGGACGAACGTGCCGATGGTGGCGACCATGTTCCAGAACCCGAGGTTGAAGAACCCCTCGCCGGCTCGGAACTCGGTCCACTGGTACATGCGTCGCGGCTGTCCCTGCAGACCGATGATGTGCATCGGCCCGAAGGTGAGGTTCATGCCGACGATCATCCACCAGAAGTTCTGCTTGCCCCAGCCTTCGTGGAGACACTTGCCGAAGATCTTGGGCCACCAGTAGTACATGCCGGCGAACAGGCCGAGCACGCCGCCGCCGAAGATCACGTAGTGGAAGTGGGCGACGATGTAGTACGTGTCGGTCTGCTGGGTGTCGGACGGAGCGACCGAGTGGGTGACGCCGGAGAGGCCCCCGATCGTGAACTGCACGATCAGGCCGATGGCGAACAGCATCGCCGTGGTGAACTGGAGCTTGCCGCCCCACATGGTGAGAGTCCAGTTGATGATCTTGACGCCGGTCGGCACCGCGATGGCCATGGTGGCGACCGAGAAGACCGCCACGGACACCGGCCCGAGACCCGAGGCGAACATGTGGTGGGCCCACACACCCCAGCCGACGAAGCCGATCGCCGCGCCCGAGAAGACGACGAACGGATATCCGAACAGCGGCTTCTTCGAGAACACCGGGAGCACCTCGGACACGATGCCGAAGCTGGGGAGCACGATGATGTACACCTCGGGGTGACCGAAGATCCAGAAGAGGTGCTGCCACAGCAGCGGGTCGGCGCCCTCGGCGACCGAGAAGAACGTGGCGTCGTAGTTCCGCTGGAAGATCAGCATGAACAGCGCCACCGTGATGACCGGCATGGCGAAGAGCAGCAGGAACTGCACCACCATGGCCATCCACGTGAAGATCGGCATGCGCATGAGCGACATGCCCGGCGCCCTCATGTTGAGACAGGTGGTGATCAGGTTGACCGCGCCGACGAGGGAGGCGATCCCGGTGATCTGCAGGCCGAGCGCCCAGAAGTCGACGCCGTTCGACGGGCTGAAGGGCACGTCGGAGTTGGGGGCATACATGAACCACCCGCCGTCGGCGCCACCGCCGAGGAACCACGAGGTGTTCAAGAAGATGCCACCGAAGACGAACACCCAGAGGCTGAGAGCGTTGAGACGGGGGAACGCCACATCTCGGGCGCCGATCTGCAGCGGGATCATGTAGTTCGCGAACGCTGCCGCCATCGGCATCACGAAGAGGAACACCATCGTGGTGGCGTGCATCGTGAACATCTGGTTGTAGTAGTCGGCCGAGAGGACGGTGCCCTCCGGCTGCGCCAGCTGGAGGCGGATCAGTCCGGCCTCGATACCGCCCACGATGAAGAACACCATGGCGACGACGCCGTACATGATGCCGATCTTCTTGTGGTCGACCGTGAAGGCCCAGGAGCGCCACCCGGTCGACTCGACCGGACGACGGAGGAACCCGTACGACGACGAGGGTGTCGCCACCGACGGGTCGTAGACCTCGACGGCTCCCGCGGACTCGCTGGCTGGACGTTCGATGATGGCCATGTCGGTCGAACTCCTGTCACTTCCTCTCGAGCAGGTACGCGACCAGCTCGTCGATCTGTGCTTCGCTCAGGGCGAGGTAGGGCATCCCTCGGAACAGCCCGTCGGTCGGCTCGAGCTGCTCGGGATCGGCGTACATCGGCTTCTTCTCCGGCGAGTTCCGCAGCCATTCGCGCAGGTCGACCTGGTTCAAGCACTCTTCGCTGACACCCTCGAGGTACCGCTCACCGAAGTCGGCGGGGTCGGCGTCCCAGACGTCGTCACGGCAGGTCGCGTTGAGGAGGTCCCACGTGGCGCCGGCGAACGTGTTGCGGGTCATGAACCAGCTGAGGTTCGGCGCCACACCGGCGTACACCTGCTGGTCGGCTCGTGAGATGACGGGCTCACCGTCGGAGTCGGTGAGACCGTCGATCACGTGGCACCGAGAGCAGTTGGTGATGAAGGTCTGCTCGCCGGTGGCCGCCAGCGTGCCCTCGGCGGGCGACTCGTACTCGGAGAGCTGCGTCGCCTTCCACGCCTCGAAGTCGTCGGGCTCCATGGCCACGACCTCCATGCGCATGTTGGCGTGCGACAAGCCACAGAACTCGGCGCACTGACCGGCGTAGATGCCGGGCTCGTCGGCCTCCATGCGCAGGTTGTGCGTACGCCCGGGGACCATGTCGCGCTTGCCGTTGAGACGTGGGATCCAGAATGAGTGGATCACGTCACGGCTGGTGCCGCGGATGAGCACCGGGGTCTCGGTCGGGATGACCATCTGGCCGGACGTGACGATGGGCGCCGACACGCCGCCACAGCCGTCCTGGACCGGATAGTCCATCTCCCACCACCACTGCTGGCCGGTGACGTTGACGATGCACTCGGTGTCGTCGGTCTCGTCGAGCGCCATGACGGTGGCGACGGTGGGGATGGCGACGCCGATGAGGATCAGCGCCGGGATGATCGTGAGGGTGATCTCGAGCTTGGGGTTGCCGTGGGTCTGCTCGGGGATGGGCTGGCCGCGATCGCGGAACTTCCAGATGGCGTAGGCGATGGCGACCATGACGATGACCCCGACGATGCCGGCGATCAGGAAGATCGGCCACGACAGGTCGTAGATCATCTGGGCGTTGGGCCCGGCGGGCTGGGTGGTGTCCTGCGGGGCGTCGGTCGCACAGCCGGCGGCCAGTGCGGCGACGCCGACGATCGCAGCGGGACGAGTCCACTTCGGCACGAAAGTCACCGTAGCCCTCTCAGATTGGACGGACGCGCTCGTTCCCAAGTTCATGGACGACGGTCTGGACGACTCGTGAGCGGTCTCGCTCACGGAACGACCAACTCCAGTGTGGCCGACGAAACTCCAGGGACGAAGAACCAGAAACCACCTTCACCCGATGGGGCATTCGGGTTGGGGGAGTCGGCGAACACGTTGCTCGGGAGCGGGGGCGTGACCGTGAGCAACTGGGCGGCTCCCGGCTCGATCAAGGTGGTGCACTGCTGCACCGGAACGATGCGGGTGGTGCCGTCCTCGCTCTCGAAGTCCTCGGTGCCCATGTCGAGCGACAGACGGCGATCCTCGTCGGACTCGTTACGGAACACGATGTTGGTCGTGTTCGACCGCTGGAACGTGATGACGTCACTGCCCTCGTCGCGCGGGCCGGGCACGTCGAAGTCGAGCGTGCCGTCCTCGAGCAGGAAGATCTGGAAGTGGTTCGACTTCATGGCCACGGTCTGACTGGCCTTCTCGTCGGCCTCGGGGAACTCCTCCGCGCTCTCGCAGATGAAGCCGGCCGGGTGCTTCCCCTCCTCCGCTCCCTCGGCGTACTCCTCGGGGTGCGCGATCGCCTCCTGTTGCCACAGGCTCGTCGTCTCGAACACAGCGATGTCGCGCTCGCCGTCGAGTCCCGCAGCGGTGCCCGCGACCACGACGGCGACCGCGCCGGCCACGGCGGTCCCGCCGATGGCACCCGGCTTGATCGACGGCCGGTTCGCGAACACGAACGCGATCCCGAGCACGACGAGCGCCAGGATCGAGAAGGCGATGACGGTGTTCACCTTCGAGAACCAGAGCATCACGCGGCTGAACGCGAAGATGACCACGCCGATCGCCACCGCACCGCCGAGTGGGAACTCGAGCGGGTTCGAGAGGCGGCTGCGGACCGACGCGTTGTGGCGACGGTCGGCCGAGGCACGGTCGGCCCAGTTGCTGATGATCCACTCGGCGCCCGTGGCGGCGAGTGCCGCGAGACCGATGACCACGATGGTCTGCTGGGTGACGAGTCCGACGGCGATGATGACGCCCGACGCGGCGAACGCGAACGGCCAGATCCCGCCGAGGGGGGACGGCTGCGCGGCGGCCACGGTCTCGAGCGGAACACCGTCGTCGGTGAACACGTTCGAGTCGCGGGTCATGGTGTTGACCACGGCGAGCAGCGTGAGCGCGACCGCAGCGGTGGCGAGGCCGACCGTGCCCATCACGCCGTCCTGGGTGACGCCGTAGAGGATGGCGGCGACCGCGGCGAGGACCGCGCTGCCGATCAGGAACTTCGATCCGGTGGTGATCATCGGTGGAGGCGACTCACTTGGTGACGTAGACGAGGAACCAGATGCCGCAGTACGCCACGCCGATGGCGTACCAGACCAGTGTGTGGGCGGCGAGGATGTGACGATCGCTGCGCCCCCCGGCCACGCGGAACACGGCGACGAGCGAGAAGATCGTGCCGCCGATCATCACGGCGATGAAGGTGCCGGTGATGGCGAAGAACATCGCGCCGTACGGACCCTGCGAGATCGGCAACTCCATCTGCGTGTAGACGAAGGCCTGGGCGTTGATGATGAGGAGCGCCACGAAGGCCGTTGCTCCGAGGGCGAAGACCGTGTTGGCCTTGTCGTCGCGGCGAGCGGCCCAGCTGGCCCAGTGGGCGAAGGAGACCACGCCGATGAACGCGATGAGCATCACGTTGGTCGGCACCTCGGGGATGGTGACGTCGCTCGGCAACCACGACTGACCGAGGTCGATCGCCTGGCGGCGCTGAACCGCCCACACGCCGAGCATTCCGCCCGTGAGCATGAGGATGGCGACCGACGCGAGCGTGGCGCCGACCAGCGTCTGGTTCTTGGGCGCCGGCGGTGCACCGGCGGGCAGGGCTTCCATCAGCTCGCACCTCCCTGGCTGGGTGTGGCCGTCGCCGACGATCGCAGGTCGAGCATCGGCTCGGCCGACGTGACGACCGGGACGTCGACGAAGTTGTCGGTGGGCGCAGGCGACGTGGTCGCCCACTCGATGGTGTGCCCGTCGGACGGGTCGTCGGGAGCGCTCGATCCGTCGCGACCGAGGACGGTCGAGACGAGGAGGCCGACGAAGGCCAGTGCTGCGAGGAAGAACAGGGCGTGGCCGACGAGGACCACGATGTTCCAGATCTGCAGGTCGCTGTCGTCGTAGGCGAGTCCGGCCGGCTGGTCGAGGAACCCCGCGATGTAGTGGGGGAAGCTCGCCAGGACGACGCCGCCCACGCCGAGCAGCGCGAGCGGTGCCGTCTTCTTGAGGTCGAGTTCCACGCCCCACAGCTTCGGAGCCCAGTAGGCGAGTCCGCCGAGCACTGCGAGCGCCGCGCCGTAGACGACGTAGACGAGCACCGCTTCGCCGAACACGGTGCCGATGAGGTCGAGGTCGACGATCGGCTCGATGGCGGCTCCGTGCATGCCGACGAGGACCATGCCGTACCCGAAGAAGGCGAAGAGGAACGCGGCGGTGATGTTGGGGCGGATGGTCGTGCCCGACTCGTCCTTCTCGGGCTTGGCGAGGAAGGCCGCCATCAGGAACAGGATCCCTGCTCCGACGATGGGCAGCACGTGGAAGAACCCCCACGGCAGCACGTCGTTCACCTTCTCGCGGACGTCGTCGCCGTCGCCGATGTAGAGCAACGAACCACTCCACGGCACGTCGAACCGGATCTGCTGGGTGACCGCGGCGAGACCGGAGACGAGCACGAGCGACAGGCCGGCGAAGACGGCGCCCCGCAGCGGAGTGCGCTTCTTGAAGGTGGTCGGCAGGAGGTCGGCGAACACGCCGAGCGCCGGGATGGCGAGCAGGAACGTCGCCGGCTGGGTGAACATCCACCCGGCCCACGTGGCGATGCCGTCGTTGCCGCCGAACGCCTCACGCGTGCCGCTGCGGTGATCGACGAACAGGTAGATCAGCGTGCCGACGAACACGGGCATCACCAGGACGAGCCCGATGCCGAAGACCATCGTCGACCAGGCGAAGAAGGGGACTCGACGCATCGTCATGCCCGGCGCCCGCGTGGTGAGCACCGACGTGACCAGTGCGGCGCCGACCGAGAGCAAGCCCAACGCCATGAGCACGTGAGCGGCGAGGAACAGGTCGACCATGTCGGGGTCGCCCCCGCCGAAACCGCCGTTCGCGGCGATCGAGATGATCGACAGCACGAAGCCGCCGAACCACATCCACACGCCGGTGCCGACGAGACGGGGGAAGGCGATGGACCGTGCGCCGAGCTGCAACGGCGTGACGGCGACGGCGAGTCCGGCGGCGAGCGGGAGGCCGGCGCCGAACACGAGGCCGACCCGCTGTGCCGTGATGAGCTGCGACCACGAGTCGACGTCGAGAGCCGCTCCGGATCCGTCGACTCGTTCGACGGCGATGAGCACGTTCACCACGATGGTGGTGAGGAGTCCGAGCAACCCGCCGCCGGCGAGCAGTCGGCCGAGCTTCTTGTGGTCGGTCGAGGTGATCCAGTCGGCCAGCGCGGCGAGGAACGCCGGCGTGTCGGACGTCTCCGACGTGTCGGCCGGAACGGATTCGATGGTGGTCATGCGGAGGTCGCGCTCACTTGTTCACGGGGCGGTGAGTTGACGGACAGGTCGGAGTGACGGGTGGTGGATGGTCGGATCGACGCGCAGGCTCGGGCAGCTCGAACGCAGCCGACACGGTCCCGCTACATCGGCAGCGACACTACTGGTCGGGACCCGTTCCGACTGAAATACAGCGCAGACTTGCCGAAGGGCCCCACGGTGGTCCACGGGTGGCCGCGCTGCCAGGATCGAAACGGTCAGACGAGGACGTCCAGGGTCATCGCGCCGAACAACACGGTCACGTACGTGATCGAGAAACCGAAGAGCCGCATCGACGCTGCCGGCGTGGGCGACCGGCCGAGCAGGACCGTACCCACCAGGAACATCGCGCCGAGCACGATCGCCGTGATGCCGTAGATGAAGCCGAGATCGGCGACCGGCCACAGCACGAGGGTGGCGGCGACGAGACCGACCGTGTACGCCAGCATCTGGTTGATGACCTCGCGCATGGGCGCGACGACCGGCAGCATCGGCACGTCGGCGGCGTCGTAGTCGTCGGCGTACTTCACGGCGAGCGCCCAGAAGTGCGGCGGCGTCCAGAGGAACATCGCGACGAACAGGATCAGGGCCTCCCACGCCAGGCCGTCGGTGACCGCTGCCCATCCGACCAGCACGGGCACGGCGCCCGCCGCACCGCCGATCACGATGTTCTGCCGACTCGTGCGCTTCAACCAGAGCGTGTACACCCCCACGTAGAACGCCGCTGCGCTGAACGCGAGCACGGCCGACAGGAGATTGGCTCCGGCCCACAACACCGCGAATGCCGCGATCTGCAGCGCGATCGCGAACACGAGTGCGTTGCGCGGCTCGATGATGCCCGTGACCAACGGTCGTCCGCTGGTGCGCTCCATCAAGGCGTCGATGTCGCGATCGACGTACATGTTGATCGCGTTCGCTCCGCCGGCGGCGAGAGCGCCGCCGAGCAGGGTGACACCGACGAGCTCCCACGATGGCCACCCGCCCTGGGCGAGCACCATGGTGGGCACGGTGGTGATGAGCAGCAGCTCGATGATGCGGGGCTTGGTCAGCGCCACGTACGCGCCGACGACCGTGCGTGGCGCGCGTCGCGACGCGTGGGCGTGGACACCGCCCGGAGCCAGCCGAGATGGGACGAGAGGACGCGGCACCACGGACATCGTGAGACCCAATCTAGGAGAGCACGAACGCACGGACCTCCTGGACGTGCCGAAATCGGCACGAATCGCGACTGCGATCCGAGACCGAAGCAAAGCGGCGGTCGAGGTGAGCCACCAGATCAGTTCGTGCGGTTGTCGGCGATGAACGCGTCGAGCGCGGGCCCGGACTCGAAGCTGGTGATCAGCGCGTAGCGGGCCGAGTCACCGGGATGGACCACGACGTGCCAGAGCCGCTGGGTGTCGACGACGAAGCGGGCGCCGCGGTGCAGCGGCATGCGGCGTTCGGTCGACGGATCGGGCAGGCCGTCGGCATCGTTGTCCATGAGCAGCATGTAGCTGTCGGGGTTGTCGGTGAGTTCGACCCACGACCGCACCACCCATCCCTCGTCGTCGGGATTGAAGCGGTTGTTGTCGTCGCGATGGATCGAGCGGATGGCCTGCTCGCGGTCCTGCGGCTCGAGCTTGATGATCCGCACCCGACCGAAGTTGGCCCCGACGCCGTCGACGTACTTCCTGAGCGTGGGAGCGATCTCGGCGTTCGACGTCCAGAGTGCGTCCTTGTCGGTCTTGCCCTTGTCCCAGAAGCCACGGCAGTCGAGCTCGCCGTCGGCCGAGGCGATCGGCGCGAAGTTGGTGTCACCACCCGACTTCCAGTCCATGTACTCGAGCGAGAGGTACTCGGTCTCGGGAACGTCGAAGTCGGCGTCGGCGAGAGCGACGACCCCGGTGTCGGCGAGGACGTCGAGGCGTTCGTGCGGCGTGTCGAGGGGGATCTCGACGCTCCAGTGATCGGCGTTGGGCCAGAAACTCATGTGGCGGAGCCTACGGACCCCACGGTGGCGGCCGGAGGTACCATTGGTCCCGATGTGTGCGAGGGGGACGGTGGCGTCCGGGCGACGTCCCGGGCGGCGAGCGGTGCGACCGATGTCACTGATCGGCGCCTCGGTGATGCTCGTGGTCGCTGCCGGGTGCGGCACGACCGACGAGGCCTCGCGCCAGACGCTTCCACCGCTGGTGACCACGACGTCGACCACCGTTCCGCCCACCACCTCGCCCGAGGAGGCGGTCCGGCGCTTTTACCAGATCCAACCCGGTGACAGCCTCGCTGCCGTCGCGGCGTCGTTCCAGGTCCCCGTCTCGGCCATCATCGAGCTCAACGAGATCGAGAACCCCGACAACATCCCGGTGGGCCTCACGATCGAGATCCCGCAGAACGTCGTGCTGGTCGACGAGCTGCCCCCGATCACCTCCACGACGGTCGCTCCATGACGGTCCCGGCCGCCGACGCGTGACCTCCCCCGCCCGCGACGAGCACGGCGAAGTGCCGTTCGACGGCGCCGAACGGCCGGCTCGTCAGTACGACCTCGACGCTCACGGCGTCCGGCTGGCGATGAAGGAGTGGGGCGAACCCGACGCACACCCGCTGCTGCTGATGCACGGCGGCTTCGACTTCGCCCGCACCTTCGACGGGTTCGCCCCGCGCCTGGCGGCGGCCGGATGGCGTGTCGTCTGCTGGGACCAGCGTGGCCACGGCGACAGCGAACACTGTCCGCTCTACTCGTTCGAGGGCGACACCCGCGACACGCTCGCCGTGTTCGACCACGTGGCCCCTGGTCGCCCGGTCCCGGTCGTCGGCCACTCGAAGGGCGGCGCGCTGATGACGCAGCTCGCCGATGTCCAGCCACACCGGTTCCGGTCCCTCGTCAACATGGACGGAATCCCGTACAAGCGGAACATCCCCGACCTCGCCGAGCACGAACGCACCACGATGCTGGCCAACGAGGTCGGCGGGTGGCTCGATCACCGCCGCCGAACCGCGACCAACCAGCGAAAGCCGGGCACGATCGACGAGCTCGCGAAGCGTCGCGCTCGAATGAACCCACGACTCCCGATCGAGTGGTTGCAACGACTCGTCACCACCGGGGGCTTCGAGTCCGACGACGGATGGCGGTGGAAGATCGATCCGGCGATGCGCTTCGGGGGCTTCGGACCGTGGCGTCCCGAGTGGATCCTGATGCGTCTCCCGGGACTGCCCATGCCGTTCCTCGGGATCCTCGGCGCCCAGATGGAGGAGATGGGGTGGGGCACGCCTCCGGCCAAGGTGATGCCGTATCTCCCTCGAGGCGGACGGTGCGAGGTCCTCGACGACGTGGGCCACTTCGTCCACGTCGAGGCGCCCGACCTCGTCGCCTCGATCGTCCTCGACTTCCTCGGGGACCCGTCGTGAGCACGGTGTCGCTCCGGCACAACCGGATCGACCTGGCCCTCCACGAACTCCGATCGGCGACCGGCACCGGGCGACCGCTGCTCCTCCTGCATGCGCTGGGATCTCGGTCGCCCGACGCCGTCCCCGAGTGGGCCCACACCTGGCCGGGCGCCATCGCAGCGCTCGACTTCACGGGACATGGCGCGTCGACGGTCCCGCGGTGCGGGGGCTACTCCCCCGAGCTGCTCCTCGCCGACGCCGACCACGCGCTCGCCCATCTCGTCGCCGATGACCCCGACGCCGCGATCACGGTGGTCGGCACCGGACTCGGCGCATACATCGGATTGCAGTTGGCCGGTGCTCGCGCGCCGCGGGTGCACGGTGCGATCCTCCTCGACGGGCCCGGTCTCGCGGGCGGGCCCACGGGACCCAGCTCGCACAACCACTTCCACCTGCCCTCCGACGGCCGGGCACCCGACCCGTACGCACTGATGGAGCTCGGGCGTGATCTCCGCCCCGCCGACTACGCCACGTCCTTCGTCCGGCTCGCCAACAGCGGTTCGCCGGCCGACACGCCGATCGCCGTGTGCGCGACGTTCCGTCCGGCGTGGCTGGCCGCGGTCGTCGACGCTCCCGGCGTCATCGACACCACCCTCGACGACGCCCTCAGCACGTTCGCCTGACCTCTCGACGGCGCGGCTCGAACCGCCCGATCCGACGTTCGGATCCCCGCTCTCCCGGCGCATCCGGCCACAGGACGGATGACACGGCGGACGACCGCGCAGCGCGTCGCTCGGGCGCGGTACCGTGAGCGCCGTGCTCGGTGTCTCCCTCGCCACGTGGGCGATCGGCCTCGTCGCATTCGTCGCCATGGAACCGCTCACGGCGGCCACGCACCGCTGGGTGATGCACGGCATCGGTGAGCGGCTGCACCGCAGTCACCACCGGGCCGGACGCATCGCGGCGAAGTGGGAGACCAACGACTGGTATCCGGTGATCTTCGCCGCCATCGTGAACGTCGGCTTCGTCGTGGGCTTCAACGTCGACGGCTGGGGAGCGCTCGTGCCGGCCGGGATCGGCGTCACCGCCTACGGGCTGGCGTACGGCTACGTGCACGACGTGTACATCCACGGTCGATTCACCTGGCTCCCGCGTCCCCAGAGCGCGGTGCTCGATCGCCTGGCCGAGGCACACCGGGTCCACCACCTCTACAGCGCGGCGCCGTACGGGATGCTCGTCCCGGTCGTGCCGGCCGAGCTGCGGTCGCGGTCGCAGGCGACCGAACGCGACCCGTTCGCCCGCGCCTGACGCATCGGGACGGTCGTCTGCCGACGGTCGGGACCGCCCCCGGCGTACCGCATCGCTCGGCTGCTCAGAAGACGAACAGGCCGGCCGTGCCCGGGCCGGTGTGCGCGCCCACGCTCGGACCGATCCGGTACTCGATCACGTCCGCCACGCCCGTGGCCCCGCGGAGCCGTTCGACGAGTCCAGCGGCGAGCGGGCGGCTCGACAGATCGGAGGTCCCGACCGCGATCCGTCGCCCGGCCGGAGACGATGCCGGCCACCCGAGCGCGTCGTCGACCATGGAGGCGACCGCCCCGTCGAGATCGTCGACCGTGGTGAGGACCATCAGGTCGCCGCCCGACATGGCGAGGACCGGGATCCCGTCGGCCGCTGCACCGCCGACGTCGACGCCGTCGGCGCGGCCCGACCGTTCCACCAGCGCAGGGACGCCCGCGACGAACGACGTGCGCAGCGCTCGACCCGTCGCAATGGCCGAGTCGATGGCCTCGGAGATCTGCGCCCCAGAAGCGAGAGCGTCGGCCGCCGCCCACGCACAGCACGAGATGCCGAAGCTCGCGGTCCCGGAATCGACGACGTGCACGGGGAGATCGACCTGTCCGGCCGCGAGGCGCGCCGAGTTGATCGTGCCCGACATCGCGCCGGTGACGTGGACGGAGATGACGGCCGTCGCACCGTGACCGGCGAGGGACTCGTACGTCTCGACGAACGCTGCCGGTGACGGCTGGCTGGTGGTGACGTGGGGCTGCGCGCCGTCGGCCCAGAAGCCGTAGAACTCATCGACGTCGAGATCGACGCCTTCGAGGTACTCGACACCGTCGACGGTGATCGGGAGGGGGACCACCGAGATCGAGTGGCGTTCGGCGAGCTCGGGCGCGAGCTGCGCGTTCGAGTCGACGACGACGGCGACGGTCATCGGGCCGGACCCCGGTCGGCCGGTGGCCCCACGGGCCCGGACGCCACGAAGCGCTGGACGATCATCGCACTCGACAGCGCCGCGGACAGGGGCAGCAGTGCGCTCGGGGTCGGTCCCCAGGCGTTGGCGAGGCCGCGGCGCCACCACACGACGCCGCCGGCGATCCAGCAGAGGCTGGACACCGTCGTGGCGGCGAACGCCCGCTGCGTCCACCGCGGGACGGCGGCGGTGGCGCAGGCGACCGCGACGTCGATCGGGAAGTACGCCGGGAACGTGGCGAGGCACTGACCCACGCTCGTGGCGACGCCCTTTCCGCCGCGGAAGCCGCTCCAGACCGGGTAGCAGTGTCCGGCCACGGCGGCCGACCCTGCGAGGTGTGCCCCGGCCGACGCACCCACCGAGCGCCCCAGCACGCTGGCCGCGACGCCCTTGGCGATGTCTCCGAGGAGCACCGCGGCGCCCGCCCGCGCTCCGAGCACCTGTGCCGCGTTCGCCGCTCCGGGATTACCGGTTCCGGAGGACCGGAGATCGGCTCCCGACACCCGGGACGCGACGAGGTCGGCCGTCGGGAACGTGCCGATCACGTATCCCACGACCACGGCGGCGGCCACGTGACCACGGCGCCCGAACCGGCTCGGCGTTGCGCTCGGACCACGGCGTCGGGGCATCGGCGGCACGGTATCCCCGAGACCGATCGTCGATCCGGAGAGGCTCGAAACGTCCGGGGAGCAACTGCGAAACCCGGCCGGTGGAAGGCTGGGGGCCGGGTGCTAGGTTGTCTCCGCTCTCAACGAGAAGCGGTCCTCGCCTCTCACCAGGCCCCCATCGTCTAGTGGCCTAGGACACCACCCTTTCAAGGTGGCGGCACGGGTTCGAATCCCGTTGGGGGTGCAGTGCGAAAGCACCACGTCACCGGCTCGCCGGTGACGAGACATAGCCGGCTCGCCGGCGTGTGAATGGTCCCGTGGTGAAGTCAGGAGTTCACGCCGGCCTGTCAAGCCGGAGGTCGCGGGTTCAAATCCCGTCGGGACCGCGGAGCGACACGGGCGACCTCGAGGTCGCCGTGTCCTCACGGTCGAGTAGCTCAGTTGGCAGAGCGTCCGCCTGAAAAGCGGAAGGTCACCGGATCGACGCCGGTCTCGACCACTCCCCTGTCCGCCCGTTCGGACAGCGCCCGCGCTCCCGGATCGCTCCGGTCGACGTGGGGCGTTCCGAGTGACGACGACACGTCGGCCCAGCGACTCGGCGCTTCCTGAGAAGCCTCTCACCTCGACTCAGCTTCGACTCAGGTCGGTCCCGGATCGTCGATCGGGTCCCCCCGCATCCGACCCAGGAGGCCGACCCATGCACGCACCCATCCATCACGCTCCGCTTTCCCCGCCGGAGCCACCGTCCGCCGCTCGGCGCACCTCGACTCCACCCGGACCTCGACGGCCCGCACGATCTCGCATCGGTCGCGCTGCCGCGATCGTGACCGGGTTCGCTGCGATCGGTGCGATCGCGGCGACCTCGTCGAACCCCGTCGCTGCGATCTTCGACGGCGACGACACGACCGTGTCCGACAACCCGTGGCAGGTGGCGCTCACCAGCGACGGAGAGCAGTTCTGCGGCGGAACACTCGTCAGCGATCGCATCGTGCTGACGGCGGCGCACTGCGTCGAGGGCGCGACCGCGAGTGACATCGTCGTTCGCGCCGGCGTCACCGACCTCCGGACCGGCGACGGCCAGCGTCGGGACGTCGACTCCGTCATCGAACGACCCGAGTGGACCGAATCGCAGACCGGCGACCTCGCGATGCTCGTGCTCGAGCGCCCCGTGGACGTCGGCACAGACGTGGCACCGATCGCACTGGCGACCCGCGCCGAGGCCGACGCGGCGTCGACGGCTCGCGTCACCGGCTGGGGTGTGACGCGCACGGGCGATCTCCCCTCGGTGCTGCAGGGCGCCGAGGTCCCGCTGGTCGACGACGCCGTCTGTCGCCCCGACCTCCAGCACGACGCCGAGCGCGAGCTCTGCGCCGGCGGCACAGGCACCGACACCTGCTCGGGCGACAGCGGCGGGCCGCTCACGGTCGCGACCGACCGTGGACGGGCGCTCGCGGGCGTGACGAGCTGGGGCATCGAATGCGGCGCCGACAGTCCGGGTGCGTATGCGGAGGTCGCCGCCTTCGCCGACTGGATCCGCGATCGCATCGACGATCCGGATGCCCCGGTACCGCCCCGGCCCGGCGGGGGAGACGACACGACCGACGGCGCCGACGTCGATGACCAGGACGATGGTGAGTTCATCGAGCTGCCCGACGAGTTCTGGGATCAGCGCACCCCGCAGGAGTGGGAGGAGATGCCCGACGACGAGTTCTTCGACCTCGTCGATCGGTGGCTCGCCGACGACGGGTCGGCCGAGGACGATCCGGGCGCCGACGACGCCGTCGTGACGACCGACCCGACCTCGGCGTTCGACACGAACGGTGACGGCCTCGTCCAGTGGTCGGAGTTGGCCGACGTGTTCGGCTGACCCGACCGACGTCCCACGACGAGCGCCGTCGACCGCGATGCGGGCGGACGGCGTCTCGTCGCGTCAGCGACCGGACGGATCGACGACGCGTCCCGGCACATTGGCGTTGACCACTCCCCCGTCGACCGCGATCGTCTCACCGATCGTGTAGTCCCCCGAGCGTGCGGCCAGATAGACGGCCGTGCCGCCCACGTCGAATGCGTCACCCACCCGCTGAGCGGGGATCCCGGCCGACGTGGCCTCCTCGGCGTCGCGGGCGGCCTTGTTCATCTCGCTCGGGAAGGCGCCCGGCCCGATGCCCGACACGTAGACGTGGTCGGCGACCAGTCGGGCCGCCATCCGACGTGTGAGATGGATCATGGCGGCTTTCGACGCCTGGTACGAGTAGGTCTCCCACGGGTTGATCCGCATGCCGTCGATCGACGCGATGTTGATCACCTTGGCCGGGCGCTCGGCGCTCGCCGCCGACGTGAGCAACGGGTGCAGCTTCTGGGTGAGGAAGAACGGAGCCTTCACGTTGAGGTCCATCACCTTGTCCCACCCCGACTCGGGGAAGTCGAGGTACTCGGCACCCCATGCGGCACCGGCGTTGTTGACGAGGACGTCGAGCTGCGGCTCGCGATCGGTGAGATCGGCGACGAGCGCGTCGATTCCCTCGATCGTCGAGATGTCGCCCGGGATGCCGATCACGCGGTCTCCCAACTCGGCGACGGTCTCCTCGACCTGAGCGACCTTGCGCGCCGTGATGTAGACGCGATCGATCCCGGCGGCGAGGAACCCCTCCACGATCATCTTGCCGATCCCGCGCGACCCTCCGGTCACGAGGGCGACGCGGCCGTGCAGGCCGAAGAGGTCGTCCAGATTCATGATGGTTCTCCTGTTCCTGGAGGCGGTCGCGTCGGGCCGGCGACGTCAGCCGGTGAACTCTGCGACGGCGCCCGCGATGATGGCCGGGTCTTCGCCGCACGTGGTCACGATCTCGGACACCGGCTCGATCACCGCGGGGTCCGAGGTGACCAGTCCGCCCGTCAGCGCCGCCTCGCCGACGGCGGCGATCGCCTCGTCGATGATGCAGTTCGCCGCCTGCGGATCGACGCCCTGGCCGACGAACCCGTTCCCGCCGACGAGCAGGTCGAACAACGTCGGGGCGAGGCCCTCGGTCGGTCGTTCGCTCGAGTACGCCGAGAGGTCCGGTCCACCCTCGGTGACCGGCGGCGCATCGGTGGTCGGCGGGTCGTCGCCCTCGCCGGTCTCGCCGTCACCCGTGTCGGTTCCGGTGTCCGTGTCCGTATCGGTGTCGGTGTCGGTGTCGGTGTCGTCCTCGTCGGGTTCGTCGGGTTCGTCGGGTTCGTCGGGAGCGACCGTCGTCGTGGTCGTGGTCGTGGTGGTCGGCAACGGTGTGGCCGCGAAGGCGAACTCGTCGGACGAGCCGCTCGAGGTGTCTGCCGTTGCATACACGGCGGCGCCAGCGCCGACCAACGCCACCGCGCCGACCGCGGCGCCCACGGTCTGCTGACCAGGGGCCAGGGCGGCGAGTGTGACGCTGCCGTCGACCTCACCCTGCTCCTGGGTACCCAGCCAACCGCGGCCGTCGACCCACACCGACAGCGGCGGCATCACGACCAGCGCCGCGAGGAGGGCGATCGCCACGTTGAGCGTGACGAGGATGCCGAAGTCGCGCAGCAGTGGCAGCGCCGAGCCGATGAGCACGGCGAACCCGCCGATCGTGGTGGCCGCCGACGTGAAGAACGCCCGGCCCGTTCGGGCCGCTGCGGTGTCACTCGCCTGTCGGGGCTCGAGGCCGTCCTGGCGCTCCTCGAGATATCGACCCAGGATCAGCACCGAGAACTCGGCGCACGTGGCGATCACGAGCGGTCCGCTCACGGTGGTCAACGGGCTGAGTTCGAGCCCGAGCAGTCCGACGATCAGCGACGACAGCCCGACGGCCAGGATGACGGGGACCAACGCGAGCAGCGAACGGCTCAGGCTCCGGAACCGGATCACGAGCCACAGGCCCACGAGCACGAGGGCGAGGTACGTGAGGTTCGCTCGGTTGGCCGACAGGTTCTCGAGCAGCCCGATGCCGACCGTGGCGAGCCCTGCGGGTGTCGCCTCGACCGGATCCCGCCCGTCGTCGAGACCGTCGAGCAGGACGCTCTCGACCGGGATGTCGAGAGCGTCGATGCGCTGGTCGAGATCGGCCTTCAGCTCGTCGACGAGCTCGCTGCGTTCCTCCAGGCTGGCCTGCGCGAGTCGCAGGTTCACCTGCGTCGCGCTCTGAGCTCCGGCCGGATCGTCCGGCGACGCGACGAGGACGCGGGCGATGTCGGGAGGAAGCACGGACGCCGCCGAGATCACGTCGGAGGTCGTGGGCGGCAACGGCGTCGCCCCCTCGATGTCGATGACCTTCTCCATCGTGCCGACGAGGCTCGACGTCGCGATGACCTCGGCGCGCTCCTCGGCGTCGATCGTGAACCCGTAGATCAGGTCGATGATCTCCTGGTCGTAGACGTTGTTCGCCTCGACGAGCACGCCGAGCGTGGAGGCGAACCCCGACTCGTCGTCGAGGCGGTCGATCGCTTCGAGATTGGGACTGTCCTGCGAGATCCACTCGAGCGGATCGGACTGGATCTCGGTGCGCCCTTCGACGGCGACGCCTCCCACGAACAGCGCGGCGGCGACGACCATCAGCACCGGGCCGATGCTCGAGGGCAGACCGCCGAGCTTCACCACGAGCCGCTCGACGAACGACTCGTCCCGCTTCTCGGTGCGACCGAGGTACTCGCGGGCACCCAGCGCGGCCACCGGCACGACGATGCCCACGACGAGCAACACCACCACGCCGATCGCGAGCAGGACACCGAAGTCGCGGATCATCGGCACGCGTGAGATGCGGAGGGAGAGGAATGCGAGAACGCCCGCGACCGTGGCGGCGACGAGCGGCGGCGCGAGGTTCGCGACGGTCTCGGAAATCGGGTTCGCGTCCTGATCGAGGACGACCTCCTCCTCGACGCGGTTGTGGATCTGGATCGCGAAGTCGATGCCGAGGCCGATGAGGATCGGCAGCCCGGCGATCGTGACGAGCGACAACTCGATGCCGAGCAGCGCGAGGATCGAGAACGCCCACACCACCCCGATGAGCACCGCAAGCAGCGGCAGGAGACGCCAGCGCACGCTGAAGATCAGGAAGAGGACGACCGCCATGATCACCACGGCCGCGAGACCCAACGTCAGCATTCCGCCTCGGAGGTAGTCGTTGATCTCGCCGAGGTAGAGCGGCGATCCCGCCGGTGTCATGTCGAACCCGTCGAACCGGGCGGTGTCGAGGATCGCGACCGCGGCGTCGGTGGCCGACTGCAGTTCGTCGAGACTCTGGTTGCCGTCGAGCACGATGCCGCCGACCGCCGTCGCGTTGATCGGACCACCCTCGACGTTGGGGAAGGTCCCCTCGAGCGACTGGCGCACGTCGAGCTCGTCGGGCGCCGGCGCCACGATCTCGCCGTCGGCCCCGACCTCGAAGCCCGAGTTGTCGTAGATGAGGAGTTCGTTCCAGGCGGGGTTGCCGATGAACCACTGATCCTCGGGACCGATCGCGCCGCGACGCGCGAGTGAGATCTGGACGTCGGCGTTGCGAGCGTCGGCACCCTCGGCGTCACGGCTCAGCGCGCCGAGGAGCGCGGCCTGCCCGGTCGGACCCCCGACCAGCTCCGACGACCACGTCAACGACGTGAGCGGCGTCACCACGGAGTAGACGCCCTCGACGGCCGCCAACTCGGTGTTCAGCCGTTCGAGTTCGTCGCGGTTGGCCCCCTCGAAGAGGTCCTGGATCCGGGCTCCGTCCTGACCGCTGAAGAGCAGGACGATCGTCTCCCCGCCGAAATCGTCCTGGAACGCCACGTTGTCGATGGCGATCTGCGAGTCGGGATTGAGGTAGCTGTCCTGGCCGGTGGCGAACTCGACCCGCGTGAGGCCGAGACCGAACCCGATGGTCAGGACCACGACGACGCCGAGAACCACCTTCCAGTTCTTGCCGAGCTGCACGCCGACAGCTCTCCAGAAACCCTCCATCTGCGTTCTCCCCTCGCGTGATCCACACCGCTCGACGCGGCCGGGACACCGTACGCTCCGCCACGAGTCTGGCCCAGATCAACCGGCCCGTGGTTCATCTGCGATGCTCGCCCGGTGCCCGCGCTCGACGACCTCGCCGAGGCCGTCGGCCAAGAGCACGTCCTGCACACCCCGGACGTGCGGCGAGGACACGAGGTCGACTGGACCGGGCGCTACGGCGCACCGTCGGTGGCGGTCGTCCGGCCGGCAACGGCGATCGAGGTCCAGGCCGTGCTCGCGGCGTGTCGCGACCACGATCTGGCCGTCGTTCCGCAGGGAGGGAACACGGGCCTCGTCGGCGGCGGCGTCCCGCGCGACGACGGTCGCCGATGGGTCGTCCTCTCCACGCGCCGTCTGTGCGACATCGGTGCGATCGACGCGGCATCCGCCCAGGTCACGTGCGGTGCCGGGGTCACGATCGCCGCCTGGAGAGACGCTGCCCGCGCGGCCGAACTCGACGTCCCGATCGACTTCGCGGCCCGCGACTCGGCGACCGTCGGCGGCGCGATCTCGACCAACGCCGGCGGCTCGCGGGTCATCCGGTTCGGGACGATGCGGTCACAGGTCGTCGGCATCGAAGCGGTCCTCGGAGACGGCACGCTCGTCGGGTCGCTGAGTGGTCTCACCAAGGAGACCGCGGGGCTCCACTGGCCGTCGGTGCTGTCGGGCTCGGAGGGGACAGCGGGCGTGGTGACGTCGGCCCGCCTGCGCCTCGTACCTCGATACCGGGAGGTCGCAACGGCGCTGGTGCTCTACGAGTCGCTCGCCCTCGCCCGGGACGCTCTCGTGACCGCCCGGGCGGAGGTGTCGTCGCTCGACGCCGTCGAACTCATCCTTCCGTCCGCGTACCGTCTGGTCGTCGACCACCTCGGCGGCGATGGACCGCTGGTCGCCATGGCGTCGTCCACCGACCGGTCGGACCACGATCCCGCCGACCGGCGCGCCGTCGTCCTGTTCGAGGCGGCCGATCACACGGACCCGACCGACGAGCTGGCCGAGCTGCTCGGCGCCACCGACGGGGTCGTCGACGCGGCGATCGCCACCGGTGCCGAACGGCGCCGCACGCTCGTCGACGTGCGAGATCGCATGACCGAGGCGATCGCCGGCGAGTCGACCCGCCTCGGCACGCCGACGTTCAAGCTCGACGTCGCCGTCCCGCTCGACGAGCTGGACGAATTGGTCGACGTCGCGCAGACCGCCGCTCGCGTCGACGGCGCGCGGCTGATCCCGTTCGGCCATCTCGCCGAGGGGAACGTCCACCTGAACTTCCTCGGCGCGAGCGGGACGGAGGCGATCGCCGACCGTGTGCTCGGCCACGTGGCGCATCGCGGCGGGACGATCTCGGCCGAGCACGGAATCGGCGTCGCGAAAGCCGGGTACCTCCCGCTGATCCGCACCGGCGACGAACTCGAGGCTCAGCGTCGACTCGTCAGCTCGCTCGATCCGGGTGGCCTGTTGAACCCGGGCGTGCTGTTCCCGGACTGAGCCTCGTCCCTGCGGTGGTCGGCGGTCAGCTGCCGTACTCGCGCCCGAGATCGGGGGCGGTGAGCAGCGGCCGATACTCGAGACCTCGTTCGGCGGCCATGGCCGCGCATGTGCCACCCCGGTCGACGATCACGCTCATCGCGACCGGAGTCGCACCGAAGTCGACGATCTGATCGACCGCCTCGATGAGCGAGGTCCCGCGTGTCGTCGTGTCTTCGACGACCAGCGCCCGATCGCCGGGCGCGAGCGCTCCGGCGATGCGGCCGGTGACACCTCCCTGCTTCGCCTCCTTGCGGACGCTGAACGACCGAA
>JBCDAK010000026.1:0-33301 GCA_039185545.1 Actinomycetota bacterium
GGGCGGGGAGAGCGGAACGGTTTCGCCGGTCGTGGTGGTGGTCGTCGTCGTGACGTCCGGGCTCGTCCGTGGCGGGGCCACGGGGTCGGTGGCCCCGACGGCCGTCGTCGGTGGTGTCTCGGTCGGGAGCGGTACGTCGGGAATCGTGAGCGGTGGTCCGGTGCGCACCGGGACCGGGTCCCGCTCGCCGTCGACCACTCGAACGTCGTCGGCGGCGATCACGGGGACGCTCGTGGTGAATCCGCCCGACCCGGACACGATTCCCGCGGGAACCAACCACCGACGGTTCGCGACGTCCCAGACCGAGATCAGGCCGGGAGTGATGTCGGTGATGGTCGGCAGCGGACGATCGTCGGCCGACGGAGCGATCGGGGCGACCCGACTCAGGCGGATCAGCGCGTCGGTGAGCCCCACCGTCCGCACATCGCCGGCCGCCGTCGGCGGACGGAGCGGGCCCGACCCGAGCACGATCTCGCCGGCCCCCGACACCGTCAACGACCACCGGACGTCGCTGGGCAGGCCGCCGGGACGGAACTCGACACTCACCTCGGCGACGTCGGCGTCGCCCCCCAGGGCGCGTTCGACATGCCGATCTCGCTCGGGGACGCCGAGTGCGTCCATCAGCTCGCCCACGACGGAATCCACCGTGGCGTCGTCCGGAGGATCGTCACCCGTCGCTCGATCTCCCGTTCGTCCGGCGGTCCACCACGGCTCCGCCAGCCAGTGCACCTGCAGCCAGTCCGACCCGGATCCGGGCGCGCCGATCTGGAAGCCGGGTCCGAACATCCCGTCGTCGACCGCGACGACCTCGCCCGCCAGGCCCAGCGCTGCGGACAGGGACTCGATCTCGCTCACGCGGGGACGCCCGGTCGAGGTGATCCATCGACCACTCGTCCCCGGCTCCAGGACGACGCCGCCTCCGGCGCTGAACACCCGATCGGGCGGCGTGGGGTCCAGCATCATCGCGAGCTCGGAGTCCGAGCTGACCTCGATGATGTTCGTCCCCCGGTTGGTGGCGGGCGGAAGCGTGCCGTCGTTCGACGAGGTCGACGGTGTGTTTCCGCAGGCGACGGCCACGAGAGCGATCGCCACGACCCACCCGTTCGACACGACACCAGTGTCTCACTCTGGACACGACTCGGTCGTCCGGGCCATGGCATTCGCCGACTCGTTCCGTTGGGCCGACGCGGGCGCGTCTACCGTTTCTCCATGAGCGCGACGGGCGAGGTCGACAGCAGCACGGTGTTCTTCAACCCTCTGCAGGACGGGTACCTCGACGATCCGTTTCCCCACCTCGCCGAGCTGCGCGCCGCCGACCCGGTCCACAAGGCGCTCACCGGGCAGTGGGTCCTGTTCCGCCACGAGGACGTCGCTCGCCTGCTGCGGGATCCGTCGCTGAGCGTCGATGACGACAACATCGATCCCCAGCGCGCCGACCCCCAGCGGATGGCCACGTTCGAGGAGGCGTTCGCCGACCAACGGAGGACCCGTTCGATGCTGGGCCTCGACGCTCCCGACCACACCCGACTTCGTCGGCTGGTCAGCAAGGCGTTCACACCGTCGGCCATCGAAGGGCTTCGCCCGCTCGTCGAACGGCTCGTCGACGACACCCTCGACCGCGTCGCCCAGGCCGGATCGACCGAGGTGATCTCCGACCTCGCCTTCCCGCTCCCGTTCGACGTGATCTCCGAGATGCTCGGGATGCCCGAGGCCGACACCGCCGACATCGCACGATGGTCGGGCGCGCTCGTGAAGACGCTCGACCCGATCATCACCGACGACGAGATTCGCGAGGCGGCCGCCGCCGAGAGGGCGATGACCACCCTCATCAGCGAGGTCATCGAGTGGAAGCGGGCCAACCCGACCGACGATCTCCTCACGGCGCTCATCGCAGCGGAGGAGGACGGTGACCGGTTGACGGCCGACGAACTCGCCGATCAGGTCCAGCTCCTCTTCGTCGCCGGTCACGAGACGACGGTCAACCTCATCGGCACGGGCCTCTACGAGCTGCTTCGCCGGCCCGCGCAGGCGGCCGCCCTCCGCGATGACCCCGACCTCGACGTGCTCGCCACCGACGAGCTGCTCCGCTTCGTGTCACCCGTGCAGCTGACGCGTCGAATCGCTCTCGACGACCTCGAGATCGGCGGCGTCGCCATCCCGAAGGGTTCGTTCGTGCTCGCCAGCCTCGCCGCCGCCAACCACGACCCCGAGAAGTGGGGCCCCGCCGCCGACGATCTCGACGTGCGGCGGGCCGACGCCGGGCAGCACGTCTCGTTCGGGGGTGGCAGCCACTACTGCCTCGGGGCGTCGTTGGCGAAGCTCGAGGCGCAGATCGCGATCGGGCGGTTCGTCCGCCGCTTCCCGAACGCGTCGCTCGACGGCGACATCGAGTGGAACGGCCGCATCAACCTCCGCGGCCTCGAGCGGTTCCCGCTGACCGTCTGACGGCTCGCCGGTCCGGAGTTCGAGCTCAGCGGCTCCGCTCAGGCCGACGCCGCCATGTCGGCGTAGGGGTCGCTCTCGGCCTTCTCGGTCTTGCGCAACCGCGGGTCGGCGTTGACCACCGACAGCGCAGGTGGACGCCCGCTCATCGCACTGACTCGCATCATCGCGACGGCGGCGAGCTCTCGAGATTTGTCGTCGTGTCCGATCGACATGACGACGATGGGCGACTCGCACCCCTTGAACGCGTGGACCGTCGAACCGGTCACCGCGAATGCGTGCGGGTCGAACCGCGCCTTGCGGATCGCGCGGTCGCGCGGGTTCCGGCTGAACAGGTGATGGACCGGGAACCCGGCGCGCTTGATGATCGCCGCGGCAGCCACGCCGTCGTGGTGGTAGTCACACAGGAACGTGACGTCGGACGGCTTCAGGTCGGGATTCGACCGCAGGATGCGAACGACCTCGTGGCCCACCGCTCGACCGACCACGCTCACCCGGTCGACGTCGATCCAGGCGATCTGGCCCGACACCGGATCTCCGAACGACGGGTCGGGAGTCGCCGGTGCGGACACGAGCGCCCGTCCGGTGTCGTGCGCGAACCGTTGGATGATCCCGAGGGGTCGCGTCGGGAGGCGGATCGGAGCGGTCAGCTCGATCCAGTTCGATTCGATGCCCAGATCCCGCCAGCGATCGTCGCCCATCGACGTCCAGACGAGTCGCTCGTACAGATCCTGCGTCGGATCCTGGGCGATCAGCATTTCGCCGTCGGGCCGGACGACGTGGGTCCGGAGGATGTTCCACCACTCCGGCTCGAAGTCCTGGCCCTCGTCGACCAGGACGGCGTCGAAGCGGTGCCGTTCGGCGACGTTGCCTCCGGCCCGGAACACCTGCTCGCAGCGTTCGATGATCGCGACCGGCCAGCGGGCCTTCGGCGAGCCCTCGGTCCGGAGGCCGGCTTTCTCGCCGTCGTCGACGACCCGTGCGCAGAACGTGTGGAAGCTCGTGATCGTCACCAGCGCAGGGTCGGCTCCCGCCTCCTCGCACCGTGCGTCGGCGACGTGTCGGATCCAGCGGGGCAGGGTCGAGCCGAACGTGAGGATGATGCTGCGCTTGCCCTCGGCAGCGAGGCGAGCGGCGCGCGCTGCGACGGCGAAGGTCTTCCCGGTTCCGCTTCCGCCACGGATACGTCGGAAACGTTCGCCCGTCGGGTTCTCCTCGACGAGCTTCACGGCGGCGAGTCGGGGGGCCGGCGACGTGGGCTCACGGCGACCGGCGGCGGTCAGGTGATCGGTCGCGCGGCGCATCGCCGCCGGGTGCGGCTCGGGGCAACCGAGGCCGCAGAGCATCCGCTCGATGTGCTCGGGCAACGCATCGCCGCCCCAGATCGCGACCGAGACACTCGGGCCGAGTTCGCCCGGCAGCTTGAAGATCTCGCGAGCCTGGGCCGAGGTGAGGAACGGGGCGATCGTGAGCGAACGCACCGTGTGGATGTTCTCCTCGGGTCGACCGTGGAACGCGACGACGTCGTCGTGCAGGGTCTTCGCCGCCCGCGCCACCTCGTGGCGATGCTGGCGGGTGGCGCGGCGCCACTCGCCCGTCTCGGCGTCGAGCTCGACGATGTACCCCTTGTCGTTCCCGACCTTCTCACCGGGCCGGATGTCGAACACGCCGACCACGCAGATCCCGAACGTCGGGTGCGCGGCGATGAAGTCGGGTCGATCGAGTCCCGTCCGGGGTCGAGTCCACACCGTCCAGTCGTCATCGAGGGTCGACAACGCGTCGAGGGTGACCCGCTGCGCGTCGTCGCGCAGGAGCCCCTCGGCCTCGATGATCTCCACCGGTGGTTGGAAGGTCGCCATGTCTCCTCGTCGGATCGCGGACGCCGCGGGCGGGTCCACGAGCGATATCGGCATCGTTGAGGAGAAACTGAAGAACTGTCCTGACCGACGCCCACCCCGCGCCGGACACCGTGCGCCGCCTCAGCGAGGGGTGGCGACGACCCAGTAGTGGCGTTTGTTGATCCCGTCGAACTCCTTGACCGCCGCCCGGTGGCCGGAGATCTTCGACTTCGGGTTCCGCCACACCTCGATGTCGCGGAGCAGCGGCACGAGCGGTCCGATGATCTCGTCGGGCGAGAGGCGGTTGGCCTGCCATCCGATGCGGGCGAACAGCCTCTGCCGGGCGAGCCACGTGCCGAACCCGGGGATCCGGAACAGCATCCGCGCCAAGCCGCCGGCGGGTAGGAGGACGACGTCCCACGGACCGCGGCTGCGGTAGTTGAGGGCGATCCGTCCGCCGGGACGGACGACGCGTACCGCTTCGGAGGTCAGCTCCAGTGCGTCGTCGGCGTCGCAGTGCTGGAACGTGATGTAGCTGAACGCCACGTCGGCCGAGTCGGGTGCCAGCTCGAGGGTCTGTCCGTCGGTGACCTGCACGGTGAGGAGACGATCGACCTTGCCGAAGCGGCTGACGGTCTCGTGGCACCGTTCGAGGAAACCGGGGTCGAGGTCGCACGCGATGACGTGGGCGTACTCGCGCGTGAAGGCCGACGTCATCCGCCCGATTCCGCATCCGATCTCGACGATGGTCTGTTCGTCGGTCGGCGTGCCGGTCTCGCGGAGCCCGAACACGGTGAGGTAGCTGGGCACCTCCTGATCGCCGGTGGCGACGAACTGCTCCAGCGTGAGACCCGAGCCGGTCTCGTTGTTGAACACCCAGCCGGTGGTGCGGACGACATCGTCGGCGCTGCTCTGCCGCTCGGTCAGGCGCCCAGCGGACTTCCACGGGATCTGCTGACCGCGTCGCGCCACGCGCCGATCATGCCAGGCCCCGGCGCCCGGGCGACAGCACACCTGGTGCCGGGTCGGTTTCGTGCCGTTGGAAGCACGTTCGGTGCCGGGTCCGATTCGTGCTGTTTCTCGAGTCGCGGTGGCGGGAACCTCGGCGGTCGACGTGGGGTGCGCTGGGTAGCGTGATCGGCATGTCCGACGACAACGGTGCATCGAACGTGAACCCGGCCGGCCTCCGCGTGTGTGTGGTCGGCGCCACGGGCCAGGTCGGAGGCGTCATGCGTCGTCTGCTCGCCGAGCGCGACTTCCCCGTCGCCGAGATGCGGTACTTCGCCTCCGCTCGCTCGGCGGGGACCACGCTGCCGTGGAAGGGCACCGAGATCACCGTCGAAGACGCCGAGACCGCCGACCCGTCGGGACTCGACATCGCCCTCTTCTCGGCGGGCGCGACGTCATCGCGTGCGTACGCCGCCAAGTTCGCCGACGCTGGTGCGATCGTCATCGACAACTCCTCGGCGTTCCGGATGGATCCCGAGGTCCCCCTCGTGGTGTCCGAGGTGAACGGTCACCTCATCGACGACGCACCGAAGGGCATCATCGCCAACCCGAACTGCACGACGATGGCGTTCATGCCCGTGCTCAAGCCGCTCCACGACGAGGCCGAACTCGTTCGTCTCGTGGCGTCGAGTTATCAGGCGGTGTCGGGAGCGGGTCTCGCCGGCGTCGAGGAGTACGACCAGCAGCTTCGCAAGACCGTCGACACGGCGGCCGAGCTGACCCACGACGGCGCAGCGGTCGACTTCCCCGAGCCGTCGAAGTTCGCTCGGCCCATCGCGTACAACGTGCTGCCGTACGCCGGTTCGCTCGTCGACGACGGTCGGCTCGAGACCGACGAGGAGCAGAAGATGCGCAAGGAGAGTCGGAAGATCCTCGAGATCCCCGATCTCCCCGTGTCGGGGACCTGTGTGCGCGTTCCGGTGTTCACCGGGCACTCACTGTCGCTGAACGCCGAGTTCGCCCGACCCCTCAGCGTCGAGCGGGCCACCGAGATCCTCGCATCGGCGCCGGGCATCGAGCTGAGCGACATTCCGACGCCACTCGAGGCTGCCGGCCAGGATCCGTCGTATGTCGGTCGAATCCGTCAGGACGAGGGCGTGCCCGACGGTCGTGGGCTCGCGCTGTTCGTCAGCAACGACAACCTGCGCAAGGGCGCGGCACTCAACGCCATCCAGATCGCCGAGCTGGTGGCCGCTCGCCGCACCTGACTCAGGCGACGAGCGAGCGGATCACCTCGCACGTCGCTCGCTGTGCGTCGGTCGGTTCGGGTCGCGTCACGAAGTCCCACCGCACGTCGATCCGATCGGTCGCGAGCGGAACCACGGCGAGCCCGTCGAGCTCTGCGTCGCGCACCGCGAGCGCCGGTTGCACGGTGATCCCACCGAACCGTCGTTGCAGCCGAAGGATCATCGCCAACGACTCGACCTTCCGAAGACGACGCGGCCGCACGCGAGCGGGTTCGAAGAACTCGTGGTGCTCGAAGCCGTGGTGCGGTCGATCGCCGACCGTGAGGTAGGTCGCCTCGCTCACGTCGGACGGTTCGAGCCGACCCCGCGCGGCTGCTGGATGGTCGTAGCGGACGATCGCGACGAGGTGATCGCCGGCGAGTGGATCGCGCACCGGGTCGTCGATCGGGACGACGATCAGTCCGAGGTCGACGCGACGTCGTTCGACGAAGTCGACGGTGGCGAAGTAGGGGGTCCGGACGAAGTCGACGTCGACGGTGAGGTCGTCGGACTCGACGAGTCGTTCGAACCACGGTGCGGTGTCGTAGAAGTCGAGCGCGATCCGCACCGTGGCGCGGTCGGTCGAGTTCATCCACCGGGCGGTCTCCTCCGCCGATCTCATCGACGCGGTCGCGACCTCCGCGACGTCGGCGAGATGGAGCGCCGCATCGGTCAGCCGGAGTGATCGCCCCTCGGCGACCGTGAGCGTCACCCCGAGCCGACGCTCGGCCTCCTTCAACCGGTGGCTGGCCGCCGACGGACTGATGGCGAGCTGCGTGGCCGCCCGACCGAGGTGACCGGTGTGTCGGACCGCCACGAGGAGGTCGAGGTGAGGGCGGTCCAACGACTCATGCACGGAATCGAACGATACGGACCGAACGTTTCGCTTGTCGATTCATTCGTCCGACCGCACAGTGTCGATCGTGCACAACGGGCAGACGAACTGGATCCGGAACGATCGGAGACACCGACGGGACCCGACCCCGTCGTCTTCCTGGCGTCCGTCGAGCGGCGTCGCCACCACGATGGTCGTGGTCTCGGCCGTGCTCACCGCGAGCGCTGCCCTGTCGAGCCGCCGCCTCACCGACGCGGGCGTCGCGCCCGAGCTCGTGGCCTGGGTCCGATATGCCGTGCCCGCCGTCTGCCTGTCGGGGCTCATGTGGCGTGGCGACTGGAGGTCACGAGATCGCCGTCGAGCGTGTGTGTGGGGTCTCGCCTGCGGCGTCATCTCGGCCACCGGGTGGACCGCCTTCGCACGGGCGGTGGCGGTCGCCTCGGTCCCCGACGTCGCCGTCGTCTACGCCTCGTTCCCGCTGTTCACGCTGCTTGCGCTCCGCCTGGTGTTCGGCATCCGGCCGACCGTTCGCCAAACGGCTGGCGCGGCGCTCGCCACCACCGGAGCTGCCGTGGCCCTCGGCGTCGGCGCTGACGTGCCTGCGTTCGCATGGCTGGCGCCGGCTGGGTTCGGATGTTCGATCGCCATCCTGACCGAGCGACTCGGAGTCCTCGCGCCGATGGAGCGGCTCGCCGTGGTGGCGGTGGGGGCCGCCGTCGGCCTCGGCCCGGTCGTGCTCGCTGCGGACGCCGTCGCCACGCTGCCGAGCACCGGGGCGGGAGCGCTGTGGCTCGTCGCCGTCGGCGTCGGGGCCGCTCTCCTCCCCATGGCGCTGTACTCCGCCGCAGCTCCGTCGATCGGCGCCGCGGCGTCGTCGGTGGCGGGGGCGGTCGAGCTCCCGGCGATGCTCGTGCTCGCCTCCTTGTTCCTCGCCGAGCCGCTCACGGGCGCGAACCTGGCTGGCACGGCGATCATCGTGGTCGCGGTGGTCGTGGGATGTCGCCATCCGGGCGCCGTCGGGGTGAGGCCCGCGTCGCCATCGGTCGTTCGTAGCCTGACTCCCACATTCCACTCGTCGAGGAGTTCGCATGTCGACAGCCGCCAGCCCGCTTCCCACGTATGCCATCGCTCACGGGGGCGGACCGTGGCCGTGGATCAAGGATCGGATGCCCATGGACTGGGCGCCGCTCGAGCGGTCCCTCCAGGCGATCCCGCTCGAGGTCCAGAGCCCTCCTGAGGTGATCCTCATGATCACGGCGCACTGGGAGACCCGGGGCTTTTCGGTCGGGTCGCATCCCTCACCGGGGATGATCTACGACTACGGCGGCTTCCCACGCGAGACGTACGAGATCGTCTACGACGCCCAGGGACACGCAGGTGTCGCCGAACGAGCGGCCGAGCTGCTGCGCGACCGCGGGCTCGCCGCCGAGCTCGACGCCGATCGCGGCTTCGATCACGGCACGTTCGTCCCGATGTACGTGATGTACCCCGACGCCTCGGTTCCGGTCGTGCAGATGTCAGTGCGCGCGGACTTCGACCCGGCTGCCCATCTCGAAGCGGGTCGGGCGCTCACACCGCTGCGGGCGGAGGGCGTGCTCATCGTCGGCAGTGGGTATCCGAGCTACCACAACCTCTCGGCCATGAACGCCGCCGCGAAGGGCCACTCGATCGCCTTCGACGGGTGGCTCACCGAGACCGTGGTCGGGCACGTGGGTGCCGAACGCTCAGCGCGCCTCGAGCGATGGGCCGAGGCGCCGAGCGCCCGCATCGCCCACGCCCGGGAGGAGCACTTCGTCCCGCTGCTCGTGGCGGCCGGTGCGGCCGATCACGAGCCGGCGGTCCGTCAGTATCACGAGACCGATGCGTACGGCGTCGGCGCGGTCAGTTCGTCGTATCGCTTCGGCGAGTTGCCCGCCGCAGCCTGATCCCTCGCCGAGCCGTATCTCAGCAGACGCACGGGAGTGCGTCGCACTTCGGGCAACCGCGAGCGAAACGTTCGACGGCCTCGTTGAGGTCGATGCCCTGATGGTTGGCCAGTGTGGCGACCCACGCCACGACGTCACCGAACTCGTGCACCTGCTGGTCGCGGGTGCCCTTGCGAACGGCCTGCGCGAGTTCACCGAGTTCTTCGGCGAGCCAGGCGACCGTGGCGCTGACCCCTCGTTCCCGATCTCGGTCGCCGTAGGTGCGCTCGATCACGTCCTGCAGCTCGGCGAGGTCCACGGCGTCGACCCTACGTCCGAAACCCGTTCCGGGTGAGCGAGTCGGATCGGCGAGGGTGGGCGGGTGTCGATCGACGACCCTCACCGACCGAGTCCGACGAGCGAGTCGCTCGACGTCGACCGCATCGCGAGCGCGTTCTGGGACCTCACGCTTCCGAAGCCCGAGTGGACACACGAGGCACACCTCGCCGTCTGGTGGACGACGTTGGAGACGTACCCACCGGAATCGGCGCTCGAGCTCATCCGGCCGGGCATCCGGCGATACAACGCCTCGGTCGGCACGATCGACGGCGACACCTCGGGATACCACGAGACCCTGACGAGGTACTTCGTGGCAACGGTGGCGACCGTCGATGCGCCGACGTTCGACGACCTGGTCGCCGACGAGCGGGTCGGGCGTGCCGGTCCGCTCCGGCACTGGTCGCGCGACCTTCTCTTCTCGGTCGGGGCGCGGCGTGGTTGGGTCGAACCCGACCTCGCGCCGGTTCCGGGCGTCGAGCGTCTCGACCTCGGCGTCAGAGATCGGCGATGAAGCTCTTCGACGTGCCCTCCGACGGACCTTCCGGCGTGAAGGTGAGCCCGGCGGGCACCTCGATCGACTGGAGGATCTGGCTCGCCTGGGTCTGCGCCTGGTCCATCGCCGACCGTTGCATCGTCGTCTGAACCGACGCCTGCACCTTCGACGCACTGGCGTTCATCGACATCTGAGCGATCGCCGCGACGTCCATGGCGTCAGACCGTCCGTGCCCGGAACGGCGGCGCCCCGATCTCGATCGAATCTTGAGGACTGGATGACCGTCCTCACCGACCGCCTAGCGTCGGCCGGATGGAACGTCTCGACGACAAGCGGGTGGTCATCACCGGAGCGGCCTCCGGCATGGGCCGCGCGTACGCCACCGAGTTCGCCAAAGAGGGCGTGGCCGGACTGATCCTGTGCGACGTCGACGAAGCCGGCCTCGCCGAGACCGCCGACCTCGTGCGACCGCACGGTGATCCTCCGGTGTTCTCGGCGATCGTCGACGTCGCCGACGAGCAGGCGATGCTCGACTTCGCCGACGAGAGTCGAGCCGCCCTCGGCGACGCCCACATCGTGATCAACAACGCCGGCATCGTCGGGTCGATGGAACGCGGTGTCGACACGTCGGTGAAGGCGATCGAGCACGTCTTCGCCGTCAACTTCTACGGCGTCGTCCACGGGACGCTGGCGTTCATGCCCCAGCTCGAAGCGGTCGACGAGGCCGCGCTGGTCAACGTGTCGAGCATCTTCGGGCTGCTCGGGGTGCCGGGCAACGCCGACTACTGCGCCACCAAGTTCGCTGTCCGGGGCTACACCGAGACCCTCATGGCCGAACTGGCCGACTCCCACATCCAGGTGCATCTCCTGCACCCGGGTGGGATCGACACCAACATCGTGTCGGGCACCACCGTCGCCGACGATCCCGACGCCATGAAGATGTTCGCGACCGATCCCGCCGACGTGGCGAAGGCGGTCATCGAGGCGATCCGCAAGAACCGCCGACGCATCGTGACCGGACACCTGTCGCGCCCCGCCCGCTTCCTCCACAACTTCGTGCCGGTCGGCGCGGTGGCCCGCCTGCTCAATCGGGAGATGCGCAAGAGCGAGTCGAGCGGCACGGGCCCGTTCGCGAAGAAGTAGGTCGGACCGGGTTCGGCTCGTTCACGCTCGGCCGACGAGCGGGTTGATCTCGCTCGCCGCGAGGTCTCCGGGCGTGAGGCCCGGGAGCCACGTGCGCAGGTCGAGGCGTTGGCCGTCGTTGTCCGGCTCGGACACACGTGCGCCGTCGGCGAACCAGATCACCGTCATGATCTCGCGGTCGCGGTCGGTGCTGTTCCGATGCGCCCGGTGCAGCGTCCAGCCGAGGTGGAAACTCGCATCGCCCGCCGACATCGTGCCGGTGCGCTTCGTCGCGAGGCCGCCGTCCGTGACGTGGCGCTCGTAGTACTCGTCCGCGGCCGCCGAGATCGGTTCGTTCCCGATCGGTCCGTCGTGAGTGCCGAGAGCGAACTCGAGGTCACCCATCTCGGCGTCGACGTCGTGGAGTGGCAGCCACATCGTGATCATCCGGTCGGTGTCGACCGGCCAGTACCAGTGGTCCTGGTGCCACGGTGTGGGTCCACCACCGGCGAGTTTGACCAGCGCCTGGTCGTGGTACAGCCGGACCGCGTCGACGCCGAGGAGGCGGGCGGCCAGCTCTCCGAGCGAGGGGTGCAGCGTGATCTCACCGATGGCCTCGTCGACCTGCCACAGGTTCATGTACTGGTCGAACGCGCGCTGGTACGCCTCGTTGTCGACACCGACGTCGAGCCGCTCCTCCCGCTCGATCGCGCCGCGGACGAGCTCCCGGAACCGCTCGACCGTGGCTGCGTCGAGCACGTTGCGAACGATCACCTGGCCGTCGCTCACGAGTTCGGCACGGAGCTCGGTGATCGCGTCGGGTGTCGGTCGAACCACGATCACCAGTGTGTCCCGGCGCACTCGCCGGCCGGAAACGGCGAATGTGAACTGCTGCGCTCCTCGCTGCCGACAGAGCGGGTGTGAACCTCCCACGCCCCCGCTTGAACCGCATCACGGCGCTCACCGCCGCCTCTCTGATCGCCTTCGCCGCGTGTGCATCCGACGGCGAAACGGCCGGCCCTGCGGCGACGACACCCGCGACAGCGGCGCCCGACCTCGACGACGTCGAGACCCGCGACGACGTCCTCACCCCGAACGACATGACCCACCTCGGGCTCACCTGGTTCAGTCCGCCTCCGCCGGACTCGACGGCGACCGTGAACGACAGGTGGACCGAGGCGACCGATGCATCGAGCGTGGGGCGGGTGATGTTCGACTGGATCGACGTCGAGCCCGAGGAGGGCGACCGTCGCTTCGTGGAGCTGGACGAGTCTCTCGCCGAGATGGTCGACTCGGGTCGAGCACCGATGGCGTCGATCGTCGCTGTCGACGTCTCCGGGACCGAGTTCCCCGAGTGGTTGGGTGGCTTCGAGCCGCAGCGCGCCGCCGACGCCTACGTGGCCATGGTCCAGGATGTCCTCCCGATCCTCGAGCGCCACGAGGTGTGGACCTTGTCGATCGCGAACGAGCCGCCGCTCGCCGACGACGACGGCCTCGACCGCGGACAGTTCGCCATGTTCGTCGAGCAGGTCGTCGACCAGCTCCAGGAGATCGCGCCCGACCTGGCGGTGACGTTCACGTTCGCCGGAGGTGACCCCTTCATCGACGACCCGGCGATCGATCGGATGGTCGACGCCGTCGACGTCTACAGCGTCAACCACTACTGCCTCGACGCCTTCCTCCGGGCGGTTCCGCTCGACGAGGCGGCCGATCGGATCGACGAGCACGTCGAGCGTGCCGGCGACCTGCCGATCGTCTTCCAGGAATTCGGGTGCCCGGCTGGCGAGCTCATGGGCTCGTCGGACGATTTCCAGCTCGCCTGGTTCGGGGAGGCCTTCGACCACATCGGCGAGATCGACCAGGTGCGAGCTGCGTTCGTGTTCGAGTTCCTCGATTGGTCGGCGGACACGTACGAGCTGGGCTACGGCGAGGTGGAACAACTGCTCGTCGACGAGGTCGGACAGGATTTCGTCGATCGGTTCCGCGAGTGGCTGCTCACGTCCGGGCTCGTGCGCCAGGACGGGACCACCCGGCCTGCGTTCGACCACTTCCTCGAGGTCGCGGCCGGCTGAGCGGCGGGGCGTGCGTCAGTCTCGGCGGAAGACGTAGGCGAACGCAGGCGTCGTGTACGCGATGCCTCGTTGCGTGCGATGGAGCTCGTCCCGGGTCGGAGGTGCACCGTTCTTCGGAACGAGGAACCGGTCGAGGTCGTGGTCGACGACCCGGTAGTGACCCGACTCGCTCGTGACGACGGCGACGAGGGCGAACCCCGGATCGAGTGTGGCCATCGAGGCGTCGCCGTGGCTGTTGTTGGTCACGAGGTGTCCTCCGGGCCGCAGGGAGCGCGAGCAGTGTTCGCTGATGAACCCGGCGTACATCGAGACGAGGAGGTCGACCGACTCGTCGTCGACGGGCAGCGGCTCGCGGTAGTCGGCGTGGTGGAACGTGATGGTGGGCGCCGGTTCCGTCGGTCGGCCGATGGCCGAGCGCTTGCGGGCGACCAGCTCACCGACCGCGGCGTGCTGGCCGAAGAAGCGGGGCGTCCGTCGGTCGAGGTCGACGTAGGTGACGTCGTCGAACCAGACCGAGGCGGCGATGTCGACGTAGCTGCCCGGGTAGAGCACGGTCCGAACGTCGGGCAGAGCCTCGGCGACGGCGCCGAAGAACCGAACTCGGTCGTCGGGGTGGACGTCGTACGCGGCGTGGAAGGCGGCGACGTCGGCCGGTGAGGTCACCGGCGCGAGAGTGTCACGCCTCGATGTCGAGTTGGGGATGGAGCGACAGCGACCCGTCGGCGTCGGTCACGAGTTGCATCCGTGGCGTCGTGCCCCGTTCGACCACGTCGGTGATGTCGACTCGGACCGGGGCCGCGGGATCGTCCGGCTCCGACTCGTCCATCTCGCGGCGTGGCCGCGTCACGACGTCGAGCTCGACCGGCTCGGGACGCGCCGGTCCCGACACGATGTACGGCGCCGGCGGCACGAACTCGACGTCGCGTCCGGTGAGTCCCCGGATCATCTCGACGATCGCCTCGAGGCGGGCGTGGTGGACCTCGTCGTCGGTTCGGACAGGTCCGTCCTGACGTGCCGCGAGCACAGGGCCGCGGCTGGTGTTGATGACAGGCGGCGGCACCTGGGAGGTTGCGGTCACGTTCATGGACGAAGACCGTCCGGAGCGACCCGTCCGCGCGCCGAGAGGTGCCGGGAGAAATCGTCCGGCGCGGTCGCGTACACGCAAGGAGGTGAGCCGCACGGATTTCGGTCGTGCGCCACATCGGCCGCTCCACGGCGATGATGGTGGGGGCGGCGTCGATGCCGACCGCAGGTCTGCGATTCGCTCGGCGCTCGGCGCTCGGTGCGAGGATCGAGCGATGAACGTCTTCGTCAGCGACGCCGGTCCGGTTCGAACGGTCACGATCTCCCGACCTGAGGCCCTCAACGCGTTGACGCCCGCCCTGCTCACCGAGATCGGCGATGCGCTCGACGCGGCCGTCTCCGACGAGTCGGTGCGGGTCGTCGTGCTGACCGGTGAGGGGCGTGCCTTCAGCGCCGGGGTCGACCTCAAGGCACTCGGCGAGTCGGGAGTCGACGGCGGCGACGTGTCGGGGTCGCTCAACGATCCGGCCCGCCGCGTCACCGAATTGCTCAGCACGATGCCGAAGGTGACGATCGCCCGGGTGAACGGGTTCTGCTTCACCGGAGCACTCGAACTCGCGTTGGCGTGCGACCTGATGGTGGTCGCTGAACACGCCAAGCTCGGCGACACCCATGCCAAGTTCGGGCTGCGCCCGACCTGGGGCATGAGCGCCCGTCTCGTCCGGCTGGTCGGCCTGGCTCGGGCCCGGGAGTTGTCGTACACCGCTCGAACGTTCACCGGCGCCGAGGCCGCCACGATGGGCATGGCGGCGCGTGCCGTCCCGCTCGACGGGCTCGACGACGCTGTCGCGGAACTGGCCGATGCGATCGTGGAGAACAGCCCCGACTCCATCTCGGTCTACAAGGACCTCTACCGCAATCAGCAGGACCGTGGTCTCTCCGACGGTCTCGCGTTCGAGTACGAGGCCGTCTACGACATGTCGGGCGCGTCGGATCGAGTCGCCGGGTTCGGCTCGTCGTGAACGAGCTGGCGCGAGCGGCTCAGCGACCGAGTGCGTCGCGGTACGGCGTGAGATCCCACGCCGGATAGCGGGCGGCCGCCCGCGCCAGCGTCACCTCGGTCCAGAACGGATCACCCGGAGGCTGGACCCCGAAGCACGACAGTTGGTCGGGGGTGGCGTGTTCGAACACGAGGTTCCACGGCTGGGTGTGGTGGTACGGCCAGGCGCGATAGGCGATGGCATCGTCGCCCGCCCGCTTGAAGCACACCATCACGGCGAACCGGTGTCCGCCGGGTTCGGTGAGATTGGTGCCGCGGTGGAACACGTCGATGCCGTACGCGAAGACGCTCCCGGCGGGCGACGCACTCGACCGTTCGAACGGCGCGAGTCGGCGCTGGAGATCGGCGTCGTCCACGAGTGAGTCCTCGGGGCCCGCATGTGGCGCGCTGTCGGGTCGCGTCACGTAGTGCATCGGTCCGTGCGCCTCGGTGACGTCGGTGAAGTAGCAGAGGATCGCCACCGAGTTCCGACGCGCGTCTTCCGACGGGACGGTCAGTGTGTGGTTGCGGAAGTCGGGGTGGAGGGGCTGGTCGTAGTCGGCGTCGCCGGTGTACTTGGCCCACGCCTGGCACTGGTACAGGTGCACCCGCTCTGTCTCGAGCACCGTCCGGGCGAACCGGATGAGCTCGGGATGGACGCCGATGAGGTTCAGCGCCGGCGAGCAGTCGAACGGTACCGACGCGAACGTGGCGAACTGCTCGTCACGGAACGCGCCCATGTTCTCGGGTGGCGTGTCGACTTGGGCGCGATCGGCGCCCCGGTCTCGGCCGAACACGGTGACCATGTCGTCGTGCACCGCGGCCACCTCGTCGGACGTGAAGAACCGCTCGATCAACACCCCGCCGTCGCGACGCCACGTCTCGACCTGGTCATCGCTGAACCGCTCGTGTTGGTTCACTCTCCCAAGGTAGAGCGGCCGCTGGCGACGTCCGAACTGACGCTCGGAGCACAACCGCTTCGCGCCGGTCGGTTGCTCGGGCGGCCCGAACGATCAGGGCGACCGTCGTGACGAGAGCGGTGCAGCACGCCACGACGGCTGCGATGAGGAGCGCGTCGCCGGTGCTGCTCGCGCAGTATCCCTGGTCGCCCGGGAGTCGCGCGAGACGGGTTCCCGCGCACCCGAAAGATGCGATGAGCCCACCGAACGCGCCGAGCCACAGAATCGCGATGAGCGCGGCTGGCCAGTGCCGTCTGAGGCGGGCCGCTGCCCGAGTCGCGCCATCCACTGAGATCGTCCGGCTCGGATCGTTCGTCACGCTTCTTCGGTTGGATCGAGATGGTGACGAATCGCCTGCTCGAGGTCGGGCAGGTCGATCGCCAGAGTGTCCCAGAGAACGTCGAGGTCGACCTCCGGGTACCGATGGATCGTCCGATCTCGCATCCCGGCGATCGACCGCCAGGGCACGCCGGCGATCGACTCCTTCACGTCGTCGGAGAGGGCCTTCGTGGCTTCGCCGATCTCGGTCACGATGTTCTTGGCCGCGCGGATCGTCAATGGATCGGCATCGAAGATCGACCGACCCCGCTTCACGATCAGGTCGGCGTCGGCGATGGCCCGGAGGATGTCATCGAGACGCTGGCGGTCTCGACTCACAACGCGACGGCATCTTCGAGGACGTGCGCCATGTGTCCGCGGGCGGCGCCGCTCGTGAGGACGTCGACCGACCAGGGGAGCGCCGCATCGAGGTCTGCGCGCATCGTCTCGAGCGTGAACAGCCCGGTCCCAGGGGGGACGTCGATCAGGAGATCGAGATCGGATGTCGGCGTCGCGTCCCCTCGTGCGACCGACCCGATGAGCCGCACATCGCGTCCTCCGATCCGTTGGACGATCTCGAGGATCGTCTCGGCGTGAGCGCGGACCCCGCTGATCGTCGGGGCAGCCTCGCTGGCTGACACACCGATCTCGAGTTCGTGACCTGATGCCCGGAGCAGGCGCTCCAACATCGAGACGGTCGGACTGATCTCGCCCCGTTCGATCCGCGTCACGGTCGACGGCGAGACACCGGACTCGGCTGCGAGCGCCCGGGCCGACATGGAAGCACTCTCCCGAGCCTCTCGAACGAGCGTCGCAGCGTCGATCACGCCCGTAGCGTATACGCAACGGTGAACGGCAACGGTGTCTGAGAAGACGAAGAGCCGTGCATCCAGCGGACACACGGCTCTTTCGTCACTGCTGCTGGTCGGGGTGAGAGGATTTGAACCTCCGGCCTCCACGTCCCGAACGTGGCGCGCTAGCCAAACTGCGCTACACCCCGTAGCGGCCCGCGAGCCTATCCGGCGGTGGCGGGCTCTTCCTCGGGTGAATCGGCCTCGGACTCGTCGGTCTCGGCGCCGTCGAGCGGGATCATCGACTCGGCGGGCGGCGCGTCGTCGGGGACACCCTCGGTGTACCGCCCGCCCCCGGCGACCTTCTTCGCCGCACGCTTGAGGCGGAGCGCGTCGAGCGGCTTGATCAACCAGCCGTCTGCCCCACAGCGGCGGGCGAGGTGGAGGTCGGCAGCCCGATCGACGAGCATGATCACCGGCACGTTGGGGAGCCGGTCGGCCGACTCGTCGAGACGCAGCGCCATGGTGACCGCCATCCCGCCCATCGATCCGATCTGCAGGTCGAGAATGGCGAGGTCGGGGGTGTGTTCGGCGACCTGATCGGCGACGACACGTCCCTCACGGCACACGACGAAGCGCACGTCGGGTCCGCCGAGGGCGTTGGTCACCTCGTCGACGATCCAGTCGGCATCGGTGGCGAGCAGCACGAGCACGGGCGAGACGCTACAACCAGTGTCGACGGTCGTCCCCGTTCGTCTCAGGTGAGCTCGGCTCGGCGGGATTCGAGCCAGCGGCGTTCGGCGTTGTTGTCGCAACACTCGATCGCCGCCGTGTAGGCAGCCACCGCCTCCTCCGTGCGATCGAGCCGAGCCAGCAGGTCGGCGCGGGCGCCGTGGAAGTAGTGGTACGTCGCGAGAGCGCCGTGGGGGTCGGCGGCATCGATCGCCGCCAGACCCGCCTCGGGTCCGTCGCGTTCGGCGATCGCCGCCGCCCGGTTGAGGGCGAGCACCGGGTTGGGATCGCGCCGGATCATCGTGTCGTACACCGCGACGATTGACGTCCAGTTGGTCGACTCGTAGCACGGCGCTGCGGTGTGAACACCGGCCAGCATCGCCATCGGTCCGTACGGACTCGCCGACGCGCCCGACGTGAGCGCCTGCGCGGTGGCGAGGTCGGCGAGACCCCCCTCGATCTTCGAGCGGTCCCAGCGGGATCGGTCCTGGTCCCGCAGCAGCACGGGCAGACCGTCGTCGTCGACGCGGGTCGCGCGACGGGCGTCGGTCAATCGGCAGAGAGCCCTCAGCTCGCGCACCTGCGGAGCGTCGGGCAGCAGCTCGACGAGGGTGTCCGCGAGGAAGAGCGCTTCGTCGCACAGCGACCCGCGGAGCAACGCCGCGCCCGACGCGCTGGCGTGCCCCTCGGTGAAGACGGCGTAGACGACGCCGCACACGGCGGTGAGTCGCTCGGCGATCCGGTCGCGCTCGGGGATCTCGATCGGCACGGCCGCTGCCGAGATCTTCCGCTTCGCTCGCACCAGTCGCTTGGCCATCGTGGCCTCGGGCACGAGGAAGGCGCGAGCGATCTGGGCGGTGCTGAGACCGGCGACGTAGCGCAGGGTCAGGGCCACCTGCGCGTCCGGTGCCAGGGCCGGGTGACAGCACCCGAAGATCAGGGCGAGTTGATCGTCGAGCAGCTTCTCGGCGGGCACCTCGGGCGGGTCCTCGGCGAGTCGGGTGAGTTCCTCGCGCCGGTCGTCGAACCGTCGGTCGCGGCGGATCCGGTCGATCGCCTTGCGTCGGGCGGTCGTGAGCAGCCAGGCACCGGGACGGCGGGGGATTCCGTCCCGGTGCCAGCGGCTCGACGCTTCGACGAACGCCTCGGAGGCGACGTCCTCGGCCAACGACAGGTCACCCAGGTCGCGGACCAGGGTGGCGACGAGTTGTGACCACTCGCCGCGGAACGCCGCGTCGACTGCATTGATCGCAGACATCGTGGCGTGGCTGCCGATGACCGGGGGGACCGGGGAGTCCGGTGACCGTCACTCCTCGTCGAAGACCATGAGCGGACGGATCTCGACCGTGCCGTAGCCGACGTTCGGGATCTTCTCGGCCCATTTGATGGCGGCGTCGAGATCGTCGACGTCGAGCAGGTAGAAGCCGCCGAGTGCTTCCTTGGTCTCCGCGAACGGACCGTCGGCGGTGATGGTCGAGCCCTCACGCACCTGGACGGTGGTGGCGGTGGCGACGCCCTCGAGGGCCTCGCCGCCGAGCATCGCACCAGCGGCGCCCAGCTCCTGGCTGAACTCGAACCACTGCTGCATCTCGGCAGCACCTTCAGCGGTCGTGTAGTCGGGCTGGACGGTCTCGTCGGCGTAGAGGAGCAGTGCGTACTTCATGGCGGTGATTCCTTCTCGTTGATGACGTGTGGTGAGTGAGTGGTGTTTCGTCGCTCGGTCGTGTCGACCGAACACCCACACGACGATCGGCATCTCGACGGATGGACACCGTCGCGCAGATTTCTTCGGAAATCACGAGATCTCGCTTCCGCTCGGCCCGAGTCGCGACGCACGGAGGGGGTGTGAGAGCCCACTTCGTCCCGTTTCCGACAACCCAGACCCACTTGTTGGACGCCGCGAGAGCGTCCGGCCACCGGCCGCGCGTGTCGTGTGCGAGTTGCGCGGAACCGCCCGGATCTTCCGGAACGACGGTGTCCGACACCGGACTACAGTCGCCACGTCGTCGCGACGACGACAGGCGGATCACGGAGGGAGAGCCGTGAACACGGCGATGCACAACCGGGGCGGGACCGGGCATCGACCATCCGGTCGGGGGGTCGATCCGAGCTCGTGGGGCAGGTCGTACCGACGCGTCGCGCACGGGCTGCGCTCTGCCGGCGTGACCGACGTGCTCATCGTCGTCGGAGCGCTGGCTCTCGTCGGCGTGGCTCTCCGCGGCGAGGTCTCGGTCGTCGCAGGATCGCTCGTGCTCCTCGCCACCGCGTGTCTCGGTGTCGCCGCCGCGATCGACCGACACACGCTGCGACTGCCGAACGTCCTCACGCTCACGGCACTCGCCCTCGGACTCGCCGCCGGCGTCTCGGCCGGCACCGGCGGTGGAGCAGTCGTCGGGGCCGCTCTGCTCTCCGCGCCGTTCCTCCTCGTCCATCTCATCGATCCCGGTGGCATGGGGTTCGGCGACGTCAAGTGCGCGGCCGCCGGAGGCGCTGTCGCCGGCGCGGTGTTCCCACCTCTCGCTCCGCTCGCCGCCGTCATCGTCGTGCTCATCATCACGATGGCCCTCAAAGCGCAGACGCGGCCCGACGGTCCGCTGCCGCTCGGACCGGCGATCGTCCTCGGCACGGCCATCGCTCTCGCGCTCGCCTCGGTGGCCACCACGTCGTCGCTGCCCGTCCCGTGCGCGTGCGGCGGTGTCCCCGACCCGGCCCACGCCCACCACTTCCTCAACGACCCGTCCCACGTCCGCCACTCGGAGACGACATGACCGACACCTTCACACCACCGACCACGCCTGCCGTCGCCGCGACGACGTCGCCCCAGTCGCCCCGGTCCCGACTCAGGACCTCGTGGTTGATGCTCGCCGCCGCCATGTTCCTGCTCACGGCGATCGTGGTCTGGTGGGGTCTCTCTGCGGCGTCCGACCGCACGCAGGCTCTCGTCACGACGGTCGACGTCCCGGCTGGCGAGATCCTCACCGACGACATGATCGGCACCTCGAGCGTCTCGCTCGACGACGGTTTCGGTCGCGTGTACACCGAGTCCCAGCTCGACGCGATCGTCGGGACCGTCGCCGCCGTCGACCTCACGGCCGGAGACCTTCTCGGTCCCTCGCTGCTGGCATCCGAACCCGCCACCCTCGACGGCGAGCGCCTCGTCGGCGTCGTGCTGCGCGCTGGCCGGTATCCCGTCGAGATCCAGCAGGGCGACCGCGGCCTCGCGGTGCGCACGCTCCAGCAGGCCGACCTCGACGGACAGCCCGACACCGCTCCCGCCCGGGTCGTGTCCGTGTCGATCTCGGAGACCGACGAGGCGTCGGTGTCGCTCGCGATCCCGTCCGGTGAGGCCGCTGCCGTCGCGTCCTGGGCCGGACGAGACGAGCTCGTGCTCGTCATCGAACCGCTCGGCGCCGACGCGGGAGACGACGCGGGAGACGAGGCGGGAGACGACACAGAGGCCGACGCGGAGGACGACGACTCGTGACGCTCGTCGCCGTGGCGTCGTGGCGTGGCCTCGGGGCCACCACCTCGTCGCTGCTGCTCGCGTCCGGCGCCGCTGCGGCCGGTCACCCATCGTGGCTGGTCGAGGCAGATCCGGCGGGCGGGGTCCTCAACGCGCGCATCCCCGACCTGCGCGCCGAGTCCGGTACGTCGGTCGAGTCGGTCGCGTTCGACCCCGACGAGGCCGACGGCCTCGGCCTCCTCCGATCGTCCTTCCGTCCGTTCGGATCGACCCGGGTTCTCACCCTCGCGCCCGACTCGTTCCAGGCGTGGTCGGCGCTCTCGTCGCCCCGACGCGACTGGATCGGCGACCTGCGCCGACTCGACGGCGTCGTGGTCGTCGACGTCGGGTCGCTGCGCGGCGGCCTGCTCCCGTCGTGGCGCATCGTCGAGCAGGCCGACGCCCTCGTGTTGTGCACGACGCCCGACCCGGCGTCGCTCGTGTCGACCACGCAGTGGATCGAGACCAAGGGCCAGTCGGCGCCCGGTGTCGTCGGCCTCGCTGCCGACACGTCGAAGCTGCTCGTCGTCGATGCGCCCGTCACCGCGGGGGAACGGTTCGGGCCTGACGTCGCCGGCGAGCTCGGCGACCGCGTCGTCGGCTGGTGGCCGTGGGAGCCGAGGACGGTCGATGCCGTCCATCGTGGCGCCAGCCTCGATCACCGCTCGCTCCGCCGCTCCACGCTCGCCCGCGCGGTGCTCGCCACCATTGCATCGCTCGCCGGGCCACCTCCCGAGGCACCCGACGAGCCGGAGCCGGCCACTCCGGTCGTCCCACCTCCGCCCATCGGGCATGCACGGGCGGCGGCGCCCGAGCCGCCGACGCCGACCCCGTCCGCTGCGCCCAGCACGTCGACCCCTCCGGCCGCCCCGGGCGTCCCGCCTCCACCGATCGGGCACTCCCGTGCCGTCGCACGCGACTCTCGGTCCGACGCCGGTCCCGACGCAGGGGAGGAGCCGAGCGCATGACCGACGTGCGCCCCGATCACGGCGATGACGACCTCGGTCCCGATGAGATCGATCAGATCGTCACCGAGATCCGCCGTGACCACGTCGATCGACTTCCTCCCGCCCCGCGCAACGAGTCCGATGACGAGCGCCAGGTCCGCGAGGAGCGCACGCGATACATCATCGAACGCGAGATCCTGCCCGCCGTCGGCGACCTCCGCCGCTCCCGGCGCCAGCTCCCGCTGTCGGCGACCGACGAGAACGAGGTCATCGAACGAATCGTCGGCGACCTCTTCACGCTGCCGAAGCTCAACCGCGCGATCCGCCAGCGTGGGGTCAACGACCTGCTGGTCATCGGCAACGAGATGGTCCGCCTCGATCACCACGACGGGTCGATCACCTACGAGTCGCCCATCGCCCGACGCGACCGCGACCTCGAGCGCATCATCTACGACGTCGCGTCGCGCTACGGCAGGCCGTTCAACCACGAGGCTCCGTTCGTCGACCTCGAACTCGAGCCGGGTGTCCGCTTCCACGCCGGCGGGTTCGACGTCAACCAGCGGCCGTACATCCGCATCCGCGTGGCCTCGATGTTCGGCGCCGACTTCGACACCCTCTACGACCGCGGTGCCTGCGATCAGGGGATCGTCGCTCTGCTCCGGGCCGCCATCGCCGCAGGGATGCGTGTGCTGTTCGTCGGCCGGATGGCGTCGGGCAAGACGACGTGGCTGCGGGCGTCGGTCGCGGCCATCGATCCCGACCAGGTCATCACCACGATCGAGTCGTCGTTCGAGCTCAACGTCAAGCAGATGGGCAGACACCGCTGGGTCATGGCGTACCAGGAGCGGTTGCCGTCCACGGTCGACTCGACCGGGATGACCTCGTCGGAGCTGATGACGCCGTCGATGCGCACGGGGTCCGACTGGCTGATCGTCGGCGAGGTCCGCGGCACCGAGGCCGCGGCGTTGCTGCGGGCCATGCAGACGGGGCAGGGCGCCATGGGCACGGTGCACGGCGGGAGCGCGGCCGAGGGTGTGGAGACACTCGTCGATCTCGCCACCGGAGCGAGCGGTCAGCGCCGCAACGACGTGAAGACCCAGGCCTACCGTGCGACCGACCTCGTGGTGCATCTCGACGGGAGCGACGGCGAGGGTCGGTGGGTCTCCGAGATCATCGCGCCGTCGGTTGAAGACGACGGCGAGCGGTACATCCAGCACCGCATCTACGCCGAATCCGACCACGCCGCCGACCAGCGGGCGCGACCGGCACAGCAGCCGCCCACCTCGATGATGCGCCGGCTGATGCGCGCGGACCAGACCTTCGACGGCCGCTGGTGGGCGAGCCACGACGACACGTACAAGCCGCTCCAGATCGGCGGGACCGACTGATGCCTCCCGTCGGACTCGTCGCGCTCGGCGCAGGCATCGCTGCGGCAGCGGGAGTCGCCGCCCTCATCGTCGCGTTGACCCAGCGGCCCGAACGGTCCGAACGGTCCGAACGCCTCGGGCCGTCGGTCCCACTGCTCGAACGCGGAGGTCTCGGCACCGTCGCGCTCGCCGTCGTCGTCGCCTTCGTGGTCCTCGTCGCGACCGGGTGGATCGTCGTGGCGCTCGCCGGCGCAGGACTCGTGCTCGGCTGGCGCGGGTTGTTCGTCGTCGACGGGGCGAAGGCCGAGCGGGCCCGCGTCCAGGCGATCGCCAAGTGGCTCGAGGATCTGCGCGACGTGATCCGCCGGTCGAGCGTGTCACCCGAGGAGGCGTTGGAGCTCGTCGCCGAGTCGGCCACCGGTGAGCTGCGCGAGCCGCTCTCGCGCTTCGTCCTCCGTCGGCGCCAGGGAGTACCGCTCGAGATCGCGCTGACCGAGCTTGCCGACTCGATCGAGCATCCCACGGCCGACGCCGCCGTCGCTGCGATCCTGCTGGTCGTCGGTGGGGGCGCCGGCGGTGCCCGGTTGTACGACACCGTGGACGAGCTCGCCGAGGCGGCGCGCAACGAACTCGCCCGACGCGAGGAGATCGATCGTCTCCGCCGGACCTACCAGCGCGCGATGCGCCGTCTGATCGCCATCGTCGTGCTGTTCATCGTGGGTCTCCGATTCCTCGCGCCCGCGATGGTCGAGCCGTACTCCGAGGCACCCGGTCAGCTGTGGCTGGTCCTCCCGATCGCGATGTGGCTCGGCTGCCTCGTCTGGATGCGCCGGCTCACCCGCTACGACCAGGGTCAGCGCTACCGACTTCGCCGACCCGCGGAGACCTCCTCGTGAGCGCCACCACCACGTCCCTCGTCGCTGCGGCGCTGCTCGTCGTGGGGTGCGTCGCAATCGCCCGATCGGTCCGACGGCCCCGTCCGACGCTGCGCTCGGTCCGCGCTCGCCTCGTTCCACCCACGGCGCTGTCCGAGGTCACGTCCACGTCGGGCGACACCCGACGAACGAGACCGAACCCGATCGGTTCGCTGATCCGGGTGCGTGACCGGACCGCCGTGTCACTGTCGGACACGGTCGTCGGCCGGCAGGTGCTCGACCGGGTCGACCGTGCGCTGCGCATCACCGGCACCACGCTTCCCGATCTCCTCGGCCAGATCATCACGTTCACGGCCGTCGGGTTCGTCACGGTCACGCTGGCGCTCGGCGCGCTGATCTCGCTCGGCGTCGTCGCGCCGACTCCGCTGTGGCTCCCGCTCGTCGTCGTCCTCGTCGCGCTGTTCGCCCTGCAGCCGATCTCGATCGTCCGCAACCACGCCGAGCGTCGTCGTCGGGAACTCCGTCGCGTCACCAACGACTTCGTGCAGATGGTCGCGGTCGCACTCACCACCAACCGATCGATCGAGGAGTCGGTCGCCTACGCAGCCGAGATCGGTGACAGCGACGGATTCCGACTCCTCCAGCGCACGGTCGCGAGCGCGCAACCGATGGGTGTTCCGGTGTGGGAGGCACTCGGGTCGATGGCCGAGACCTACGAGCTCGACGAGCTCGAGGGGCTCGCCAGCTCGATGGGCCGACAGGCGGGCGTCGGCGTCAACATCGCCACCACCATCCGTGCGGAGGCGCGCACCCTGCGATCGAAGCAACTCGCCGACCTCACCGACGCAGCCGACAAGGCCAACGCCAACCTCAGCCTGCCCACGATGGGCATGGTCCTCGGTGTCGTCGTCTTCATCGGCTACCCGATCGTCACCCAGATCCTCGAGGCGTTCTCCGCATGAACCGGCTCGCCTCCTCGCCCGTCCTGACCAGTTGCACCTCGACGAAAGGACCGAACGTGCACGACCACATCACCCTGCCCCTGTCCGTGTGGCTCACCGCCGCGTGGATCCACCTGCGCGACGGCGCCGCCGATGCGTGGGAGCGCATCGCCGACGATCGCGGTGCCGACGAGTCCACCGCGCGCCTGCTCTGGATCGTCGCCGGGGTGGCCATCGCGATCGCAGCCACGGGTGTGGCCGTGACCGTGTTCAACAACGCGAGCAACCAGGTCGATCAGAGCCCGGTCGCGCCGACGCCGTGATGTCGGCGAGCTCCTGACCGACGCCATCACACGATCCGATGCAGGCGCCTTCATCACCGGTCGAGCCGACGGGTGGTGTGACGCGCGCTCGTGGGCGACGCCTCCGCGGTGATCGGGGGGCCGCCGACATCGGGATCGAGATGATGTTCGGTGCCGTCGTGATGATCGCCCTGTTCCTGTTTCTCATCGAGGTCGGTGCGTATTGGCACGCCCGCAACGTGCTCGATGAGGCTGCGGCCGAAGGTGCGCGGGTGGCCGCTGCGTTCGACGGGACCTGCGCCGAGGGCGAGGCGGTGGCCGAAGCCCGTGTGGCGGCCCGCGGTGGTGGATGGGCCGACGGCGTCGACGCGACCTGCACCGAGACGGCCGACATCGTCACCGTCGTCATCACCAGCAGCACACCGGGGTTCTTGTCGTCGACCACCGGTTACGAGGCCCGCGTCACCGAGTCGGCGCCGCGGGAGCGATGACGGAGGCCATGCGCGTGAAGCCCGATTCGACGAATCGTCTCGACCGTGGAGTGGCCACGCCGATCGAGCTGATGTATGTGATGATCTTCGCGCTGATCGTGGTCGCGTTCCTGGGGTACGTCGGGCGGACCATCGCTGCGGGCGTGCAGACCACCAACGCCGCACAGGACGCCGCTCGCGCAGCGTCGATCGCGCTCGACCCCGATGCCGGGGAGGCGGCCGCACGAGCGGCGATCGGGCGCTCCGACCTGCCCGCGACCTGCGCCGGCACTGCGACCGCCGACGTCTCCTGGGTGGCCGGCCCCGAGGGCGCGTGGCAGGGTGGCACGGTCACGGTGCGGATCACGTGCCAGGTCACCAACGCGTCGCTGACCGGTGTGTGGACGCCGGGCGTCCGGACCCTCTCGGTCTCCGACACGCAGGTCGTCGATCGGTTCCGACGGTGAGCGGGCGACCGTCCTCCTCGCAGCGACCCGACCGCGGCTCCGCGTCGGTGATGATGCTCTTCTACGTGATCATCGCCATCGCGGCGGCAGCGATGATCTTCGACGGAGGCACGTACCTGCTGGCCGACCGATACGCGTCCAACACGGCCGAGGGCGCGGCCCGCGCCGCGGTGGCCACCGGGTCTCCGTCGGAGGGGTTGAGCGAGGTCGAAGCTCGCGCCGCCGCCGTCGACCATGCTGTCCGTCTCGGGATCTCGGCCGCCGACGTGCGCGTCGAGTTCCCCGCTCGCGATGTCGTCGTCGTCTCCGTCACCGAACGACGCAACGCCGTCTTCGTCCGCTTCACCGGCACCGCCACCCTCGCCGTCGAGGCGACGGGTCGGGCCCGATTGGAGTTCTCGTGAGTCGATCCCTGACCGGCACCGACCCTGTGGCCCCTCCGCGTCCGTCCGGCGGCGGCGCCCGCGATGTCGCGGTGCGGGTCGGCGCAGCGTCGGTCCTCCTGCTGCTCACCGTCGTTCCACCGGTCCTGCTCATCGCGCTGATCGGGCGACCGTGGCCCGACTGGTCGACGCTGTCCGACGAGATCTCGTCGGGAACGGTCTCGACCGACACGACGATGCGTGTCGCAGCGGCGCTCTTCGTTCTCATCTGGGTCTGGGCGCTGGTCACGATCGGCCGGGAGGCCATGCGGATCCTGGGGTCGCGTCGCGCACCTGTCGCGACGCGTGCCGGAGCCGTTCGGCCCATCGCAGCTCCGCCCGTCGAGTCCGGTCCCGCCGGGCCGCTGGTCCGGCTCGTGCGGATCGCGTTGCTCGGCACCGTCACGACCGCCGCCACCGTCGCCCAGTGGTCGTCGATCGCGCTCGAAGCTGCCGCGCCCGGATCACCCGTCGCTCCCGCCGGAGCGGCGGTCGTGCAGTTCGACGCGGCGGAGTCCGCCGATGCCACCTCCCACAGCGAACGTCCTCGTGCGTCGGCCGCCGCCGACGTGGTCGACACCGTCGTGGCCGATGGCCGCCAGACCCCGCTCTCGCTCGCGCTCGATCTCGGTGACGAGACGCTCCGTCAGCAGATCGTCGATCTCAACCCCGAGTGGTCGGGTGGCCCGTTCGAGGCGGGAACCGTGGTCCGCATCCCCGTTCGTCACGTCCTCGACACGTCGGTCGACCAGGCGGGTCGCGAGGCGCCGCCCGCCGTCGGAGCGATGTTCGCCTCGGAGTACATCGTCCAACCCAATGACGGCTGGATCGCCGTCGTGCAGGCGCTCTGGGGACCCGACGAGATCGATCGATGGGCCGAGCACCGTGACGAACTCGTCGGCCAGGAGGTCGCACCCGGCGTCGTGGTCGCAGCCGACGACACGATCCATCCCGGATGGACCTTCCACCATCCTGCGGACCCGGCCTCGACCACGGCGTCGCCGGTCGCGGTCGACGACGGAACGGCACCCGTGCCCGGCGCCGGAAGCGTCGAGGAGTCCGACGTCGACTCACACGTCGCGCACGTGGTCGTCGAGGGCGACACGCTGCACGCCATCGCCGACCAGCACCTCGGTGAAGGCGATCGATGGCCGCTCATCTGGGAGGACAACGCCGGCCGCGACATGGGCGACGGTCGAACCTTCGACGATCCCAACCTCATCCTCCCCGGCTGGGAGATCGACGTCCCCAGCGACGACTCCGCAGCCGCCGCCTCCTTCGACGCGGCCGCCCCCGACGCCCGTCTCCCCTCGGATCGCGGCGCCGATGTGACGGGCGGAGCAGTCAGCGGCCACGATGCGGGGGAAGGTGGTGAGAGGCCTGCTGATGAACGTGCTGACCGAGGCGACGGGACGAGGGTCGCCGATCCCGACGACGTGACCGACGAGACCCCACGACCGGTGCCCGGCGACGCGACCGGCACTGCCGGAGCACCTGGCCGCGCGGACCGGCTCGCGACCCGAGACGCTGTCGACGAGTCGCTCGCCGACGTCACCGACGAGACACCTCGGCCCGGATTCGACATCGACTCCGGTGGTGTCGACCCCTCGACCGAGACGCCGCGCCCCGACGCTCATCCTGCCGACCACGACCCGGCGTCGCTCGACGCCCAGACCGGGAACGACGTCGACGAGGTGGTCGAGGACGACGTGGCCGGGGTTCCGGCACCGATCCGGCTCGAGCACGCGGCACTCATCTCGGCCGGGCTCCTCACCCTCGTCGGGGTCCGCCGCCGTCGTCGTCTGCGCCAAGCGCTCCCGCGCGGCCGGGCAGCCGAACCGGGCGACGACGTGGCGGCGATCGAACGACGACTCCGGAGCACCGATCCGACCGAGCGGGCCCAGCGGCTCGACGTGGCGATCCGCGCCGCCGCGCGGCAGCTCATCGAGACGGGCGTCCGCATCGGGTTCGTCCTGGTCGACCCCGACGGCGAGGTCACGTTCCGCCTCACCGGCGACGCGATCATGCCGCTGCCATGGAACGGCGGCGGGTCCGACTGGTCGATGACGGCCACGACACCGATCGAGATGTTCGGCGAGGAGGCACGGCAGGTCGGTCACCCGTCGCCGGCGCTGGTGCAGATCGGGGTCGACGCCCGCGGTCGCGACGTCCTGGTCGATCTCGAGGCGGCACTGCTCACGGTGATCGAAGGGGAGGGCGGCGTCGCCGACGAAGTGCTCCGCGCCGTCACGGTGGCCCTGTCCACCTCCGCCACCGCCGAGGTCGCGCACCTCGTCACGATCTCGCTGCCGTCGCAGGTGACGCTGGGCCATCCGAACGTGCACCGCGTTCGATCGGTCGACGACGCGCTCGAACTCGCCGACGACCTCGTGCGCTCTCCGATGGTCGTGAGCCGCTCCCCGTTCGATCTGCGAACCCTCCGCACGGGCGGCGAGATGTGGGAACCGGCGATCGCGATCCTCACCGAGACCGACGCCGCCGACCTCGACGATCGGCGCCTCCCGGCGCCGGAGCGAAGCGTCGGGATCCTGGCGGCCAGCGATCGGATCGGGGCGCTCGCCCCCGGCGTTCGACTGGCCCCGGGCCCGACGCGTTGGACCCTCAGCGGCTTCGGAACCGAGATCGAGATCTCGCCGGTCGGCGTCACCCAGCGCGAGCTCGCCGAGATCGCGGCGCTGCTCGACCACGCCGATCGCCCGATCGAGTCGTTCGACGTACGATCGATCGGCCACGACGTCGGACACGCGAGCGGAGGGCCGACGTCGGTCGGTGGTGCCCGTCCGGTCGAGGTCGACGACGAACCGTTCGAGCCATCCCCGCACCGCATCGTCGTCGGCGTGCTCGGTCCGGTCACGATCGCCGATCGCGACGGACGAGTGGCCGACTTCGAGCGTTCGAAGACCATCGAGCTCATCGCCTGGCTCGCCACGCATCGAGCCCGGGCGACCCGGTCGGGTGCGCGGACGGCGCTCTGGGAGCTCGACGTCCGCGACGCCACGTTCGCCAACGTCGTGTCCGAGGCCCGGCGTGGTCTCGGCCGGCTGGTCGATCCACCCGATGGGGACGAGTGGCTGGCCCGCACGATGACCGACGACCTCCCGCTGCACGAACTGGTGGTGACCGACGCCGATCTCGTGCGGCGCCGTCTCGATCACGCCCGTCTCGCAGCTCCGTCGCAGTCGATGGAGATCCTCCGACCGGCGGTGGAGATGATCCGCGACGTTCCGTTCGCGGGAACGAGCTACCTGTGGCCCGACGCCGACGGCATCACGTCCAACCTCGTGCTGCTCGCCACGTCGGTCGCAGGTGAGTACGCCGGACACGCGCTCTCATTGGGTGACGTCGAGGGGGTGTTCTGGGCCACTGGGTACGGGTTGACCGTTCTCCCCGGGCACGAAGAGCTCATCGCGCTGCGGATGCGAGCCCATGCACGAGCCGGCGACCTCGCCGGTGTCCGTCAGGAGTGGGAGAGCTACGAGCGGGTCATCGTGGGCGACTCGTGGTCCGACGGCGAGCCCGCGCCCAAGCTCGTCGAGCTCCGTCGTGAGCTCTTCGCCCACATCCGCTGACGCCGGTTCGGCATCACCGAGACTCGGCCCGACGTGGCGTGTGGCGCCACATCTTGCGCTGCGAAACGTTCCGACAACAGGCCGATGTGCCCGCCGGCAGGCGTGCTCGACCATGAGAATGGCGTGATGCGTCCTCCACGCCTGCTGCCGGTGCTCGCCGCCGGCGCCCTCGTCCTCGCCGCGTGCGGTGACGACGACACGTCCTCCACGGCCGATTCGGTCGCGGTCCAGGCCGACCCCCCGGCCGACGCCGCTCCCGCCGACGATTCGGCGGCCGACACGGCAGCCCCCGAGGCCGAGCCGGAGAACGATGCGGGAACCGGCGACACCGAGTCCGGCGTCGACGCGTCCGATGACCTCGATGCGGGAAGTGCCGACTCGGCCGGCGAACCCGCCGCCGACGAGCCGGCAGCCGATGACGCCGCCGCACCGGGTCTGCGGTCGACTCGTCTCGACGACGGGCGCATCGACCTCATCGGTCCCGACGTCGACGCCGCCGCCGACGTCGAGTCCAACCTGCTCCCCAGCGTGGTCGTCGACGACCTGCAGACCGGAGCCAAGGTCAACTTCCGCAACGTGGCGCCGCAGAACCTCCCGATCCTGCTCTGGATGTACGCGCCGCATTGACCCACCTGCAATCGGGAAGCTCCCGAGGTCGAGCAGTTCGCTCGAGATCACGCAGAAGAGATCATCGTCGTCGGCGTCGGCACGCAGGACTCGCTCGGCGAGGCCCAGGAGTTCGTCGCCGACCACGGCACCAACTCGTTCACGATGCTCTGGGACGAGTCGTTCCAGACGTGGGCCGAGATCGGCATCACCTCGCAGCCCTCGGCGGTCCTCCTGGCCCCCGACGGAACGCCCGTCCAGGGATGGATCGGGGCGTACCCCGAGGACGAGGTGCTCCGACTCGCCGCCGAATCACGCGGCGCCTGAGGTCACCGGGCTCACTCGCAGTCGTCGCCGGATGGGACCAGTCCGCCATCGGGTTGGAGGTCGAAGCGCACCGACGTGTCGCCGAGCAGCTCGGCCTCGACGAGCGTGCGCTCGTAGCGGTCATGGTCGTCTCCGGTGGCCGGGAGAACGGTGCTGCCGGTGCGAGCGAAGTACACGTCGGTCGCGGTGGCGAGCATCCGTGCGTCTGCGCCGCAGGCGCGGCCAGTGCCCTGCCCTGCGAACTGGAACGACGCCCACACCGCGAGAGCGACGATCGTCGCGATGACGGTGATCCCTGCCACGGCTTCGAGCGCGGTGATGCCTGGGTCGCTGCGTCGCGGTCCGTTGGACCGCGCGAGGTGCGCGTCGGGCGAAGTGGTCATGGCGTCTCGCCACTGATTCGGCGCCGACCGGTGACCCTCGACTCAAGATCGCCACAAGGGGCGCTCTCACGGTCGGCCGGTGCCTCAAGATCCTCGCAAGACGTCCCGATACACCGTCGGACCGTTCGCGGCGACCCACCGTCGCGGACCGTCGGTGAAGGGAGGATCGATGTCGGAGTGCAGTCAAGACCATCACGGTCTGTTCGGCTCGACGATCCGGCGCCGGCTCCCGATCGTGCACTATCTGGTCGACGTCGCCGTGTGGGCGGTCGCCCTTCCGCTCACGACGTTCAGTCGGTACGACTTCAGTCTCGGCGAGATGTCGATCGCAGCGTCCGTTCGCGGTGTGATCGTGGTGATGATCGCGCAGGGGGCCGCAGGCTTCGCGAGCGGTCTCTACACGCGTCGCTGGCGGTACGGCAGCTTCGACGAGATCCGGGCGCTCGCAGCGTCGGTCATCGTCACGGGCGCGATCCTGTCGATCGTCCACGCCGTCTGGTTCATGTCGGGCGCACCGAGGTCGGTGCCCGCTCTCTCGACGGCGGTGGCCATCTCGGGGACCGTGGCCGTGCGGTCGGCGTGGCGTCTCCACCATCAGGAGTCGACCCGTCGCTCGTTGGCCGATGCGTCTCGGACCGTCGTGGTCGGAGCCGGTTCGGGAGGAGAGCACATCGTCCGCGCACTGCTGGCCGATCCCGGCTCGAGGTACGTCCCGGTCGCGTTCGTCGACGATGATCCGACCCGTCGTCACTACACGGTCTCTGGCGTCCGTGTGCAGGGAACGCTCGACGACATCGGCGACGTAGCGAGCCGCTTCGACGCCACTCACGTTCTCTTCGCGATCCCGAGCGCGGGGCGAGATCTGGTTCGGCGAGTCGACGCCCGAGTCGATGCATGTGGACTCGAACTCCTGGTGCTTCCGAGCGTCAACGAGCTGATCGCCGCGCCGGGCGTCGCCGAC